>CAZOKM010000020.1:17692-22978 GCA_964580405.1 uncultured Candidatus Bathyarchaeia archaeon | reverse complement strand
CTGGCTCTGCTGAACTCGTCCACCAACTACATAATCATGATCCCCGTCGCAGCAGCCATCATCCTCTACGAGAGCCGGGGGCGCTTCAATCTCGAGCCGGAGGAAGGAAACAGCGGCGCGGTCTTGGGAGCCGCGTTGATGGCGATTTCCGTGTGCGTCTTCTACACGCAGGTTTACGTCGTGCTGAAGCTTTCAGCCTTCATCGCTTACCTTCTGGGCTGCTCAGTGTTCTTCTTCGGCACCGGCATCCTGGGGCTCGTGGCCAAGCCCGTCCTGTACCTGTTCTTCATGTACCCGATTCCGTTCACGTTCCTGTACGACTACGGTCCCTACCTTTCGGGCTTCACAGGCAACATCGTTTCAGCAGCTCTTGGCGTGCTCGGGCTGAACCCAGTGTACTCGGAGACTCCCCTGTCCGTCATTTCTCTGGTTTCGAGGGGCGGGGAGGCAATTACGTTCACGATTGACGCGCCGTGCATGGGCGTCTTCTCGCTGATGAGCTTCCTGGCGTTCGCCGTCTTCTTGGCTCTGATGCTGAAGGGCTCGCTCTTGAGAAAGGCCGTCCTCATGGGCCTCGGCGTCCTCCTGATGCTGTCGCTGAACGTGCTCCGTATTTTCGGAATCTGCTACGTGGGCTGGATGTACGGGTCGCAGACGGCGCTGGAGACTTTTCACACGTTCGGCGGGTGGCTCCTCTTCTCGGTCGGCATGGTCATCTACCTAGTCGTCAACATGAAGCTCGCCAAGGAAAAACCTGCTAACAACGAAATCGTGCCCGTTAACCCAACCATAGGGTTCAAACATGCGCCGATGGGCCCACCCATCCAGAACGACGAATCCGCAGCCCGCAACCTTTTTGAGCGCTGAATATGCGTCCCTAGGTGGTTTCTTCGAGGTATCTTTGAGCATCTAGGGCGGCTTTGCATCCCTCACCCGCGGCGGTTATCGCCTGCCTGTAGCGTTGGTCGTGGACGTCACCCGCCACGAAGACTCCTTCGACGCTCGTCTTGGTTCCTTCCTTGACGGCGACGTACCCCTTCTCGTCGAGCTCCACCTTCCCCCTGAAAACCTCCGTGTTCGGCTCGTACCCGACGGCCACGAAGACCGCGTCGCACCTCAACGTCGTCTCCTCTCCAGTGTCCGTTCTCTTAAGCCTGACGCCTTCGACTTTGGCTTCGCCGAGGATTTCCTTTATGGTGCTGTTCCAGACGAACTCGACCTTCGGGTTCTTTCGAGCTCTTTCCTGAAGAATGTTCGAAGCCCGCAGCTGGTCCCTCCTGTGGACGACCTTGACCTGGCTCACGAACCTCGCGAGCTCGAGTGCCTCCTGCAGAGCCGTGTCCCCGCCGCCCACGACCACGGCAACCCTGTCCCTGAAGAAGGCGGCGTCGCACGTCGCGCACACCGAAACCCCCCTGCCCCTCAGACGCTGCTCGCCCTCAACCCCGAGCCACCTCGGCGAGGCTCCAGTTGCGATGATTACGGCCTTGCCCTCGTAGACGGCGTCTCCGGCTTTCACCTTGAACGGTTTTTGGGAGAAGTCGACCTCCGCGGCTTCCTCGTAGACTGTTTCTGCGCCGAACCTCTCGGCCTGCCGCGCCATGTTGTCCATGAGTTCGGGTCCGAGGACTCCGTCTTTGAAGCCTGGGAAGTTTTCGACCTCGGAAGTGAGCATGAGCTGACCGCCCCACGCGGTACCGCCGATAACTAGAGTCTTGAGCCCCGCCCTGCTCGCGTAGACGGCTGCGGTCAAGCCTGCGGGCCCAGAGCCGATTATTAATAAGTCGTGCATCGCCGTTTGCCTCAACAAAGTCTTCTGGAAGACGATAAAACGGTTTCTGGGTAAAGAGCGTTTTGGGTCCTCATCGCCCTGTCTTCGGTTTCTTCCGTTTTGCTTGTTCCGCGAGTAGGTCGCTGTAGCTGCCTTTCTGCAGGGATTCGGGTTTTATGCCAAGCGTCCGCATGAGCTTCAGGAGTGTTTCGCGGGCTTCGAGTGCGGCTTCGGGCGTGTCTTGGGCGGGCCTCTCGAACTCGACGAACGTTCTGAGGCTCCTCACCGTGTCGAGGTGCACCTGCGTCCCTTCTAGGCGGAAGATTTCCCGCTGCTTGTCGACGACGGCTTTCACGCGGAGGGCGGCGCCGAGGAACTTTTTCGTGAACTGCGGCTTCGGGAGCTCAGCTACGAAGACCCGGCTCTGTTTGATTCCCTCGACGTCGGGCCTCTCGTAGTAGACGAGCTGCGCCCCTTCGTCTTCGCCGTCGGTTTCCCTGATCTTCAGTCTGCCCTGCGGAACTTCGAAGTAAGTGTCAACTTGGTGGAAGACTCCGACGCGCTCCGCCTTCAGGGACTCGAGCTTTTCTCTGAATGGCTCGAGGCTGTCCACTCTGGCCTTGAGCTCGACAATCGCCTTTTCTTTGGACTTTTCCCTCTGCGACATCGCCCAGTTTCCCTTTCGTCTCGGAATGCTAGAACTTGTCGGTTGAGACGATTTCGCTGAGCTGCTTTCTCTCTCCAGGGTCGGCGAACGCCTTTTTTCCAGCCTTTGGGTAGCCAAGGGGCGTTAGCCCGACGACGTTCCAGCCCTCGGGAACTCCGAGCACCTCCTTGACCTCATCATTGTCGAAATTGCCTATCCAGCAGGTCCCAAGCCCCTCGTTCCGTGCGGCGAGAATCAGGTGCGTCATGCCGATACTCATGTCCACAAGGAAGCTGTCGTCCCCCATGTAGCCGCCCCTGTTGTAGTCGAAGGCGTGCCCGCAAGCTGCGATGATTATGGGAGCCTCAGCCAGCCACTTCTGGTTACCGCAAGCTGGTATCAGCTTCTGCTTCACGGCTTCGTCCTTGACGACGATGAACCGCCACGGCTGACGGTTGCTTCCGCTGGGCGCGATGCGGACGGCCTCCAATATTCTGTTCAGCACCTTTTTTGGGACATTCCTAGCCTTGAACGACCGTACGCTGCGACGGGTCCGAACTACGTCGTAAAATTCCATTTCTCATCCTTATCTCCATTAAGACCTTACGTTCTAGATATATTGCGGGATTCGTTATTTCTTTTTTGGTTCTATAATAAGGCGATTTTTCGCTTATTTTCGTAATAGCGCCGAATTTTGCCGTGTTTTGCTGGGGAGCTGAATACATTGTGTATTGCTGAGCTACGCACATTGTCTTTTATGTATTTTAGTTATTGGTATGTACTCGGTGTTTAGAGTGAGCTCTAAACGGTCACGGATTGAGATTTACCTCGACGTCTTACAGGCGATACGGAAGGGAGTCCACAAGCCTACCCGCATCATGTACAGGACGAACCTTTCGTGGAAGCCGCTCATGCAGGTGCTGGACGCGATGATCGAGCAGCAGATGATCGCGCTAGAGAACGAGGGCACGCACGTAACCTACAAAATAACAGAGAAGGGCATGAACGTCCTCAACTATTTCAACGAGGCCATGGAGCTCATCGAAATCAAATAACACATTTTTCGTGAAATGCGCTCAGCCGAACTTTCTGGGCCGTTGATTGTCCGTTTCTCGTTTCTTCGTTCATGAATGTTTTTCGTAATTCAGTTTTGGTACAATAAGCTTTATACAGTTTCAGGGTTGATTTCTATCGCTAAAACGGTTTATGGAGTATCAGCCGTTCGGGGTTACGTGCCATGAGCGGAAACAGGACGAAGGTTGCCCGTATTAATGAAACTCCTGACTTCGGGGAGCACAACGAGGACGTTAAGCAGCTCTGGAAGGAGTTCGAGGCTGGTCAGCCCAGCAGAATCCCCGTCCAGTGGTCCATGAACTACAAGATGCTGGTCCTCAACCCATCCCTGAACGTTTGGGGCTACGGTTTCCGCGAATGCTTCGAAGACCCGGACACGATGCTGAGGGCTGAGCTCGAGTTTGAGCATTGGAGGCGCCACAACGTCTGGTGCGACTGGGAAATGGGGCTCCCGAAGCAGTGGGACGTGGGCGTCCACTTCCAAAACGTGTACGAGTCGTGCTGGCTGGGGGCACCCGTTCACTTCGCGGAGGGGCAAGTCCCAGACGCCGAATCCTTCCTGAAGACCAAAGATGACATGAAAGCCTTCATGGACAGGGGTGTACCCGACCCGTTCGGGGGATTCATGGCTAAGGAGAAGAGCTTCTACGAGCACCTCGTCCAAAAAAAGGAGGAGGGCTTCACCTTCAAGGGCATGCCCCTTGGAGACGTTTGGACATCGACTGGAACGGATGGGCCCTTCACGATAGCAGTCAACATCACCGCGGGGGAAATCGTCAAGCTGCTCTACAGGGACTCGGGTTTCGCCGAGAAGTTTATGTGGTTCATGGCGGACGCCCTCATGGAAAGGATGAAGGCTTGGCACAGGTTCATGGGGGTGAGCTTCCCCTACAAGGGCTTCGGCTTCGCGGACGACGGCATACAGCTCCTTTCGCCCAAGACCTACGCGAGTTTCGTCCTCCCCCTGCACAAGAGAATCGTGGAGACGTTCTGCGTCGGGAGACCCGGAATCCACCTTTGCGGAGCCGTTGCGCAGCACCTCGAATCTCTGAGGGACGAGCTCCACATCGCGTCGCTGGACACGGGCTTTCCCATGGACTTGGAGAGAGCCAGACAGGTTCTCGGAGAGGACGTCACAATAAGGGGCAACCTACACGTGGCGACCCTCTACGAGGGACCGAAAGTTAAGGTCGAGAAGGAGACCCTCAGGATTATAGGGTCAGGCGTGACTAGGGGGAGAAAGTTCATCTTCGGGGAAGGCAACAACGTGGCACCCAACACCCCCGCCGAAAACCTCAACCACGCCTACTTCACGGTCAAGCTCCACGGAAGATACGACTAACCGCGCCGCTGACACTTTATCCACTGACTGTCTTTTGATAAACAAAATCCAGAAACCGATGTCACACACAACAGACCAGACGAAAACATGGTTTGCGCACCAAAACAACAGAAAACTTGCAATGCAAATCAGACCCACTCTGAATTGTTAGTAAAAACTTGAAACCCATTATTGAACAAAACAGGCTGGTCATCTCAGCACAGGCGCATGTTATTCAAACAAAAAAAGATGTTGGTCAAAACAGAGCCCTCGATAACCCTTAAGTGGAACCCGAACCAAGCTCTAGGCGAAAAACGGAAACATCTCCGCAGACGGGAAAAGCGTTGACCGACCTCTTCGACCTGGAAGAAGCCAAGCTCACCAAGGAAATAAAGAAGCGCAAAGCCAAAAAGGTTCTACTCCAGCTGCCCGAAGGGCTGAAGCCCCAAGCCCAGAGGCTTGCCGAAGCCGCGG
>CAZOKM010000020.1:0-17682 GCA_964580405.1 uncultured Candidatus Bathyarchaeia archaeon | reverse complement strand
GGCTGGAGCCCAAGCCGTCGTCTCGGGGGACCCGTGCTACGGAACCTGCGACGTGCCTCTTTGTGACGCTGAAACCCTCGGAGCGGACCTCATCGTCCACTACGGCCACTCGGAGATGGCCAAGCCGAAAGGCGTGTCAGCGCCAATAATCTACATCGAAGCGAAAGCCAAACTCGACGTCAAGCCAGCGGTCGAAAAAGCGGTTCCGCTCCTCAAGCCGTGGACCAGAATCGGTCTAGTCACGACAATCCAGCACGCGCACAAAATAGAAGAAGCGAGAAAAATCCTCGAGAAAGCGCAGAAAACGGTCCTCGTCGGGAACGCGGGGCGCGGGAAGTCTCCGGGTCAGATACTGGGCTGCGATTATTCTAACGCGAGAGCCGTCAGCGACGAGGTTGAAGCCTTCCTGTACGTGGGGGGAGGACGGTTCCACCCGCTTGGGCTGCACCTTGCCACGATGAAGCCGACCGTCGTCGCCGACCCCTACGAGAACACGGCCTACAACATAGCCGAATACGCGCAAAAAACAGTAAAAAGACGATGGACAAGCATCACCGAAGCCCAGAACGCCCGGACCTTCGGCGTGATAGTCGGTCTGAAGCCCGGACAAACCAACATGGAGGCAGCAGCAAAAATCAAGGAAGATCTCGAAAAAAGCGGCAAAAAAGTGGTCCTCCTGTCCCTGCGCGAGGTAACCGCAGCCAACCTCATGCAGTTCCCAGCTTTCGACGCGTTCGTGAACACGGCCTGCCCCAGAATCGCCTTGGACGAGCCGTCGGGCTTCAGGAAGCCAGTACTCACAGTCGCCGAGGCGTACGTGGCTCTCGGGAGGACGAAGTGGGAAGACCTCCTTAAAAAAGGACTGCTGTGAGGCAACGGCGAGATAAAAATCGTTCATCGGTCAGAAAAGTTATGATGAAGAAGAAGCGCCTTTCGATGCTGCTTTCCCAGCTCGCCCCCAGCCCGAAACCGAAACTCATGTGGGAAGGGTACACTCTTGACCCCGAAGCAGCAGCGGAAATGGCCCAAGTCGCGTCTTGGGAAAACGACGACATCGCCCAGAAAACGGTCGTGGACTTGGGCTGCGGCTCAGGCGTCCTCGCCATCTCAGCGGCTCTGACGGGAGCCGCATGGGTCGTTGGAGTCGACATCGACAGGGAGGCGGTTAAAACAGCGCAAAGCAACGCCCTGAAGGCGGACGCAGACGTCGACCTAGTTATAGGCGACGTTCGATGCGTGAAGGGGCACTTCGACACGGCGCTCATGAACCCGCCCTTCGGCACCAGAAAAAAGGGAGCAGACGTTCAATTCCTGGAAAAAGCGCTGGAAATCGCGGACGTCGTCTATTCGCTGCACAAAAAAGGCGACTCGGTGCGCAGTTTCCTAAGGCAAAAGGTGCCACGAATCGGAGGAAGAGTCGACCAGGTTCGCGAGATGGAAATCGTCATCCAGCGCACCTACAGCTTCCACACGAAGCGAAGGTACACGGTCAAGGTGGACCTGTACAGAATCCTCAGAACGGGCTGACGAAGGCGGCGAGCGCCGAACGTCTCTTCAGCAAAGCTAATATGTGAGCTTCCAATGGTTTCTTTAGGGCTAGACCCGGAAAGGCATTGTCACAAGTTGATTCGATTATGAGCGAAAACAGGCAAAGCGGGCAGTTCGTCGTGCCGGGGCAGAAGCTCGGCGTGATCGAGGAGTTCATCGCGGACGCGGGCACGTACGTCGACGAAGGCGCCATACGCGCGAAGAGCGTCGGGTACGTCCTGATGGACTACGAGAACAAGAAGGTCTCAGTCTATGCCGCAGCCGCGAACCACAACGTCCCGAACGTCGGAGCCGTAATCGTCGGCGACGTCACAGGCGTCCAGACCTCGATGGTCACCATCCGCATCAACAAGATCGGGGACGAGATAGTCTCAAGCCACTTCTCCGGGCTCGTCCACGTGTCCGACATCAGCTTCAGGTACACCGAGAACATTTACGACGCCTACAAGGCGGGGGACCTCGTGAGGGCGAGGGTCGTAAGCGACAAGAACCAGACGTTCCACCTCTCCACGAAGGGCGACAACCTCGGCGTAATCCTAGCCTACTGCAGCCAATGCGGAGGCGTCCTGTCCACGAGCCACAACGAGCTCAAGTGCGACGAATGCGGACACGTCGAGAGGCGCAAGACCGCCCTGGACTACGGCAAGGGAGCACTGTAAAAAGAGGAAACGCGCATGCAGTTGAAGGTTCTCGAAAAATCGGACCGCGAAATCAAGGTCGAGGTCGAAGGCGAAGGGCACACCTTCTGCAACCTGCTTGAGTCGGTCCTCCTGGAGGACGAGAAGGTCGAGTTCGCAGGCTACAACATGCCGCACCCACTAATCTCAAACACAATCGTCACCGTCAGGACGGCCAAGGGGAAGAAGCCCGAAGACGCCATTAAGGACGCGTGCGAAAAAATCCTCGAGCGGGGTAAAGAGCTCAACAAAGCCTTCGCCGCCGCAGTCAAGGAAAAAACGAAGTAGGAACGAACAATAAAACGTCTTTTTCTAGCAATATTTTCAGAGAAGATAATCGTTTATCCGAGTTTTACGCCGACCGCTAAGCCAGCTAGGAAGCTCCCCGCGAATGGCAGGTTCGCGACTAGGGGCGTCAGCACGGTTGAGGCTTGGCCCGCCGTTCCCATTAGCTGTTCGACGAGCTCGGCGAGCTTGTCGTAGTTTATGCTGATGATGCCCTCGTACCCCAGGTAGATGAGGATGAGGGCGCCTATGCCGATGAGGACGGCTAGGACCTTCGTCATCTTCTTCACGGCGTACCCGACGAAGAAGCCCAGGAACCCGCCGACCCCCAGCTGGTACACGACCGGGGTTAAAATTTCGCTCATCAGCCGACCATCCCAAAAGACGACAGCGTTCGACTCATTTCAGAAGTTGTCAATTCGGATATTAAACTTTCTGCACCCTCAGCCTCTCGACGATCGTCCTCAACAGAACGCTGAACGCCTCCTCCATGTCCTCCTCTTCCGCCAAGACACGGAGGGCTTCGTCGAACGAAACTGCGTTTTTCAACCAAGAATAGCCGATCAGCGACTCCGCAGCGTCCGCCTGCTTGTGCCTGTCGGTCCCCGAAGGCAGTAGTGCCCGAAGCCCAGCCTTCCTTAGGGAGGACGCGAGTATCGAGCTGTCAACCTTCCTGCCGACGGGCTTGTGGCGTCTGTGAGAGAGAGCTAGGGAATAGAGGAAGTTCACGTACGCGTCGCCCAACGCGGCTAACTCGTGGTCTAACATTATGGCCGACAGGCTCTCGTGTTTCAGCGAGAAGCCGAACTTCGACTCCGAATCTGAGCTATTCAAATCTAGCACGCGTAATCCTCCGACACACAGCTTTTAAGCCACAACGAGGCGATAAAGATTTACTGCAAAGCCGAGAAGACGAGAAATAACGTCTTCGTTCTAGGCTCCCGAAAGACTGGATAACCATGCGCACGATCATCCTGAAGGTCGACCGCGAAAGACCCGAAACCGCGAAAATCCGCACGGCAGCACGAACGATCAGGGAGGGCGGGCTGGTCGCGTTCCCGACCGAAACGGTCTACGGGCTCGGGGCGGACGCGCTGAACGCGGAAGCCGTCAGGCGAATCTACGCCGCGAAGAAGAGGCCGCTGGATAACCCCATCATCGTCCATGTGGCCACCAAACGGGACGTCTCAAGGCTGACCGACGAGGTTACCGCGGAAGCCGAGAAACTGATGGAGCTCTTCTGGCCTGGACCGTTGACCCTTGTGCTGAAGGCCTTGGACGCCTTGCCCGACGCGACAACGGGGGGCTTGGACACGGTGGCGGTGAGGATGCCCAGCCACAAGGTCGCCTTAGCCCTAATTCGGGAGTCAGGCGTGCCCATTGCGGCTCCGAGTGCCAACCTTTCAGGGCGCCCAAGCCCAACCACAGCTGAGCATGTTAGGCAGGACCTTGACGGGAGGATTGACGTGATTCTGGATGGTGGACTAGTGGACATCGGCGTCGAGTCGACCGTGCTCGATGTTACTGTTGACCCGCCCACGGTTCTGAGGCCGGGGGGAACGCCGTACGAGGCGCTGCTGAAGGCGTTGGGAAGAGTCGAGCTGCACCCGTCTCTTCTCGCGAGGAAACAGACCCGACTGACCAAGGCGCCGTCCCCTGGCATGAAGCACAGGCACTACGCCCCGAAGGCTGAGCTGGTCCTCGTGGAGGGGACGCCTGAAGCCACAGCAGCGAAGGTTCAGCAGACCGCAGATTCCCATAGAAAGACTGGGAAGAAAGTCGGCATCCTAGCAACCGACGAAACAGCGCCTGGATACAAGGCGGACGTAATCAAATCGCTGGGGAAAAGAGCGGACTCGGCGTCTGCAGCCAGAAAACTCTTCGGTCTCCTGAGGGAACTCGACGACGAAAAAATGGACGTAATCGTAGCCGAGGGCTTACCGCTGGAAGGACTAGGCTTGGCCGTGATGAATAGGCTTAGGAAGGCGTCGGGCTACAAAATTTTAAGGGCGGACTAGACTTCAGCGTCTTGGTCCGAGCTGTCGTCGTTTGCCTCTTCTTCGGTGTCCTCCAGGCCCTTCTCGGACACTCGGAAGCGGGCTGGGACCTCGGGCAGGCAGGGGCTGTCGATGACCCTGGCGATTCGGGTGCCCTTGCTTCCCTTGCGCAGGTAGACCCTGTGTGTGCAGGCGTGGGCCATGATGTTTCCGCCGGCTGGCCTGTTGGGGTCTCCGAAGAACGCCGTGGGGTTCGCTTGGACCTGGTTGGTGACGATGACCGCTATGTTGTAGGCTTCGGACAGCCTAATGAGCTTGTGGAGGTACTGGTTGAGCTTCTGCTGGCGCTCCGCGAGGGTTTCGCGTCCGATGTATTCTCCCCTGAAGTGGCTTATCATGCTGTCGACGACGACGAGCTTGATGTTGTTTTCTGGGCAGAGCGTGAACAGCCTGTCAATCAGGAGGCACTGGTGGCTGCTGTTGTAGGCTCTGGCGACGTAGATTTTGTCCGCAACCTTCTGGGGGTCAAGACCGTTCGCCGTGGCGATCTGGTAGACCCGTTCGGGCATGAAGGTTCCTTCGGTGTCGATGAAGGCGACGTTTCCTCCGAAGCCTCCCTGATCAGTCGGGAGCTGCGCGGTGACGGAAACCATCAGGCAGATCTGTGTCTTTCCAGAGCCAAACTCTCCTATCAGCTCAGTCAGGGCTTGGGTTTCTATTCCCCCGCCCAGGATTTCGTTGAGCTTTTTGCTGCCCGTTGTGCACTTCTTCATGGTTTGCCTTTTTTCGTAGTACTCTTGGGCCGTCTTGAAGTCGGTGGCGACCATCTGCCTTGCGGCTTCTTGGATTTTGAGAATCGTGTTGAAGCCGAGGTTCGTCTTCTCCATTATTTCGCGGGGTGGGGTGACCGCGACCGCTTCTATCGTGGTGTAGCCTGAGGCTCTGAGCTTGGAAGCTGTGGTTGAGCCTACGCCGTTGAGGGATTCGAGGTCTTCCGACATTAGTCATACATCCATTCGTAATCGTTTAACGAGATTGACTCCCAGCACTTCCTGCATATGGGGAGCTGGGTGCCCTTGTACATGATGTACAATGAAATGTCCGTGCTTAAGCATTTGCCGTTCCACGGGTTCATGCATGTCTCCGCCCCTGAGGGCTTTTCGTCAGAAGCGTCAACCAAGGATTCAACATACTGTTGCGAAAGGTGGCTTCTCTTCATCAATGCGTGTCACACTCGTCCGCCTAGAGGTCTACCTGTCGATATTTAAGACGTCAGTGAAAACGGAGGGAGGGGGGATGCGGCGAAAAGCAAATGCTCACCCGTAAAAAAGGTTCATGGGCCGCTCTTGACGTGCCTGATTTTCTGGAAGGCATCGAACAGCTGCTGGACGACCACGTTTTCGAGGTTGGCTTGGTAAGTCCGCGGCGTGAAGGCGTACTCCTTGACCCAGCCAATTTTAGTCAGGGCTTTCAGCTGGCCGTCGACCGAGGGAGTCCGCAGTCCAGTCGCCTTCACAAGCGCGTACTTCGTGAAGGCCTCGTTCGGTTTTGATAGTAATTCTCGGAGGATGCGGAACTTGCTTCCTCCGCCGAGTCCCAGCTCGAGCTCGTCCCAGACGGGCAGGTCCTTCTTACTCATCGGTTCCTCGCCCCAGCTTCTTCGTCAGGTTGCTTAGGAACTTTTCGAGGTCGATGACCGACGCCCCCGTGACTCCGAGCTCGGTGAGGGACTTCATGTCGACTATGCCCCTGAAGACGAGGTCCTGGACCACTTCCTCGAACTTGGCCGTGGGTTTGGTGCCCAGCTCCTCGCAGGCCAGCTCGTAGCTCTTCCTGACCTCCCTCAGCCCCACGTACGCTGCTTTGTCGGCTCGGAGGCTTCTTACAAGTGCTAAGAGGACGAGTCTCCCGTTCTTGTCGAGGTTCGCGATGTCCTCGGTCGTGATCGTCGGGTTCGTTTCGCCGTAGACCTTCCTCACGTGGTCCGGTTGGACCTTGTTGAGCCCCTGGTTCTCAGCCAAGTTGCCCGAATAGTAGAGGAGGTCGAGTGCCACGCGGATGTCGCCGTTGACGGGCGGGTTCGCCGTGATGTCGCAGACCAGTTCCAGGGTGTCCTCGTCGACGGCTCCGGGCTTGAAGGCTTCTTCGACGCGGTCCTCGAGTATCTCCCTGACCTGGCTGCCCGTGTAGTTGGGGAACTCGATGACGCCCATGCCGAGGGTGGACTTTTCGCCAGGCTCGAGGCTTTCGTGCCACTTGAGGGACCGGGCGATGAAGATTTCGCCGACGACGTGGGAGGGTTCGCCGGGGCTCATCTCGGTCGTCCGCGTCAGGTCGTAGATGATGTGCTCCTTGGGGTTGGTCTGGATGAAGTAGTCTATCTCGTCGAAGGTCGCGAGCAGGAACATGTCCTCGGCTTTCAGGTACTCGATGAGCTGCCTGATCATCTCCTCGGGGCTCAGGCTCCGCGTCGAAATAGCGGGCGTCACCTTCCGCACGAGGTTCCCGAAGAGAACGTAGCGTGTGGTTCCGTCGACTTTGCAGTTGACGTAGACGTGCTTGAGGTTGACGCCTTCCTTCTTGGCTTTTTCTGTGATTTGTTCTCCGAATTTTACGGTCGTGCAGGTTTTGCCCGTGCCCGTGTCGCCGATTATCTGGGTGAAGCGGGGATAAGCGTTCTTGATGTTGCCCAGCATGGAGCCGTAGACGGCGTCCAGGAGACTCGTCTGGTGGTCCCGGTGGGGGAGCCGCTTCGGAATGTAGTGCGGCGAAAGCTTGTTCCTGTCCCTGAACACCGTGCTGCTTGACAAAGGCACCGACCCGAGCTCAACATGCTAGTATTTGGGAATAGACCTATAAAAGCAGCAATTATGCTTTTCTCGACTTCTTTTCTGCCGAATTGCTGATGGAATCCAGAAAAAATGAGTAAAAGAAGGGGGATTATGGGAGTTTCTCTATGGGTTTGACGTTTGGGGCTCCTACGATTGTTGGGGGTTTGGGTCCGTCGACGGGGGCTGCCCACCGTGCCGCGTTTTCGAGGACCTGCAGGACCTTCGGGTGGTAGAATATGGGGAACGACTCGTGCCCGGGTCTGAAGTAGAAGATTTTGCCTCTGCCCCTGTGGAAGCAGCATCCGCTCCTGAAGACCTCGCCTCCCTGGAACCAGCTCACGAAGACGAGTTGGTCGGGCGCGGGGATGTCGAAGTACTCGCCGTACATCTCGGTGTGCTCGATCTCGAAGTAGTCCTCGAGCCCCGCAGCTATTGGGTGACCCGGGGAGACGACCCACAGCCGCTCCTTCTCGCCTGCCTCGCGCCACTTAAGCCCGCAGCTCGTGCCCATGAGCCGCCTGAAGATTTTGGAGTAGTGGGCCGAGTGGAGGACGATGAGCCCCATGCCGCCGTTCGTTATCATGCGGTATATCTTGTCGACCACGGCGTCGCTGACCCTGTCGTGCGCCATGTGCCCCCACCACACCAGAACGTCGGTGTCGTTGAGGACTTCGTCGGTCAATCCGTGCTCAGGCATCTCCAGAGTGGCTGTCTTGACCTTGAAGCCCTTGGCGGCGAGGTGCTTGGCGATGGCGCCGTGGATTCCGTCGGGGTAAATTTTGCCTATCTCGGGGCTCTGCTTCTCGTGAAGACCTTCATTCCAAACCGTGACTCGAATGATTTTGTCCATTCCAGTTCACTCGCCATTGATTAGCCGTCAACACGGAAATAACGCTTTCCGTCAGGACCTTTTTTGGAACCGTGGGGAAAGCTTATAGAACGTTGGCTGCAGAGTACAGCTAAACTTCGACGTTGATTGGGGTAGGATGGGGATGAACGCCAAGGAGAACCTGCTCAGGGCGATACGCTTCGACAACCCCGAGTACGTTCCGAGGACGAACGAGGGCGTCGGCGTGGGCTTCCAGCTCGAGGGGAACTACAGGGTCGCCACGTGGACCGACCTGTGGGGAGTCCAGTGGGTTACCACGAGAGCCGACATGGTTCCGTTCCCCAAGGGCAACCCGCTCCTGAGCCTTGAGCACTTGGACGACTACGTTTTCCCTGACCCGGACAGCCTGCAGCTCACCGATGACCACAGGGAATTCTTGAGAGGAGTCGACAGGGAGGAGCACCTTGTCTTCGGCGGGTTGACGTACTTCATGTTCGAGAGGGCGTGGGCGCTGATGGGCATGGACAACTTCCTGAAGTCCTTCTTCACCCACCCCAAAGAAACGAAGCAGCTGCTACACAGGATTGCGGATTTTAACGTTAGGGTCTTCGAACGCTACCTAGAACTCGGGGTCGATGGCGTGAACTTTTCTGAGGACCTTGGGCACCAGGGCGGGCTGATGGTTTCGCCGAGGCTGTTCAGGGAGTTCTTCGTCCCCGAGTACAGGCGGTGCTTCGAGCCCCTCGTCAGAGAGGGTAAAATAATCGACTTTCACTCGTGCGGTCGGGTCCAGGACGTCGTCGAAGACCTAGTCAGCCTCGGAGTGACCGTCCTCAACCCCGTCCAGGCGAGAGCCAACGACCTAGCCCTGATGAAGAGGAAAAGCCAAGGAAAGATAGCCCTTCAAGGCGGCATAGACTCCCACCTCCTGATGCTGGGTCCAATACCGAAAATAGAGGAGGAAGTCGAAAGAGTTATGGCGATTCTGTCTCCGGGCGGAGGTTACATCATAGGTCCCGACCAGTCGATGCCTTTTCCGCCAGAAAACGTCGAGGCATTGTGGAAAAAAGCAATTAGTCTCGGTAAATACTAGGCAATGACGAGTAATACACAGCTCTATTTGATAACGGAAGGTATAAATTTGGGGTTTTCGTAGCATTGCCGTGTCTTGGAGCGTTGTTGCGGAGTGGCTTACAAGTACATGGCTGAGGCTTGGAGGAAGCCGTCGTCCTCGTTCGTCAAAGAGGTCATGCAGGACAGGGTCATCCATTGGCGCAAAGAGCGAGCCATAACGCGCGTGGAGAAGCCGACCCGCGTCGACAGAGCCCGAAGGCTGGGCTACAAGGACAAGAACGGCTACGTCGTCGTCCGAGTCAGGGTCAGAAGAGCAGGCTACCGCAAGCTGCGTCCAAGAATGGGCAAGCGGCAGAAGAAAATGGGTGTCACCAAGCTCAAAATCGGCAAAAGCATGAAGCTCATCGCCGAGGGGAGAGCTGCCAAGAAGTACCCGAATTTAGAGGTTCTCAACACATACTGGGTCTGGCAGGACGGCACAAACAAGTGGTACGAAGTCATACTCGTCGACAGGACATTGCTGCCTGAACTTAACCTCGGAAAGGGAAGGGGACGGGCGTTCAGAGGCTTAACAAGCGCGGGGAGAAAAGCCCGCGGACTATTAGCTTAAAACTAGAAGATGTAGACGAGGGCTACGACGGCGCAACCGTAACAGCCTTTAGGCGCGTCAATCGTTACAATTCTCTGTTTCACGTTGACCAGTTTGATGTTTCTTATCTCAGCCATCTCCCCGATTTTGGCGACCAACTGCTTTTTAATTGCGACTTCGTCCATGCGCCCATAGGCCTCAGCCACAACCCCGTACCCGCTGGCTTCGTCCTTGCCCCAAGCGATTCCCGCGGTCACGGTTTCTCCTTGCCCCTCAGCCTTCGACAACACGACGAACGTGACGGCTCCGACGGGCAATTTTCGGTAGTCAGTTTCCTCGCAGCTCGGAGGGATTATCGAGCTCACGGGCACGAGGTTGCACTGCTCAATGCCTGCTTCCTTCAGCGCCATGTCGAAGGTGTTAAGCGCTGAAACCCTACCGACCGCTTTTCCGCCGACGACGAAGAAAGCCCGAGGAATCATGGGTCGCACAGGCTCTAAAGCGCGTTCACCGCTGCTTCCAGCCCAATGGTCTTGAAGCGAGAAGTCCTGTCGACCCCGCCCTCATACCTTTTGATGAGCTTTTGGGCTGCTTTGCCCCCGTGCTTCAGCTCAGCCTTCGCCGAGGACGTGTCCACGCCTGAAAGGGTCAGCAGCGTGTAGTAGAACGGGAAGCCGCGCCACTTGCCGTCGGGGGTCCGCTTCCTCTTTATGTGGCCTATTCCCCTGTCCAGAATCTCATCGCTCTTGCCAAAGTTCACTACTGACAGGGTTCTGAGGAAGGCGGGTGTGCAGTTGTAGCAGCAGTAGAACCCGTCCTGGTGACTGTCCATCATCTCCCTGAAGCCCTCCAAGGCCTTCGCGGCGGACGGGTGCGACTCTCGGTTCCACAATATCACGGCTCTGAGAGACTCCTCGCCGAGAACGTGACGAGTCAACGCGCCCCTTCGCCGATACTGTTCGCCCGTCAGCCTCTGCAGCCCCTCCGACATGTCCTTCTCGGTGGGCGCAAACAGATTTCTGTACGAGCCCCTCAAGCCTTGTCTCCCCAAGACCCAGTCGAGTGCCTCTTTGACTTCGCTGTCGGAGCTCTTCCTGAAGCCGAGTCTAGCCTCCTCCAAGCGGTAGACGGTTTCCTGCAGAGACTCGGGAACAAGCAACCTTGAACTTAGGATGTCAGACAAACTGGAATGCCTCGCATATTAATCTTAACGGGTTTTTCTATTAATTTGTTTGCCCTTCCGAGTGCATTCACAATGTCATGGATGCGGAGAACCGTCTACGCTTAAATTCTCTGAAAAACGTATATCAGAAGAGGATAGCCCGTATTCCCTCTAGAGTTGCGTGAGAACGGTTGACTAAATACGATGTAATGTATGTCGAGCTCAGCTTTCTGGCCCACGCCACCGAAGACAGAGACAGGGTCTTGACTGCTGTGCGCAACCTTTTCCCGCCCGAACACGCCGAGAAGGCGAAGGCGAGTCAAAGAACCCTTCAAGGCGAACACGGGAACCCCATAACGGTCTTCGAGGCCAGAATAGAGGAGCCCGAAGTCGCCGAGGGACTGCTCCGCAACATTGGCTCGAACCTTCCCCAGGCTGAGAAGGAGGATTTGCTCAAGGGTTTAGAGCTCCGGCTGACGAAGGGCAACCTTTACCTCAGGCTCGACAAGCAGGCAGCCTTCAAAGAGAAACCCGAGCTGTGCCTCGCTGACCCCATCCGCCTCAGAATCAAGTTCAGAACGTCGAAGGTTGACGAAATCACAAACACCGTCCGGAGGCTAGGGCTGGTACCATGAAGTACGCCGCTGACCTGCACCTGTGCCCTCAGCTCGACAACCGAGCCAACGTCAAGGTAATCGTCGAAAGAACCGCTGAACTCGGGTACACCGCGGTCGGAATCCCTGTCTCGCCCAAGGCGCCGCAGAAGGAAGCCGAAGAACTCAAGGCAATCTGCAGCGACGCAGGCGTGGACTACGTTTCGAGGGTCGACCTGTCCCCGCGGACTCCGGGCGAACTGCTCAGAAGCCTGAGGAGCCTGCGGCTGAGAACCGAGGTCATAGCCGTGAAGTGTTACTCAAAGGAGGTGGCTAGGCAGGCCGCCAAGGACCGAAGGGTTGACTTGATATCGTTCCCTTTGGTGCACCCGAAGAAGCGGTTCTTCGACTTCGCGGAGACCGAGCTCGCGTCCGAAGCCCAGGCGGCGCTCGAGGTGGACGTGGCTCCTTTGCTGTCCGAGCAGGGGTACAGGAGGGTGAACCTGCTTTCGTACCTGCGCAGGATGACGACGATTGCGAAGGGTCGCGTGCCCATTGTCCTGTCAAGCGGAGCCACCGAGTCGACATTACTGAGGACAGCAGAGGACTACTGTTCCCTCGCGTACCTGTTTGGGATGGAGCTGCATGACGCCAGACAATCTTTTTCGGAGATACCGAAGAGAGTAATTGAGCAGAACAGGAGGAAACTAAGCTCGGACTTCGTGGTTCCGGGAGTCTACGTCGTTAGGAGGGGAAAGGAACGCCCAGAATCGTGAGGAGACGCTACGTAGCCGCCATTGTAGTAGGCTCCCGAACGTTCGCCGAAAGGGACGTCTACGACGCCGTTTGGACTAGTCTAGTTTGGCTCTTCGGGGAGGTCGGAGCCAGCCAAGCCGAGCTGTACCTCGTGAAGTACGATGAAGAAAAGGGGCAAGCAACGTTCCGCTGTTCCCACAAGGCTCTGGAGATGGTCAAAGCCTCGATTGCAGCCACAACCGAGGTCGCCAACGAGAAGGCGTCTCTCCGCATGGTCAGGGTTTCGGGGACGCTGAGGTCTCTCAGGACCAAAACTGCGAGTCAATAAAGGTTTTTTTGCAATAACCTGATAAGAAGGAAACATTTTCAAGTACGAAAAGAAATAGTATTGTTTTGTGTTTGTTGCCTGAGGCGGTTGTTTATGAAGTACCGAAGGTTCGGAAGGCACGATTTTAAGGTCTCAGCCCTGGGGTTCGGGGCGATGAGGCTCCCCACGCTGGACGGGGACCACTCGAACGTCAACGAGGCGAAGTCCATCGAGATGATACGGTACGCTGTCGACCACGGCGTCAACTACGTCGATACGGCCTACGGGTACATGGGCGGAAAAAGCGAGGTCGTCGTCGGCAAAGCCCTCAAGGACGGCTACAGGGAAAGGGTCAATCTGGCTACGAAGCTGCCTTCGTGGATTGTCAACACGAGGGAGGACATGGACAAGTTCCTGAACGAGCAGCTAAAGAAGCTCGACGTGGACCACGTCGACTTTTACCTCCTGCACGGCTTGGGGAAGGACAGGTGGGAGAAGCTGAAGGGCCTGGGCGTGCTCGAGTTCGGCGACCAGGCCGTGGCGGACGGCAGAATCCGCGGGCTCGGGTTCAGCTTCCACGACGAGTACGACGTCTTCAAGGCAATCATCGACGGCTACGACAAATGGGCGATGTGCCAGATACTTTACAACTACGTGGACCAGGACAGGCAAGCCACGACAAAAGGTCTACAGTACGCCGCGTCCAAGGGGTTGCCCGTCGTCATCATGGAGCCGATTGGAGGAGGCTCGCTGGCCGTCAAGCCGCCCAAGGAAATCCAGGACATTTGGGACGAGGCTAAAATCAAGAGGTCGCAGGCTGAGTGGGCGCTCCAGTGGGTTTGGAACCACCCCGAGGTTTCGGTCGCCCTCAGCGGGATGAGCACGATGCAGCAGGTCGTCGAGAACGTCGAAAGCGCGGGACGCGCGGGACCCAACACGCTAACAGTCAAGGAGCTCCAGCTCGTCGAGAGAGTACGGAAAAAGTACGCGGAGTACGGCTACATCGGCTGCACGGGCTGCAGGTACTGTATGCCGTGCCCGAACGGCGTCGCCATCCCCGAAATCTTCGCCCTCGTGAACCAGCACTACATGAAACGCGGCGACAGGGACGCGGAGCAGGAGGTCGTTAAAAAGTACAGGGAAACCGTGGGCAAAGAGAACGGAGTAAAGAACTGCAAGCAGTGCGGGAAGTGCGAGGAACTGTGCCCCCAGCACCTGCCGATACGAAGCCTCATCGGCGGAGCAACGTGGATATTCGGCGAGAAAAGATAGAAAAAGTCATCAAAAAGCGGTTTGTTGGTCAAATAAAAAAATCTATTATTGAACAAAACAGACCAGACGCTGAAATGGTCAGCTTTTCGGACCAGCCTATATAGCCCCCCTCTAGGCGGACGATGAATCACAATAATTTGCGCTCCAAAACAACAGAAAATTTGCGCCGCAAATCAGAAGTTTAGGGCTGTGGATGTTAGACAAAATCTGAAAACCGATGTTACACAAAACAGATAGTCTTCAGTATCGACACTCAAACTAAAAGAATATTTACCACTCAAATCAGACAAGTCTCCGCAGGATGTAAAATGATTATGATAATTTGAAAAAAGTTGATGATCAAATCAGACCAGACGAGAGACCGAAAAAAAATCGTCGCATAGAGACACGGGCAATTGGGCGGGGCAGTGAATCTTTTATGCGTTGATGACCTAAATATAAACTAAAGCCGAGAAACGAGTGGGTGAACGAAGTTTGGTCGACATCAAAATGGTTGAGCGGTACAAGGGAATCCGCGTCGCCGACGTCATCGACGCGCTGGACCGCTATGGCTTCCACGACAGGGTCCTCGTGTCGAGGGAAATCAGGCCCCTGTACCCGGGCATAATGATGGCTGGCTGTGCCGTGACCGTGAAGGCGAACAGGGCTCAAGAGGAAATGCAGTCGATGACGCCCGAGGAGTACGAGAAGTACGCGGGCGAGTGGTACGGCAGGAGAGCCAACTACGAGCACTTCATGAAGCACGCGGGACCCGGAGTCGTCCTCGCCGTGGACCTGGACGGGTGCGACGACGTCGGCTTCTGGGGCTCCAACATCGGGCTCTCAGCCAAGGTCAAGGGCGTCGAAGGCGTCGTCCTCGACGGCGGATGCAGAGACACCTACGAGGTCAGGAAAATCAGGCTTCCCGTCTTCTGCAGGACCATAGGACGAACCGAGGTCATCGGCAGACTCGAAGTCAAGCCTGAAAACGTGAACGTCCCAACGACAATCGGCGGAGCCCTCGTGAACCCAGGCGACATCATCGTCGGCGACGACGACGGAGTCGTGGTTGTTCCCCAGAAGGTCGCCATGCAGGTCCTGGAGAGAGCTGAAAAGCAGCTCAAACTCGACAGGGAGGGGCAAAAGACAAATCTAGACAAAACGGGCATTAAGTTGTGAAAGTTACGGCATTGTTTGGAGGAAAAGAGGATTGGTCGAAAGCCAGTTTAAGCGTATGGCCCAGGTTGCCATCGTCGTGAAGGACATCGAGAAGTCCCGAGCCCAGTGGGCGAAGCTCCTGGGAGTCAACGAGAACCCGATAAGCGTAACCGAGGACTGGGAGCAGACCCACGCGACCTTCAGGGGCAAGCCTACGAAGGCGAAGGCGAAGCTGACGTTCTTCCAGCTCGAGAACATAACCCTGGAGCTCATCGAGCCCGTCGGCAGCCCAAGCACGTGGCAGCAGTTCGGCGACGAGAGGGGCGAAGGCATCCACCACGTCGCGTTCTTCGTCGAGGACCTCGACGGGGCGCTGGAAACGTTCCGCAAGTCCGGCGTAGGCGTCGAACAGCGTGGCGACTACAGGGGCGGGTGCTACGTCTACGTGGACTCGGCGGGCAAGCTCGGAGGAACAATCGAGCTCCTGCACAACCGCAAGGAATAGGGCATGAAGTACCACTCGACCCGCAAAGTCGGCAGAGTCTTCGCCCTGAGCCTCGCGCCCGGAGACCTCGTCCACGAAAGCATCAAAGAGCTCATCCAAAAGGAGAAGGTCAAGGACGCCGTCGTCGTCTCCGCAATCGGCACGCTGGACCAGTACAGGATACACTATGTCACGACGACAGGGTTTCCACCAAAAAATAAATTCGAGCACTGGAAGGACAAGCCCCTCGAGCTCGCAAGCATAAACGGCTTGATAGCCGACGGCGAACCCCACCTGCACGTCGTCGTTTCGGACAGCGAAAAGGCGTACGCGGGGCACCTGGAGGATGGGTGCAGGACGCTGTATTTAGCTGAAATCGTCATCATGGAGCTAGAAGGACTCAACCTCAAAAGAAAACGCAGCCCAAAAAACATCGTGACCCTTACTGGAAAATAATATTCACAGTAATCGCATATTTTTTCTTACCGATCATTTTAAAGTCAAGAATTGGATTATACCTTTCATTGATACTAATCCACACGACAACTATTCACTGTCGTGTGAAGTTCTAAAATTGAGATAATCGATAAATATGGCAGCACGAGTAGAGACGTGGAGAAGAACACCAGCACGAACGTGGGAAGCATGAAAGCGCCCTATTTTGAGCTTAATGGCATTACCGTTTACGACGATGACATTCTCACCTTCGACTCTATTGAAAAAAATAGCATTGACCTTATCGTAACTTCTCCACCTTATGACGTTGACGTAAAGTATGAAACCTACAAGGACAATATTCCATACGAACAATATCTCGAATTTTCAGAAAAATGGCTCAGCAGGTGTTATGACTTCGCTAAAGATGAAGGACGCTTCTGCCTTAACATGCCTCTGGATAAAAATAAGGGCGGACAACAAAGCGTATGCGCCGACATAACGACAATCGCGAAAAAGGTCGGATGGAAGTACCACGCCACGATAATTTGGAATGAACAAAATATTTCACGAAGGACCGCTTGGGGGTCGTGGTTAAGTGCGTCTGCGCCGTTCGTTATAGCGCCAGTTGAGGTAATTGTCGTCCTTTATAAGAAGAGGTGGAAAAAAACGGACGGCAGTAAAATATCGGACATAACAAGGGATGAGTTTATAGAATGGACTAATGGCGTATGGAACTTCAACGGCGAAAGTAAAAATAAAATCGGGCACCCAACCCCATACCCCATTGAACTCCCAAAAAGATGCATAAAACTGTTCAGTTTTGTCGGCGACACGGTGCTTGACCCTTTTCTCGGCAGCGGAACGACTCTAGTGGCTTGTCTGCTAAACAACAGAAAAGGAGTCGGCATTGACATTGACCGAAACTACTGCGAACTAGCAGTTAAAAGACTGAAGGAATACGGAATAGAACAGAAAAAGCTGCTTGTCGAGGGAGCTTTGGTTGAGTAAATCCATTAGCGATTTGGTTATGGAATATTTCAGAAGTCATCAAAAACAAGACCTGAAGCACGGTCCCGTCGTTGACTGGGTCGAAGAACAATATGTGAAAATGACGGGGAACAAACCCCGAGACACTTGGAGAGCAATCAGGAAACTTCACCAAGAAGGAAAACTAATCAAGGTCGAAAAGGGTGTCTACAGGTACGACCCAGAAAGCGTTCATGCCGAAGAGCTATCCGATTTCCCTGAAGACGTGAAACAAGCAATTTTTAAAAAAGACAAATATAGATGTGTAGTCTGCGGAAGAGGGAGAAAAGACGGCGTCGAATTATGCGCAGACCACGTACTTCCAAAGGATAAAGGTGGAAGCAACACACTTGAAAACGGTCAAACATTATGCACTCAGCACAACTTGATAAAGAAGAATTATTCACAGACAGAAGCTGGAAAAAGATATTTTATAAAAATGTACGAGACCGCGGTCAAGAAAAATGATACCAAGATGATGGAATTCTGTAAACAAGTCTTCGATGTCTATAATCATCATAAAGTAAATTCGCACATACCCAGACCAGACCAAAACAAATAGACCATTGAATTAGAATCCCGAAAATAGGCGATAATTATATCTTGTGATGTTCCGTATTGTTGTTGAGGTGTGTTTGTTGGTTTCGGCTTGCGTGCTGATTCGGACGTCGCAGGGC
>CAZOKM010000019.1:0-22999 GCA_964580405.1 uncultured Candidatus Bathyarchaeia archaeon | reverse complement strand
TCGTTCGGGCTGAGCGTTCTGCTGTTTCGCCTACCTTCGTCGTGGGGGCGTAGGCTCCTCCCGCGAACTTCAGTCCGCACTTGCCGCAGACCCATATTCCGACGCTTTCGCGCGTGACGGAGGTGGAGCTGCACTGGGGGCAAACGTGTTTCCTTTTCCTTTCAGTCATTATTTCGCTGTATCTTTTTCGTGGTTTGACTCCGTATCTTACGCCGAATCCCCCAACTGGACCCGTCTTTTTGGAGCTTCTACGACTGCTCATCAGCTCTTCACCAGAAGTTTCCTGTTTTCCGCCGTCTTCTCTTTAGCTATGGCTGTGGCTTCAGCGATTTCCTGCGGCGAGAGCGTTCCGATTCCGCCCTTTTGTATCGCGCAGAGTTTTCCTTCCTTGGTGAAGGTCATCGTCAGCCGGGCGTCCATGACTTCTTCCTCGTCCAGCCACGGGTCGACGATGAGCTTACCGCTTATCGACGCGAACGTCACGGAAACAGGAATCTCCTTCAGCGGCAGCGGCATGAAGCCTGGTTTCTTCACGACTTCCTCGTCCTTGACAACGTATTTGAAGATTTTCGTGTTCATCAGCGCCGCGATTGCGGCTAAAGATGAGGCGTCGACGAGGTTGCCGTCGTGGTTGAGGACATAGACGTCCACGAAGACCACCAGCACCTTCTTTCCCGGGATGATGCACAGCTTCTCGAGGTCGATGGCTTTGGACTCGCGGATGCCCCTGTCCACTACCCTCGCGAGCTCAATCGACTCCTCGCCCGGTGGCCCAGCCTCGAACTCTGGTGAGGCCAGCGGCACAAACTCCGAGTTTGTCGTCAGCACGCCGTCGTTGGGTCTGTCCGAGAAGGGTTCGCCTAAGTCTACTTTGACTCCAACCAGCACTTCGGTCTTTCCGAGCCTGACTCGGGCTGAGCCTTCTGCCTTTTGAATGAGTCCTGACTCTAGTTGTATTGGTCTGTAGTCTCTCAGTCCTCTTCCGTCGAGTCTCTTTCCGTCCGCGACCAGCTGCGCGATTTGCTGCTGTCGTATGCGCGAAACTGTTACTGACGTCATTCTTCCTCAGCCACCTCCACTGACTCTTTGATTGACTGATACTTCGCCTTCAGGGCTTCCTTCTGCATTGCGTGTATCTGCTTGCACCCGTCCAGCGCCATGACCAGCGCCTGCTGGAACTCTTCGGTCGTCAGCTGCCCGTCCATCTGAAGCAACGACACAGCGTCGAAGCTCGGCAGGTAGGCAACTGGAACGTCAGCGTCTCCTTCCTTGTCCTCGATGTCGTTCAGGTCCACCACCATCTTGTCTCCAGCTTTACCCGCGGCGCACGCCACGACTAAATCTCGCATCGGTATGCCCGCGTCGGCCAAAGCCAGAGAGGCCACGGTCACTCCTGCGCATCGTGTCCCGCCGTCCGCCTGCAGCACTTCGATGAAGACGTCGATCGAGGTCCTCGGGAACTTCTCCAAGAAGAGTGCGGGTTCAAGCGCCTCGCGTATGACCATGGACAGCTCGATTTCGCGTCTTGAGGGCGCTGGCGACTTCCGCTCTTCCACTGAGAACGGCGCCATGTGGTACCTGCAGCGCAGCAGGGCTTTGTCGGGGAGCGCCAAGTGTCTTGGGTGCGCCTCCCTCGGCCCGTATACGGCTGCGAGTATCTTGTTCTTTCCCATTTCGATGTATGCTGACCCATCGGCGTTTCCTAGCACGCCAACTTCGAGCTTGATGAGCCTGAGATCAGTGACTTTTCTTCCGTCGGTCCTGATCCCTTCTTCGTTCACTAAAACAACTTTTTCTTTTTCTGTCATTGTGCAACTGCACCTCTTTCCTTTTTAATTAGTTCTGTTACTCTGTCGGTGAGCCCAGACGTGTGGGCTTCCTCTTCGATTTTCTTGATCGCCATGATGGCTATTCTCTCGTCTTCTCGGCTCCTGCTGGAAACGTAGACGAGGCCGTTCTGTCCGACTATGATTTTACAGTTCGTCTCGTTCTTCAGCATGCCTATCATGGAGCCCTTCCTGCCGATGATCCGGGGAATCTTCGCCGGCGAAACCTTCACGATCTGGCCGAACCTGATCTTGCCTAGGTCCTGTTCGTGGATTGTGAGGTTCGGGTCGCGGGTCCTGTCGAAAGATATGACCTTCGCCAGAATCATGTCGCCCACGTTGAGGAACTCCGTAAGCTCGTCCTGTTGCGCCCTGAATGGCCTGTTCAGCGCTTCAGGTGTCCTCAGAATCGCGGGGTACGGCGAGTTTATATCGACCATCCAACCGTGCAGGTTCACTTCGGTAATTTTTCCGATGACTAAATCTCCTGCCACGGGGATGTAGAACGTGTTCAGAGCGACTACGTCAATCTTCTTTCCTCTTAGCTCAACCAACCCGAGCCTGCTTGCGAAGATTTTCTCGTCGTGACTGAACGTGTTGAACCCAGCGAGGTAGTCTCCTTCAGCGAGCAGTTCGCCCGGCGTCACAATCTGCCTGTTTTCCTGTAAAAACGACAATTCAGTTAACCTCCATGTTTTTTGTTTTCTATTTTACGATTTCTGCCTCTGCGTTTCCCTTCGTCAAGTCTCCAAGCTTCTCGAGGAGAGGGCCGTACATGCCCGCGGGCATCTCTACGATGGCTGACCATGAGCCGTCGGGTTGCCACGACTCACTTTTTATGGTCCCGAACGTTTTCACGGTGCCGTATGCCCTACCGATGTGTTGCGCGGGGATTTGGACCTTCACCGAGACCTTTTCGATGCTTATCGGCAGTATTATGCGTATCGCTTTGATGGCGGCATTCGCCTGTTCCTCGACACTGTCGAACGGGTCAACGGCGAAGCGTGCCTGCTCTAGTGCCTGTTCTACGCGCGTTGGCGGGTGAGGGAGCTTCGTCCTCGGGTCAACCGCCTGCCTGGAGATGAAGGCGATGATCTGCCTTCTCTTGTCTTCGACCATCCGCTTCCTCTGCTCAGCGGTCAGCTGCAGGGTGCCCTTTTTGAGGATGGTGTCCGCGATTTTCTGGATGTCCATCGTTTTAAAGGCTGCTTGCAGGTCTTTTTCCGAGACCTTTAGGCCCTTGTTTGCGTCGCTGAAGACCGTTTCTGTTACGAGAATGTTGGATAATCCTATGGGTTTTCCTTCCCTGTATTCGAGGGCGGGTTCGGGTTTCACGAGGAGCTCGTAATCTTTTCCTTCAATGCTGATTCGTGCAACCGTATAGGGCTTGCTCATCACTTTCCACTGCCCAGCACATCGGCTTGGCGCTTCTCCACCTCGTCGTTGGGCAAGACCCCGAACGTTTTCGTGGATGACGGGACGACCGCCATTCTGATCCTTGACTGTTCGTCTCTTGCCTGCAGAGACTTCACGAGGCACTTGACCGCCAAGCTGATTGCCTGTTCAAGCTTCAAATCGTCTCGGTACTCTTCTCGCAGGATGTTTTCCGCGGTCTCCCTTCCTATGCCGATGGCTAAGGCCTTGTACGACCTGTATGAGCCGATTGGGTCCGTCGCGTAGAGCTTCGCTCCCGTCTTGTCGACGCCTCCGAAGATAAGCGAGACGCCGAACGGTCTGACGCCTGCGTGCTGCGTGTAGATTTGCATTACATCCCCGATTCTTTTTGTGACAATCTCAACGTCGATGGACTCGTCGTACATCAGCCTGTTGCTCTGGGAGTAGACCCGCGACTCGTCAATCAATATCCGCGCGTCCGAGCTTATGCCCACGACCGCCGCTCCGAGGTGTTCGTCGACGGCGAAGATTTTCTGGCTGAAGTTCGGGTCCTGAAGCTTCGACTCGACCTTCTCTTCCGCCCCTATCACGACCCCTTCTGGGCACGAGACTCCTATTATGGTTGGTCCTCGGTCCACGGCTGCAAGCGCGTATTCGACTTGGAACAGCCGCCCGTCGGGGGAGAACACCGTGATTGCTCGGTCATAGGCTCCCGGAACAGCAAACACTGACAAGCACATTCACCTTTATCTATCCAAATCCTCAAACAATCTTCTCACAGAAGGATATAAGCGAAACTAAAAAACCTTTTGGGATTATTGGGATTCCTGTAATAGTAGTAAAAGTCTTATGTTAAACTGACGTGGCTAATGGTGTCTATTTACATATGTAGTTGGTCTTTGGCTTGAACATTAAGGAAAGGGCTTTGACCGTTTACCATGGTGAGGAGCCTGACAGAATTCCGTGGCTGATTTACGATGTTCTGTGCCCAAGGGGCTCTATGGACAGGAAACTGAGAAATAGGGGCATGGGGCTGAAAGTCACGTCGAGAGTTCTCAGGGAGGAGATGCCGCACGTCCGCGTCGAAGCAAAAACTTCTGGTAACATCGTCGAAAGGACGTACCACACGCCCGTCGGAGACCTTTCGACCAAGGAGCGAATAGACTTGCCCGAAGGCGCTGGTGGCTCGTGGACCGTGGAGCACATGATTAAGCAGGCTTCGGATTTCGCTGCAGCTGAGTTCATGGTTGAGGACACCGTCGTTGTTCCAGATTATGAGCCGTTCCTGAACGCGGAAAGGAACCTCGGTGGCGACGGAATAGTCATGGTGTGGGCTGGTCGTTCGCCGCTGCAGAAGACGCAGATCGAGTTCATGGGCTACAAAACCTTCGCCGTCGCACTGTACAGGTGCCTTAAAGAGCTTGAACATTTCCTGCGGGTGCTAGACAAGAAGATGGACGAACGCTACCGCGTCATCGCCGAGTCCCCAGCTGAGATCATAAATGGAACGGACAACGTTAACAGCGAGATAGTGAGTCCCAAGCTTTACGAAAAGTTCATCGTCCCGTTCTGTAAAAGGCAGGCTCAAGTCCTGCACAGGCACGGTAAAATCCTCGAAGACCACTTGGACGGCAAACTGGCGCGGCTAAAAGACCTGATTGCGAAGACCAACCTTGACGTCGTCGAGGCTTTCACCCCTCCGCCGATGGGAGACCTGCCGCTCGCTGAAGCTCGGTCTGCGTGGAAGGGGAAGGTCATCAGCCTGAACTTCCCCGAATCGGTCTTCTTAGAAGGGTCAGCTGCAGTCCGAAGGTACGCGGAGAACCTGCTGAGAGAAGCGGCTCCGGGCGACGGCTTATTAGTCACTATCACGGAAGACATCCCCGTGAAATACCGTTGGACAGGATTATCAGCAGTCACTAGCGTGCTGCGGAAGTACGGAAAATATCCTTTACGCTTCTAGTCTCTAGGTGAAACCATCCGCTATTGCACTTGAATAGATTCTCGCTCTGTCGGTCTGGTGTAGCGGTCTTCTACGGCGACATGTTTATTGATACCCCCATTCTTCTAGGGTTTTTTATAAAAAATACTATGCCTTTATAAGAGCGGGTGCTCCTCTATACTTGAAAAGTTTTCTCTTATACTTTAGGATTCGTCCTATTGAATAACTGGGCCTTTTCAAAGCAGCCAAAGAGGTAATTGAGAGTGTGTAGTCTAAGAACAGGTTTCGTTACTAATTGCAGAAAATGCAAATCGTCTGTAAGATTTCATTGTACACAGAAGAAAAAGAATGGCAGGAAAACGTACATGGACAACAAGCAGATAGAGAAAAGGTAGATAGGTGAGGGAAGTGGGTAAACGAAAGATTGTCAACGAAGACGACATAAACAACATACAGTTGCCAGTCGCCAACGACATTCTGGGAGTAGCCGTCAAGTTCCTCGGCTTCGACCGAATAATGGTAAAATGCCAAGACGGCCACGAGCGCCTCTGCCGAATTCGGGGGAAAATGAAAAGGCGAGCTTGGATTCGTCTGGGAGACACTGTTCTGGTTTCTCCGTGGGACATGCAGTCTGACATACGGGGCGACATCTGCTGGCGATACAAAAGAAACCAATTAGACATGCTGAGAAGCAAAGGGTTCCTTAAACCTTAAAAAAATGATAAAGCTTACTCTTTCTGCTTGTCTGTCATGAGTGTCTTACGAATTTAAGTTCATGAATTTGCCAGGATTGAAATAAACTTAACATGGCGAAATTGGAAGAACAAAAAATGCTGTACGAATACGAGGGTAAACGGGGGCGACCGATCGGAGGGAGACTTGCCCAAGTGGACTTCCAGTTTTTGGAGTATCTTGCCAGAGTCTCAACGAAATACGATGTTGTTCCAGAAAATTTCATTGACAGTTTTTACAGCGCGTATCAGCATCAGAAAACCAAGTGCGGAAAACTGACGATTGAATGTCGGTCGAAGGAAAAGGACTACGCGATTTTTCTCGTAACCGAAGGCTGGGAAGTTGTCGGGCAATTCCACATTTCTGAACATCTTCTTCGCGAAAAAACGAGTACGCTGAAGGAAATTGTTTGCAGGCAGTCAGCAATAATGATTAAATCGCGAGAGGCTAAATCCAAAAGCTACAAGATTGGAAATTTAAGGGCTGGGATGAGGCGCCTTAACTTAATTGCGCGAGTCCTCAAAGTGTCAAAGCCAATACATGTGACGACCAAATTTGGCTTCTACACTAACTTGTCAAATGCCCTAATATCCGATGATACGGGAACCATTAACATGAGTCTGTTCGGGGCTCAAATGGACGGAGTTGCTCTTGACGACGTTGTCCAAATTGAGAACGCGCATGTCGCTTGGTATAAAGGTGAACGCCAGCTAAGAATCGGCAAGCAGGGGAAAATCAACGTTGTGAACTCGTCTGAAGACAACGTTGGGACGAAACAGTCCGATTAGAAACAATTCCTCGTCACGCTTGCACACGACGATTTACAGCACCTCTGTAAAATGGATTTTAAAAAAACAAGTGCACTGACAAAAAAGAGGGACCTTGACAGATTTCAGAGTCCTGCCAACGATGGTTGATGTTGCCTAGATTACGTTTATGATTCCGTTTAGCCTTTGAGGATTCCTCTTTTCCCAGCAATTTCTGCAGTAAACTGGCCTGTAAGGATTAGGTTCGAAGGGAACCTGGCATTCTTCGCCGCAGTCAGAACAGACTGCCTTGTGCATGTCTTGGGAATTTGGGTTCTCCAGTTCTCGTATCGAAGTGTTTGTTAGGGCTCTTATCTGGTTGAATTGTTCCATTTCGCCGTAGCCCACGAGCGTTATGGCTGTTCCTTCGCCTCCCATTCTGGCTGTTCGTCCGATCCTGTGGAAGTAGACTAACGCTTCTAGGGGGACGTCGTAGTTTATTATGTGCGTAATCCCTTTGATGTCCAAGCCTCTCGCAGCCAAATCTGTTGCGACGAGGAGCTTCAGTTTTCCTTTTCTGAACGAGTTGACGACGGAGTCTCTTTGTGCTTGGGTGAAGCCGCCGTGTAATGGTTCCGCATTGTACCTTTTGGATCTCAGCCTGTCTGCCAACCTGTTTGCGCCTCTGCGTGTCTTGCAGAAAATGATGGCTCGTCCTATGTGGTTTTCGTCCAGAATGGTACGTAAAGAGCCAAATTTTGTTCCCGAATTTATCACTATATAATACTGGGTTATCTGCGTCAGGGCTATTTCGTCCTTGCTTACGAGGATTTTTTCGGGTCTCTTCAGGTATCTGTCGCACACCCTCATTACTGACTCGTCGATTGTTGCCGAGAAGAGGCTTGTCTGCCTGTTGGTGGGCAGCTTCGAGAGTATGTATTCCATGTCGTTTATGAATCCCATGTCAAGCATTCTGTCAGCTTCGTCGAGAACAACGGTCTTCACCGACGCAAGTTTCAGCATTCCCCTTTTCAGCAGGTCTATCACGCGTCCCGGCGTGCCAACAACGATGTGGACGCCTTCTTCCAGAGTCCAAATCTGTTTCCGAATGGACTCTCCGCCGTAAACAGGCAAGACTCTCAACTTGGCGTACTTGCCAAATTTGCTCATCTGCTCAGCTATTTGTATGGCAAGTTCCCGCGTTGGCTCCAAAATCAAGCCTTGAACACTGTTAATTTCTGGATTGATTCGTTCGACCATGGGAACTCCGAAGGCGGCGGTTTTTCCTGTCCCGGTCTGCGCCTGCCCGATAACGTCTTTGCCCTCAAGCAGCGGTATTATTGCTTGGGCTTGAATCGGGAAAAGGTCTGTGAAACCTAATTCGTCGATGCCTTTCATTACTTCCGAACTTAGCGGTAAATCCGCAAAGCATTCTATCTGCATATATCTTTTCTCCTATCACAAAAATTCTATGTGAAGTTTGAAAGCCCCAAAAGGGCTCGTAATTCAAGCATAAATTATTGTGATGGCTCATCTAACTGAAGCCCCATATAAAAAGGTTTAGGACGCAGCTGTTTCCCTGCCGTTAATCAATATTTCATTTTACATTGCAGCACAAGTTACGAATCAACGAAGGCTATTGAGATGCGCGTTTTATCTTCTTTGTCGCCGTGAAGGCTTTTTCCGCGACTGAGGCGCAGCTCAATATGTCGTCGATTGTCGAGATGAAGGTCATGAAGTTGTCCCCGCAGTAATCAACGGTGGTCGTCACAGTGTTTTTTATCCAAGAGGTTTGCACCGAGAGACCGTCTGGCGCCCCAACGTTGTCCGGCGAGATAGCCTCAGCAACAGATTTCGCCTCTTTTGGGTTCTTATAGACTAGTTTGATTTCGGTTTCCATGTTTCGTCAGCTTCTTCAGGCTTTCACTCACGAGCTCGTCGACGAGTCGGAGGAAGGCTTCGCGGCTCTTTATCGGGACCTGAGCCCCGGCTGCGACGTCGTGTCCCCCGCCTGTGCCGCTGAATCTTTCGGATGCTTCCCGCATGATTTCGCCTATGTTGAAGCCCCTAGAGGTCAGCGCATCCACGGTACGTGCTGAGATTTTGATTATGTTCTCGTCCGGCACCACGGCGTAAGCGATGACGGGCTTCTCCGTGTTGGGCATGTTCATCGTGATTATCGTGGACACGGCGCTTATCATCTTCTCGTCGACCGATTCGCCGCCGTGAAGAACGTAGATGCTTCTCATTTCCTCCACGCGGTCGGGATGAGCCTCAATCCACCTTAGAATGTCGGTTATCGACTGCCTGTATTCGTCGAGAGCAACGTTGGCCTCCTCCAAGCACCCTCCACGGTCGCCCATGCATATTGCCACGCCCAAACCCGCCTTTCCCGTCCTCCCAGTCGCGTTCAAGAGTAAGCTGAACTCCCTCGCGTCGCGGAGCGGCGTCCAAGGCTCTTCACGAGTTAGGACATAGACTGTTCCGAGGAGCTCCATGGCGACGTCGCTCTTCAGTCCCCGAGAAACAAGGTGGTCGGACAGAGCAGAGAACAGCTGGCGCTTCTCGTCCTGCGAGAGGTCCCTTAGTGCGCGCCACTTTTCGCCGATTTTGGGCTTGATGCCTTGCCCTGCGAGGAAGTCGAGGCTCTTGTCCTCTTCGCCGCTGATTCCAGGGATGAACGGCGTCGTCGTGTAGGCCAGAGCCTTGTGGATGGGTCGGGTTTCCCTGCCGAAGAAGAGGAGGTCGGTCACTAGCTCCAAGCCGCCCGACTTGACGGCGTCCTCGACGACGATGCGGTTGAGCCCGCCAAGCTGCCTCTCCTTGTTCTTGTCCTGCATGTCCCCCAACGCGCCGACTATGGCGACGCATGCGAGGTCCAAGTTCTTCTCGGAAACCGCCTTCGCCGTGAGGTAAGATATCCCTGCTCCGCTGATGTCCCGCGCGCTGTCGAACCCGAACAGCTGCGGGTTGACGTGCAGGAACGCCTTGTCGGCTTCGCTGATAGGCTGGTGGTGGTCGAGGATGACTAGGGGCTTGCCCTCAGCCTTCTCGTTCAGGACGTCCAGATAGCCGCTTCCAAGGTCGGTGAGGACCGTGAGCGAGTTCTCATTGGCGATTTCCTCGGCGACTTCGACGTCGAACCACCTTTCGATCCTTAATCTATAAGAAGCGTTGATCCTCGAGAGGGCTGCGCCCATGACGCCTGCGGCTGAGATGCCGTCTGCGTCGTTGTGAGAAACTACGGAGATTAATACCCCTTTCTTTACGTGCTCGAGAATGCGTTTTGCAGCTTTGCGGGTTTCTTCCAAAAAGGACTCGGTGTGACCGTTGCCAGCCGCCATGTCCATCCACGGCTACCGTCACGAAACAGCCGAGGCAGCGTACTTCCAGTCCTTAGGCAGGATTCCCTTGTCCTTGTAGTAGTTCGCGAGGCTGCGAATCTTGGACTCGATCACCTGGACCGCCCGCCTGTTGTACGCGTCCGACCTGTTCCTGTCGAGGTGGGCGCGGAGCTGAGCAGCCTTCCTCACCATCGCGTCGAGGTCCTCTGGAACCGAGGGGCTCAGGTTGTTCTCCTTCAGGATGTCAGAGACGCCCTTCCCCGTTATTGTCTTGACAAGAGGGATTCCGTACTGGTCGCGCAGAATCACGCCGATCTTGCTCTGCGGGTTGCCTTCGCGCGCGAGCTTGATGACGAGGGCTTCCACCTCTTCGGCGGGGTACTTACACCAGCTTGGGCTTCGATGACTGAGGGGCCGCTTCGAGTGCGACGACCCTCTTTCCTTTTTGGGCAATGCCTGTCCTCCATCCGAATTCTTCTAAACAACTCAACAGCTATTTAAAAACTTTGTTAAATCTCTCGGTACCACGCTGCGAACTTCCGCAGCGCCCGAGAACGGTGAGAAAAGCGGTTCTTTTGGTCAACCGACAGTTCGCCGAACGTCTTCCCCGGCTCCTCTTTGGGCTCGAAGATTGGGTCGAACCCGAACCCGCCTACTCCCCTGGGCTCCTCGATAATCGTGCCTTCGACGACGCCGACGAAGCACTCAGCCGTCCCCCCACCGTCGTTGAACGCCACCGCGGACCTGAAGCAGGCCTTCCTGTTCCGGCTGCCCTTCAAAAGCGTGAGGACTCCCTCCATGCCTATGGTCTGGTAAACGTACTTCGAGTACGGTCCGGGGAACCCGTTCAAGGCTTCGATGAAGAGCCCCGCGTCCTCCACGATCAGCGGCAGACGGCACCTCCGGGCAGTCTCCAAAGCACTCGCCTTGGCTATACTTTGAACGTCGTCGTCCTGTACCTCCTGGTCCTTGGTCCTGACCATGGCTGTGGCAATGCCGAACTCCGAGAGGACCCGCTTGGCCTCGTCGAACTTGTGGACGTTGCCCGTCGCGAAGAAGACAAGCCGCCCGTAGGGGAAACGTTTCTGCGTCATCGCGTCTTTCCTCAGATTTTAATTGTGTTGTTGCAAGGGTCACCTTTCCGAGATATACCTTCCCCTTCGCTCAATCTCGGCGACCTTCTCCAAGACCTCGCACGCCGCCTTCTTCCCCGCGATCTTCTCGTAACCCGCCATGACCGCGTCGAAGCACTCCTCGGCGTGCATGAAGTGCGTGCTCGCAATCGCCCTCTTCATGAGGTGGAGGTCGACCCCTCGGGCTTCCAATTCCGAGGTCTGCTCGCTCAGCCCGAAATCAACGAACACGACTCCGCCCGAAGGCGTCAAGATAATGTTAGATGTAGTCAGGTCGCCGTGAACTATGCCGTTACTGTGGAGCTTGCCGACGAGCTCGCCGATGCGCCCGCAGAGCCTCTTCCTCTCATCCTGCAGCAGACCGTTGAGGACCTGCTTAACCTGTTTCCCGTCGACGTACTCCATGACTATCGTTGCCTCCTCGAGGTCAACAAGGAAGACTATGGGCGTCGGAACCCCCGCCTCCTTGGCCCTGTGCATGACCTGGGGCTCGTGCTTCGTCCTTCGAGTCTGAATTTCCTTGTCCAGCTCGGGAACGCGGTATTTCTTTGGTGCCCGTTTCTTCAGAATTGCTTTCCTGCCGTGCCAATCCTCCAGGTAGAGGCTGGCTTCCGCGCCCTTCTTGATCAGCATTCCTGCTCCTCCACCCACGGAACCTCGACGGTGTCGAGGCGCCACTTTAGCTTCACGAAGCTCTTTTCGACGGGAATTGTAATACCATGGTTAAAGTTGAGGATTCCCGCCCAAGCTATCATGGCTCCGTTGTCCGCGGAGAATTCTCGGGGCACAACCAAAAATCGAGTGCCGTGGTCCTCCGCCATCGTCCGAAGCATGGACTGGAGCCTCAGGTTCGCAGCGACTCCTCCCGTTAGTAAAACCTCGCCCTTTTCGGTGTGGGCCAGAACCCTCTCGGTCACCTCCGTGAGCATCGAGAAGGCCGTCTCCTGAAAACTGAAGCACACGTCCTCTATCGCAACCTTCTTTTCGCGGAGGAGGCTAACCGCTGCCGTGAGTAATCCGCTGAATGACAGGTCCATCCCCTTCACCGTGTAGGGCAGCGACACGAACCTCTTCCCTTTAGCCGCTAGCTCCTCCACGACCTTGCCGGGAGCCTTCCTTGCTTCAGCCCTAAGCCCCGCTTCCCTAACGAAGACGTCCAAGCAGTTCCCGACGGCGATGTCCAAGGTTTCGCCGAAGACCCTATATCTACGGGCTTCGTACGCTGAGACAATCGTGTTCCCGCCCGAAACGTACAGTGCGACGGGGTCTCTAGCGCCCGTTGCGTGCTTGCCGATTTCGATGTGGGCGACGCAGTGGTTCACGCCGACAAGAGGAATGCTCAGGTACGATGCCAAGGCTCGAGCTGCCGTCGCGCCCGTCCTCAAGCATGGTCCCAGCCCGGGCCCCTGCGAGAAGGCTATCGCGGCCAGCTCGTTGTAGCCGATTTTCGCCCTTTTCAGCGCTTCCGCGATTACCTTTCCGGCGACGTCGGCGTGGTGCCTCGCAGCCTCCCTCGGGTGGATGCCGCCCCGTTCGGGGACGTAGGTGTCGTTGACGTTGGACAGCACCTCCCCTCCGAATGCGACGACGCCTGCGCCGAAGTCGTCGGCCGTGCTCTCGATGCCCAAGCAGTAACCTTTCCGCACAGAGCCAACTATCTTCGGGAGGCACATAAGAATTGTGTTAAGGCTGTCTCCCGTCTTTGGGTCTATACTCTTTTATTGGACGCTGCACCATATTATTATAGTAACGATTTGTTGAGGAAGGCTTGATGCCCAAGCAGACTGACCTCGAGCAGAAGGCGCTGCAGCTCGTGATGAACGCGGGCGAACAAGGGATTCTCCAAGCTGAGCTGTGGCGGAGCATCGACGCCAGCAGCAGGGAGGGCTCCCGGATCTCGCTTAAACTCGAGAGGAAGGGCTTAATCCGCCGCGACAAGGAGCTCTCGAGCGGGCGCTGGACCTACAGGCTGTTCTCGATGAGGCAACCCGTGTCGATCGACTCGATCCTGCTGTGCCCTTGCCTGACGTGCGAGGAGGCCATAAGGTGCGGGGCGGGCGGGAAGGTGTCGCCGAACGATTGCAGCATCCTCACGGAGTGGATTCTCGGCTCTACCCTGGGGGAGACTGAGCCTTCTGGTGACAGCTAGTTGCCCGAAGAATGGGTGAGAAGGCACAGGAGAGACTTCTACTACAGGAAAGCCAAAGAGGAAGACTACAGGTCCCGAGCTGCCTACAAATTAGCTCAAGCGAACGAGAAATTCATTTTCATCTCACCGGGCGATGTTGTCTTGGACTTGGGGGCTTCTCCCGGCGGGTGGCTGCGGGTGATAAGGAAGGTTGTCGGCACAAAAGGGTTCGTGTTGGGGGTAGACCTGAACGAAATCGCGCGGTTTCAATTCTCCAACATCATAACGATTGTGGGAGACATCACATCTTCTGAGACAAGGGACAGGATAGCTGCGATTCTCCCGCGCAAGGCGGACGTAATAACGTCGGACGTTTCCCCGAACGTTTCTGGAATATGGGAGGTTGACCACGCCCGGCAGGTTGACCTCGCGGAAAAATCTTTACAGATCGCCGCTTCGGTTCTAAAGGAAGACGGCCACTTCTTCGTCAAGGTTTTTCAGGGCGAGCTCTTCGACCGCTTCCTCGGCACGATGCGAAGGTGCTTTTCCGAAATAAAAGTCATCAAGCCGAAAGCAAGCAGAAAAGAAAGCGCTGAAATCTACGTTCTGGGATTAGGGCTAAAAAAACAAGTTTGAAAAGCTGAATTATTTTACTTTTTAATGTGAAAGATTAGCTTTGCGCCACGCTTGCACGTTTCTGGCGCGACGATTTTCCGATAACGTCGGACAGGAGCTGATGTATTCTTTTTGGGTGATCATCGAGTCTACGCCACTTCTCTTCCCTGAAAATCGACTCTTTAAATTCGGCTGAAATGAGGGTTTCGGCGAAGAGAGGGGCCGCCGCGGTCACTGTTCCGTCCGTCGAGAAAATGGCGCTGTCGCCATACCCCAAAAACTGGTCTTCAACTGCAATCACGTTGGATCTTACCACCACCATTTGAAGTAAAGCAGCTAGCCCAACATGGTTGTTTCGTACTAGGACGCGGTGTTCGTCCATTTGATCGCAGCTTATGGAATTGTTATGTGGGCTGAAGAGGAGTCGTGCGCCTTTCAGCCTCATGGTCAGGGCTGGCTCGATGAAGGATGAGTCGTGGCATATTATGACTCCGAAGCATATGCCTTTTGCTTTGAAAACTGGGAGGGAGGAGCCTTGGGAATAGACCTTTTTATCGTCATCGGTCAGAATCGTTTTCCTGTATTTCCCAATTATTTTTCCTCTGTAAAGAATGACCGCAGTGTTGAAGATTTTCTTTTTTTCCTTCTCAGACAAGCCGACGACCACAACCATATCAAAACGTTCTGCCGCTTTCGAAAGTTCAAGAATTCTTTGGTCCTTAAGTGGAATAGCCAGTTCCGGGCTGTAGTTTGATAAGTAGGCTTCGGGGAAGCACAGGAAATCGCATCCGTTTTCTCCGGCTTTACCTATGATCTCGCGAACTTTCCTGAAGTTCTCATCGATTTCCGAGAAACATTTGCCTTGGTAAGCTGACACCTTTATCATGTTTTTTCGCGCCCCACGTTTTATGATTATTTCGTCAGGAACCATTATCACGCACTAGTTCTGGATAGAAAGAAATCATGGGCATTTTCTCTGAGTAATCTCTTCGCTAGTTGGACAGCTTGTTTCATCGTGTATGCCCCATCTTCCACCTTCTCTGTGAGTACTCGGGCGATGTTTTCTCTGGCAATGACGGAATGCCCGTAGACGCCTTCTACAAACAGATAGTCTCCGCCAAAGCCGAAGATTTTGTTGGAGGGAACAGCGTCCAGCCAGTCGGATAAGGCTTCCCTTGCTTTGGATGGGGAGATTACGTGGAGCCAGCACATGTCAATGTAGACATTTCTAAAGTTCTTGGCTAGAGTAGTCAATTCGCCGATATACGGATATGAACCGTGAAATATGTCAAATCTTGCCTCTGGGTATTCTCTGAAGAGGTTAATCAGCTGAGTCGGTTTTGAATTCGTAATGATGTTATCGTTTCCTTCCTGAAACCCTGTATGGATCTGGATGGGGAGATTCTTACTCGTTGCCAACTGGATTATCTTGTGAACCATAAAATTCTGCAAGGGCTTAGCGTCCTTCATAGGCACCCCTTCAGGCACTACACCCGCGCTTGAATCTCGGAGCGCCTTTGATTTTAAAATGTTAACAAAGATTTGTTCAGCTTCAGCTTGAGAAACCTTGTCGAAACGTAGGTTTCTTACGTACGCCAAGCCGATCTTGACGCCGACTAGTATGTTCGAGATTTTTGCGAACAGGATTTCAAGCGATTCGACGAGATCGGAAAACGAATGGATTGGTCTGCCGCACTGCTTTCCTAATGATTCGAAATTGGTTCGTTCTCTAGCCGTGATGAACTCTTCAAATCTGGAAACTGGCACAAAAAACCGCTTATCAATGTATCCTGCATCATAGGGATAGGACAGTCCGTCCCAGATTGAGAGGTCAATTCCCGACTTTTTCTTCAGCACCGTGTCGTACAGTCCTAGCTTGTTCGCTTCCTCAACACGTGATGCAAGGGTCTTGTACGTGGTTTTGTTGATTCCATCTATGCCGTACAAGTCTTTGGCAGCGATGTTTATGGCTCTCGCGTAGCCAGTATTCTGGATTCGGGTCCAGAAAGGTTCTAGTATTTTCCATCTTTCTTCCAAGGGGAGATTCGGGTCTCGTACCTTGTTAAGGTCTTCGAGTAGCATCCCCGAAGAAACAAGGTCTGACGAAGCATAGTGCGAAAGGAAAATCTGGAACAGGTCTGCCCTGACTGACGTCCGTTCCCTTTCTTGTTGGAGGTGCTCGTGCGTGTCAATTATTCTTATTCCATCGGCAACTTCTTTCAAATGACGGTAGATTTTTGAGGAATCTCTGGTCACTTCAATCACCAAGCGTTATGCGGGTGGATTTTTACTGTAAAGTACACATTGCGAGCCACATATTAATATATCAATATATAACATCATTCATGGCTAGTTGGAGATGAATTTGGGAAAATCCATAATAATTAAGTATTTTGGGCCACCTGCATTATGGTTTCGACGGCAGTCCTGAGCCCATTTAGGCTTGAAACGTCCTTTTGGACTTCTTCGACCGTTTTTCTGCGGTTTCCGTCGGACAGCATCTCGTCAATGACCGCCGCGAGAGTGTCTCTACTGACGTCTTTCTGGTCCAGAACCTCGGCTATGCCGAGCTCCTTTGCCCTCAGGGCGTTGTTGACCTGCTCGGTGTGGCTCGGGGTCGGAATCAGCACCATCGGCTTGCCGTAGCAGATGCCCTGCGTGAGGGTGCCGTGCCCGGCTCTGGACACGATGAGGTCGCACGCTTTGAGGTATTCGAACCTGTTCGGAATCCACCCGTAGATATGCACGTTCCGTTCGTGGACGGGTTTCATGCGAGAGTTCGGGTACCCGAGGGACATGACGACTTCGTAGTCGTTCGGAAGGTCCGTCACAATCTGCTGAAGCAGGTCCGTAATGTAGGCGCGTTCCTCAGCCGGACCGCTGATGGGCAAATAAACCAGCTGCGAGTCAACGCCGATTCCCAAGCTCTTCCGCAGCTCCTCCTTGCTTGGAAGGTCATCCGGGTGAACGGAAAGGATTGGCCCGATCAACTTTACTCTTTTCTGGTAGGCTATCGGAATGTTGAGGTTCCCCGCGGACAGCACGTACGGAGGCGGAAAGTCGGGTATCATGACGTGCGTCGCTCCACTCGTCCAGAGCTTTCCAATCATGGCCAAGGCGCCCGCGTCGACCAGCTTAGCCAACCTCAGCATCCTCGACCTCCGCGGGATTATTATCTGAAACTGGTTGAGGACGCAAACGTCTGGAACACCCAGCGCTTTGGCTGCAAGCAGCGGCGAGACCCGCGAGTCCGAAACGACGACGTCGGGTTTGAAGGCTCGGATGAACTTGATTTCGTTCTCAATTTGCTTCGTCAGCGTGAACGACGCCAGTATCGGTCCCGGGTTGGCGACCGTCTGCCTGAAGTCGACGGTTCCGTCCTCCTTGACGACGAAGCCCACTGCGGGGGCTTCAACGAGTGGAAAACCAGACTGCTCCACGTACTTGACGGCGTCCCTGTAGGTTGAGAAAAGGACCTCGGCGCCTTCTTCGACAAGTTTCTCGGCAATCGGGACGCATCTCCCGGCGTGCCCAAGTCCGATGCCGCAAACGCCAAAGTAAATCCTCAACAACTTGGCTCCTTTCGGTTTCCTTCAACTTCGTCGACGGAATTGATGAATTGTCCTGCGTTTTTAGATTTAAAAAGGGTCTCGAAGGTTCTTAACAATTTTGGAAGGGTCAAAAATGTTACTAAACAAAATTGATGTAACGTTATTTCGGCATGGTTCGTTGTCAAAAGGTTAAGTGTTCAGCCCTTTCCATGTAGGTGGTTGGTTCGGTTTCTTTCACTGTGCCGTTGTCAACGTCCAAGATGTAGACCGTGTGGATGCGGGCGTTCCTTATCTCGTCGAGGCTTACTGGGGGGTTGCTGTAGTACATGTCGCACAATTTCTTTACAGCCAGTATTTCGTCGTCGCGGCGGCTGCGGGGAGGCTCAATTAGAACCTGAGGCACGGGCATGACGTAATGTGAAGGCGTGGCTAAGCCGAATTTTTCTGCGTATCCGCTGTACCGGGTGATTTTACTCGCTATTCGGGCTTTAGTGTACGTTGACGGGTTGAGCGCGTTCTCAGGCGGGACGAAGCCTGTTTCTACTTCGACTATCATTGAGCCGAGTCCCTTTGTCGCATAGACGTCGCAGGACAGGCCGTCGAGGATTCGTTCGATTTCGACGAAGTAGCCCGCGTGGACGAGGTACTTGGCGCACACGAGCTCCATGGCGGAGTGGTTGATCTTGACGAGGTTGCTTTCGTGGAGGGCGATGAGGCGGTCTCTCAGCCTGTACATCTCGTTGCAGACGAACTTTTCCTCGCCGAGGCAGAGCCTTTCCGTCAAGTCGTTGAGGTCTTTCTCGAATTCCTTCACGCTATGCGCCTACTGAATCCTACAAAATATTGTATTAAATCATTTAAATTTTTTTATTATCAACATTCGCGATTCGTATGAAGCCGTGATTAAAAGAAGTGAATTCGTCCCGAAATTGGCCACATCGTGAAAGATATTTACGCCTAATATCCTGACTTAATAATCGGCGTGTTCAGGTGAAAACACGGCTTGTCGGTCATGCGGTTTCTTTTATCAGTTAGATTCCGGGTTTCTAAAACCCGTTGACCTTTATTCTTTCAGTCTCTATAAAAAAGAGTACAAAAAAGTATAACTTTTTGTGCAAAAAGCATAAATTTCGGTTGGCTCCACGTATTGAATCCCAAGCTGAGGAGCACGCTTCAAGCGTTGCATTGCAGCGACGAACGCGCCAGACGAAACGGCTGAAGGATGGCGCGTGACAAAGACGCTGCTGCGGTGGGCTGGGCTGCGCTTAAAGCGCGACGCGTTAAAGCGTTGAGAGCACCGGACGAAACAGCTGAAGACTGGTGCACGTCAAAGACAACGCTTTGCACGGGCTGGACAGCGCCTGAGGCTTAGACTCAGCTTGGAATTCTAACTTTTCAAACGAACATTCAGTGATATTTTTCCAAAGAACCTGTTCTTATGCTTCGATGGTTTTCAGCTGACTGCGGTACATCTCAACGATTTCATCGGTTGCTGTGGCGTCTTCCGCTGACTTGTCGGGGCGGAAGTTTCCCGTGAACCTCGGGAACCGTATGGCTAGTCCGCTGTCCTTCCTTACGGCGTTTGTAGCGCAAGTGTGGATCGGGCTCAGGGTGATTTCGGCGCCGAGGATTTCGAGGACGACCTTCGGCTCGAACCACACGTCCGCCTTGAGATTCGACTCGACCCTCGGGTGCCTGTGCGGGATGCGGTGAACCTCCAGCATCCTCGGAATCTTCCCGAGGTCCTCGTCCGTGAAGCCTGACCCGCACTTGCACACCGTCTCGAACGCGTCCTTCTGCTTGTTGTAGGCTGCAAGAAGCAGTGCGCCGTAGGTTCCTGCCCTTTTTCCTCTTCCGTGGAATGCGCCGACGGCGACGAGGTCGACGGTGTCCCTCATCTCGCTCTTGTAGTCCCGCTTGTACTTTATCCACAGCCAGCCCCTTGCCCCCGCCTGATAAACGGAGTCGCTGCTGACCGACTTGCAGATCAGGCCCTCGCAGCCGTCGCTGATGGCCTCCTCGAAGAACGTCTCCAGCTCGTCAGCGTCCTCCGTTAAAATGTACTTGGCTGTCCTCGCACGCGCGTGCTCCCTTAACAGGCTCTGCAGAGCCTTGTGGCGGACGGGATACGGTTCCGTGGTGAAGTCCTTGCCGTCCACGTAGAGCACGTCGAACGCGAACAGCGAAACGGGGTTCTCCTCCGCCGCCTCCTCGATGCCGTGCTTCCTCCTGCGGCGCATCAGCTCCTGAAACGGCTTCATCTCCCCCGTCTCGGTGTCGACCGCGACGCACTCCGCCTCGAAAATGGCTTTACTGGGAACCACGCTTTCTTTAACGATTCTGGCGACATCGGGGTACTGATTCGTAATGTTCTCAAGTCTTCTCGAAAAAAGCGTCGCTTCGCCGCCGTCCTTGTGAGCTTGGATTCGTTCGCCGTCGTACTTGTACTCGGCGATGCACTTCCCGCCCAGCTTCTCGAGGATTTCCTTGGGCGAGCTCAGCCGCTCAGCCAGCATGGGCCTAATCGGTTCCCCGATTGAAACGCTAAAGCCTTTCAGCCCCTCCACCCCTGACTTGGCGACCGTCCTCGCGACCCTGCCCAAGTCGGACGAGACGCTGTACGCCCGCTCGAAAAGGGGTCTTTGATCCTTCCCTCCGCCATAGGCAATAGCCAAAGCGTCCAGGACGGTCATGTCCGCTATCCCAACGCGGAGCTTGCCCGTTACGGTTCGGATGATGTACTTCGCCTCTTTTGGCGACGCGTTGGCGAGGAGCCCCGCGAGGAGGCTCAGCTTCTGGTCCACCGAGCCTGAGCCCATTGACTTGGCTATTCTGTCAAGCAGCTCGTACACCATTTCGACGGTGAGGGGTTGCGGGAAGAAGGTGACCTGCTGCCTGCTTTCGAGGAACTTTTGGGCAGTTTCGCCGAGGTCGCCCGTCTGCTTCAGGTCAGCTTCGACCTTGTCCTCGCTCCTCCCCGTGGCTTTGGCAACGGCTCTGACGGCGAGCTTCTCGGCTATGCCTATCTCGATTCCTGCGAAGTCGGGGTAGAGCTTCCCCTGCGTGAGGTAAACGGCCTTATCGATGACTGTCTTCGGAGTGTTCTTCAGTAGTTCAACGAGGTAGTCGGTCATCTCCAGCCGCTTCGTCGTCGCCTCAATCCTCTCGTAAGCATCCGCGACCAGCGAGTACCTCAACCCAAAGCCTGCCTTCAATCCCACATTTCTTCAAGGTTGTATTAAAAGGTAGACAGCCCCAACAGGCAGCGACCACTAGGGGTCTAGGACCTCACGTTGGCCCCGCACCTCGGGCAGAAAACCGCGTCCGGCGGCAGCCTCCCGCCGCACTTGGTGCAGAAGTTAGGCTGGTACAACGGAGACATCGGCGGGTGCTGCTGGGTGTAAAAGGCTGACCCCGCGAGGCTCTCCTTCGCACGCAGCGAGTAATAGAACAGCGTCAGCACGATGGGCTGGAGGGGCTGAGTGAGCGACGATATTATGCTTTCGACGACAAGCCCTATGATTCTGTCGTACGGGACCACTAGGCCGCCCACGAACCTCCCAACGGAGGTTGAGACCCCAGTTAAAACGGCAACCGCGATGAGGACGATGAAGGTCTTCGACCACCTGTGGGTGACCAGCCTCCTGCTCCTCCACAGGCTCGCGGAGACACCGTGGCGCTCGATGATGATCGTCTGCACGGTTAAACAGAAAATAATGATAACAATGACCCCGGGGACCACGAAAAAGAGCATTCCGAGAACCATCAGCACGGACACTACCGCGCTGGACACGAGGAGCGTCGGAAGGCTGGACACGACGGCGTCGAACCCCACTTTGATGGTCGCGGGCCTCCCCTCAAGAATCTCGGAGGACATCTTGACGACCATCCCGTTGGAGAACGTGCTCACGACCCAGTTGACGATTATGGTCGCCACCAGCACGGGGATGACGGCGAACAGGTAGTCAACCAGCCATGAGACAATCTGGGTCGTGTCCTGGGGAATCTCTAAGGCTGGCACAAACGTCCACAGCGCGTAGCTCACGAAGCTGTTTATGGCGGTGGTCAGGAGAAACGGGACGAGGAAAAGGTCGAACTTCGACGAGTAAAGGCTCACAGACTGGCTCAGGATTTCAGTGACCGAGAGCTCCCGTTCGGGCCTCCTAAACGCCATTTTTCCACCTTGCCAGTGCCCAATGTTGGTTACTTCGCTCACAAGATTAACTGGAACACATATTTAACTGAACAGCCAAAAACAGACAAAAAAGGTAAATCCGAAAAACTTCATAACATTCATAGAACGAAGAACGTTGTACGAAAGGTATTCTTATGCTAAAAAAGTCGTCTGAGTGATGAGCGATGGGCGTGGATTTCGGGGACCTAGTTCCGAAGACGGCGGTCGACCTCAAGAACCTGGGCGGGAAAAAGGTCGCCATCGACGCGTACAACGCCCTCTACCAGTTCCTGGCGATAATCAGGCAGCCCGACGGCACGCCCCTCAAGGACCACCGGGGGCTGGTCACGAGCCACCTGAGCGGACTGCTGTATAGGACGTGCAATCTCATGGAGATGGGCATCAAAGCCGTCTACGTCTTCGACGGGATGCCCCCTACCCTCAAAGAAGCCGAGATAAAGCGCAGGTCCAAGGTCAAGGAGGAAGCCCAAGTCAAGTACGAAAAAGCAATAGCCGAGGGCAAGACGGAGGAGGCGCGGAGCTACGCCCAGATGACGAGCCGACTCAAGGACTACATGACGGACGACTCCAAACGCCTACTGAAGTGCCTCGGGGTCCCATGGGTCCAAGCGCCGTCGGAAGGCGAAGCCCAGGCGGCATACCTCGCCAAGAAGGGAGACGCGGACTACTGCTCCAGCCAGGACTTTGATAGTCTATTGTTTGGGGCTCCGCTTCTGCTGAGGAACCTGACGATTTCGGGGAGGAGGAAGCTCCCTAGGAAGAACGTGTACGTCGAGGTCGTCCCCGAAATAATCGAGATGGCGAAGACACTGAGGGAGCTGGGGGTCACGCACGAGCAGCTCGTCGACATAGGAATCCTCGTCGGCACCGACTACAACCCAGACGGCGTCAGAGGCGTCGGACCAAAATCGGCACTCAAGCTAATCAAGGAGCACGGTAGCCTCGAAGCCACCCTTCCATCATTGAAAGACGCTGCGTTCCCCGTTGAACCACGACTCATCAGGGAAGTCTTCATCCACCCGAGGGTCACCGACAACTACGTCCTTAACTGGCGCGAACCCGACGTCGAAGGCGTCTTGGGGTTCCTGTGTGGCGAGAAGGACTTTTCGGAGGAGCGCGTGCAGAAGGCTCTCTCGAGGGCGGTCGAGGGCATGAAGGAGTCCAAGAAGAAGACGACGCTGGAAGCCTGGTTCTGAAGGATTTAGGCTTTACGCCCGCTGATGAAGACTTATTAACAAAAGACAAACAATAAGCTAAGGTTCGACAAAACCAAACCAGAAAAGGAAGACCTAAACTTGGCTGACCTCCGCGAAAACGAGAGCAAAACGCTGCTTGCCCTAAGGGACGCTGGGGGACGCTCAGCTGTCGAAAGCATCGTCCAAGCTAGTGGGT
>CAZOKM010000018.1:0-23337 GCA_964580405.1 uncultured Candidatus Bathyarchaeia archaeon | reverse complement strand
ATATATATGTGGGTTCAGTCGTCTCTTTCTGAGGGAATCTTTGTCCATGAGTGCGAAGGGAGAAAGCGCCAGGGAAAATCGTGTCCTGGTTACTGGTGGCGCCGGCTTCATCGGCAGCCATCTTGTTGACAAGTTGATGGGGAAAAAGAATCGCACACGTATTTTTGACAACCTAAGTAATGGCACCACCGAAAATTTTAAACGATGGACTGGCAACCGCGGATTCGAGTTCGTCGAGGGCGACCTTCTGGATAGGCAAAGCACCGAAAGGGCGGTTGAGGGCTGTGAAGCCATCTTTCATCTTGCAGCCAACCCAGAAGTCAGGCTGAGCTCGGTTTCGCCGGGCATTCACTTCGAGCAGAACGTGGTGGCAACCTACAACCTGCTGGAAGCTGCAAGAAAATCTGGAGGTATAGAATCATTTACTTTCACATCTTCCTCCACCGTTTACGGAGACGCAACCGAGATTCCCACGCCAGAGGATTATGCGCCGTTGGAGCCAATCTCCGTCTACGGCGCGTCGAAGCTGGCTTCGGAAGCCCTGATTACGGCTTACGCCCACACTTACGGCTTCAGCGTGGTAATCTACAGGCTAGCCAACATCATAGGGTCAAGAAGCGGGCACGGCGTCATACACGACTTCATCGAGAAGCTGCGCTGCAACCCTAGGGAGCTCGAGATTCTCGGGGACGGGACGCAGGCCAAGTCTTACCTTCACGTCAGCGACTGCGTTGAGGCGATGCTTTTAGGCTGCGCGAAGGGGGGTCGCCGCGTCGAGGTTTACAATTTGGGCTCAGATGACAGGGTTGACGTTGGCTTCATAGCCCGTGCCGTCGTCGAGGGGATGGGCTTAGGAGATGTGACTTTCCGCTTCACGGGAGGCATCAACGGTGGAAGGGGATGGAAGGGTGACGTGAAACAAATGCTTCTCGCCGTTGACAGAATTGAGTCTTTGGGCTGGAAGCCCAAATTGAACAGCTCCGAGGCTGTCACGAAAACTGTAAAGGAATTATTAAGGGAAGAAGCATAATTTTCCCATTTCTTCAACAAACATAATCGTAATAGATATTTTGGGCGAATAGGTAGAAACGGTATTCCCCTTTCATAACGATTATACGAACATGGCGACCAATAGAAAAAGAGGCAAAATGAGCCAAAAAATGCTCGCATCTAAGGTTGCCGCAGTACTCGTTATAGTTTCAGCTGTGCTGTACTTTTATGGCGACTATTGGCTAGGCATTCTCACAGCGCGACCTGACTTCCAGCTGTCAGTTGACCCAAACACAATACAACTCGGTTACATTGGGAGCTCGAACACGACTGTCATCACGGTTAAGTCGATAAACGGCTTCGACTCGAACGTGACACTTGACATCAAGCCAGTTTCCGGCGTCTCAGGCGTCAGATTCACGCTTGACCCTTCAGAGTTCCGTTTGTCAGTCAACGAAGAGGTTAAGTGTGCGCTGAGAATTGAGGCGACGTCTTTCATGGTGATTGGGCAGTACTCCATTGATGTATACGGAGTTTCGGGCAATTTGACACGGTCCATCCGCATTACGATTGAGGTTTCATATTGAAATTTTGCATGCCAAAGCTGCATACCCCTTTTTAAGTAACCGCTTCTACTATGAAACTGGGATTCGTGACAGCTGAGTTGAGGTGTCGTTGTGGCTGAGAAACCGATTGTTGAGGAAATTTGCAAGGTACTGAAAAAGACGAACGCCGTGGACTTCGGAGCCTACAAGCTTTCAAACGGCAAAATCACCCCCTACTATGTCGACCTCAGGGTCATCCCCAGCTTCCCGGACGCGTTTAAGGCGGTTTCAGATATACTAACAAGCACAGTGGAAAGGGACATAGACATAAACGATTTCGATAGGATAGCAGGCATCCCCATAGCCGGAACCCCGTTCGCGGCTCTGCTGGCCTTCAGGCTGAACAAGCCGTTTCTTCACACTCGGCAGAACCTGAAGCTCCAAGGCAGAGAACGCAGGGTTGAAGGGGTTCTGCTGCCGGGCGACCGCGTCCTGCTGGTCGACGACCTTGTCACGACTGGCCAGAGCCTGCTGAAGGCAGCATCAGCCATAAGAGCGGAGGGCGGGGTGGTTTCGGACGCCTTCGTTCTTCTTGACAGGGAGGAAGGGGGGCGCGAGAAGCTCGCCAAGGACGGCATCAACCTCCACAGCGTGCTAATGATGGGGGAGGCTGCGAGGATGCTTTACGAGCTGAGCGTCATCGACGAGGAGCAGCTGGACATAATCCTGAAGCAGATAAAGAAAGGATAGAGCCTCATACTCGTGAATATTGCATATTTTTCGTAGATTTCAGGACTCACGCAGTTGCAGCTTCAATTTGAATTAATTTAGTTATGCTCCACATTTTTCGAGTAATTCCTTAAAAGGAAGAACCCTATTTTAGTATCGGCTTCGAGAGGACTCCCTCCCAATGTTGGTCCGCGAGATAATACTGGAGAATTTCATGTCCTACGAGTACGCGAGAATCCCGCTCAGGCAGGGAGTCAACCTCATCTGCGGACCCAACGGCGCAGGGAAGAGTTCAATTCTCCTCGGAATCTCCGTGGCTCTGGGGCAGTCTAACACCGAGCGGTCCAAGAGGCTGAGCGACCTCATCAGGCGGGGCAAGGACGTAGGCCGCGTCACCATTGTTCTGGACAACTCAATGCAAAATGGTAGGCGTCCTGTCTTGAGGGTCAGGAAGGACCAGATTTACCTGACGAGGGTGCTCAGGAAGGACGGGAAGTACTGGTTCGAGGTCGACGGCGTCCACGCGACGAAGGCCGACGTGCTGAGGCTTCTATCGCACTTCGACGTGGACCCGGAAAACATGCTCATCATCATGCACCAGGACATGGCTGAGCAGTTCATCGTGCTTTCGCCGCAGGAGAAGCTCAAGCTCGTTGAGGCGGCGGCCGGGCTCGAGCCCTACAGGAGGAACGTTCTGGAGGCTCAGAGGAAGCTCAGCCGCATCGTGAGCCAAGAAGAGTCATTGACGAAGATGCTCGAGTCGGCGGAGCAGACCCTCAACTACTGGCGCGAGCAGTACGACCGCTTCCAAGAGAAGAAGCAGCTGATACTCAAGAAGCGGTTCCTCGACCGCGAGCTCGCTTGGGCAGAAGTTACGAAGAGGCAGCAGGCCGTTTCCGACCTTGAAAGGAGACTCAACGAGCGAAGGAGCCAGATCGAGAAGATTGACGAAGGGATGCGACTCTCCGAAGGCGAGATAGGTAAGCTCCAAGAGGAAACGAAAACCGAAAAGAGCAATCTGCAGAGCCTCTTCGAGGAAAGGCTGACTCTCGAAGTAGAGAAAGCTCGGCACGAATTCAACGTTCAGAACGCGAAAAACAATCTGGGGGACTTCCGAGACTGGCTTGAGCAAGGCCAGAAGGAGGCGAAAACCATTCTTAACGCGGTGCTCGAAATCCAGAACGGGTTTAGGGGTGCGATTCCGCAGTCTCTTAAGGGTCAGATATCTGAACTAAGGAACGCGTCTGAAGAGTTGAGCAACTTGCCAAAAACGCTTGAAACCAAGGTTGAAAGCTTGGAAGCTGAAGCCAACAGTTCAGCCCAGCAGATTACGGGTTTGGACTCCCAAATATCCGGGGTTAAAGACAAGACGAGGGAGGCTGACCAGAAATCCGAGGCCTTGGGGAGCCAGTTGCTCGAGAAGAAGATTGGCTTGGCGTTACTTGATTATCAGAGGAAGGAGATTTCGAAGGAGCTCGTGGAGGTCGAGCGGACCCTGAAGGTGCTGCAGACCGATTTGGAGGGTGCGACCAAGAGGGCTGAGGAGATGGGCGCTCGCATCGTGGCTCTGAGGGGCGTTGACGACGTGCTGGACGAGATTCGGGCGGTCGACGGTCGCTTGGCTGCGATGGGCGACGTGTCCCCCGAGATCGAGCGCATGTACGAGTCCTACTCTAATCTTTACTTGGAGCTGAAGGAGAAAGCCCGCATCGCCGCCGAGAACCGCGAAAAAGTGTTGGAGGAGATCAAGACGCGGATGGACGCCTGGCGGACCGTGATACGCAGCCTCCTGAACCACGTGAGCCTCGAGTACCAGCGGGTCCTCTCCTTCGCGATGGCGACGGGCGACGTTCGACTGCTGAACGACAACGACATCGAGGCGACGGGCATCGACATCCTCGTCGGCTTCAAGGGCTCACAGCCACTTACACTTAACATTTATTCGCAAAGCGGCGGGGAAAGAAGCACCGCGGTCATGTCGTTCCTACTCGCGCTTCAGCAGAGGGTCAGGTCCCCGTTCCGGGCAGTCGACGAGTACGACATCCACATGGACCCCAAGAACCGAGAGGTCATCGCCAACCTCCTCATCACGGCGGTCGAGGGCAGCACAGGGCAGTACCTCGCAATCACGCCCAACCAGATGTACTATGAGGGCAAGGAGCTGCACGTCATCATGATCCAGAACATCGAGGGCACCTCTCTGGTTAGGGAGGTTTCCTAATGGCAACTGCCAAAAAAACGGAGCCTCCCGGTAGGGAGGAGCTGAGGAGGATAATCGAGACCTGCCTTTCCGTCGAGGCGAAGGGGCTGAACCCGTTCCTGGTCAACGTGGACGACCTCGTCTCCATCATCAAGCAGTTCTTCCCGAATTGGAGCGACCCCGATGAGCTCTGCCTCGACGCCGAAGCGCTCAACCAGATTGCGTCGGTCATCAAGATGCAGAGCGAGTGGATCAAGCACCGCGCAACCTCACTCTACAGGGATCCGTTCTTGGTCGAGGAGAAGCTCCGCAGCCTGCCGATTGAGACCATTGCAGCCGTCTTCGACGAGGCTTGGCACCCGCTTGTCGAGCTCGAGCAGGTGACAATGGGCAGCCTGGAGGCAGCTTTAGCGTACTGGACCGGGCTCACGCCCCTTGACGAGAGATGGCGGAAGGAGAACCTCCTCTTGGCGGACGCTTCGCCAACCTCCCGCGAGGAGTTAATCAAGCAGGGCGTCCTGCTGAGCGAAACCTTCTCGGCTGAGCTGGAGAAGCTCTGGGAGGAGCTCAAGTCGTTCAAGGCAGGCAATGAAGGCAAAAACGGCTACTGGGACTTTATTGGAGCAGAAACTTACGACGAGACCGTGAGGAGGGCTTACCTCGCGAGCTTCCTCATCACGTACGGGTACGCGGACCTGGAGGTGCACCCGCTCGAGGAAGAAATCTTCATTCGCCCCTACGAGAAGCAGGTCCCAAAGAGGGACGTGGCGACCTTCTCTTTCCCGATACCCATAAGCTTCGAGGATTGGAACCGATGGCGGCAAAACCGGGAACCCTGAGGCGCAAGGCGGCCAGCTCGCTGAAGATGAGGCGGGCGGTGCAGCTCCTGTTCTACAAGAGGCACTGGGAGCCAGGCGTCAAGGGCTGGGAGCTGAGGCGCAGAATCGGCTCCGACTACCCCCGGGTGCTTGACCTGCTGAACGACTATCTCGACAGGCTCGGGCTCACCGTGAAGACCGTCTTCGAAGAAGAGGCAACCCCGCCCACGAACCCGACGCTGGACCAGCTGGACAAGGCGAAGTTCTACGTGGCGCTCAAGGAGACTCAGACGGCGGGCGAACAGAAGCTCGTAGGTTGGCGCATCGATGACCTCGCAGGGCTCGCGGTCTCACTTGGGTACATTATGTCGCAAGGGGGAAAAGCCTCGCGGAAGGACGTCGAGGACTTATTGAAGGAAAAGCTGCCCGGCTGGAGGGTCGACCTGAACCTCAACCGCTACCTTAGGACGGGCTACATCACCGAGGACGAGAACGGGATGTTCTTCCTTGGCTGGAGGAGCCGTGCCGAGGTGGACCAGAGGAAGTTCGTGGACCTGCTCCTGGAATCATCTGGAGATAAAAAGCTGACGAACACGGAAGACTCTGAAGCTTCACCCTAGCGTGCTAGGCTGCCCAGAATATCGAACTGCATTTCCCGCAGCTCACCGACAATCTCAAGCGTTTTCCGAAGCTTAGGGTCGGCTCTAACTTCTTCCAGTAAAGTTTCCGAAATCCACAATTTCTCCAACCGCAGCGTGTTCCTTATCCTCACGACCCTCGCGTTCTTCGAATCGACCATTCCGCAAGTCTGCAGAGCTACGGTAATGGCGTCGCGGTCCGTTGGCAGGAAAACGGGCGTCTTCCCGCATAATGGGTGACCGCTGGTCAATGCGTTGACGAAGGTGGACGGGTAGTCGATTTTCGAAACGAGCCTCTGGGTTGTCAGGTCTGCCAAGCCCATGCCTATGGCGTTCCCGTGGGTGTCCTCCGAAAGGTCGAGGACAACGATTGAGCCGATGGTCGGCGACTGCGGGTCGACCTCGCCGGGCAGCCAGAGCCTTCCGACTACGTTTGTGTCCATGCCTGCGCCGCTGATGTCCTTTCCGATTTCCTCAACAATCAAGACGTCGATTTTCTTGAACGGCAGCCTCGGAAGCAGCGCCTTCGCCTTCTCCAGCATCTTCATCTCTTCGCGTTCGACGTCTTTTGGTTCAACGGCCTTCACTACGGCGATCTCGTGGTTCGCGTTCTCGATGACAGCCAAGCCGAGGATTATGGGCGCCTTCTCCATGATGAGCCTCGCAGCCTCGGGAATTAACTCGTGGTAACCCTTAGACTTGAAGCGGTGAATCATCTCTGCGCCCTTCTGCTTCCCGAGCCCGATGACCGTCATTTTCATCAAGCCGCTCTCGATTTCGCCCTTAAAGTCGGTGTGGGGCTTCACCCTTCCAACGATGACGATGCCATCCGCCTTCAGCGCGTTCCTGTCAACGTAGACGGGGCTCCCGTTCTTGAGTTTGCCGACGAAGTCAACCTCCATCGACGCGCGAATCGGCGCCCCAACCGACTCAGCCGTGATACCGTGATCTTTTAAAAGCGAGACTTGCCCTTCTGGGGAGGCTCCGCCGTGGCTTCCCATCGCAGGAATCAGGAACGGCTTGCCGCCTGCCCTTTTCACCTCATCGACGACCGTCGCCAGAATCTCAGCGTAATGGACAATCCCGCGGCTGCCTGCGGTGACAGCGATCTCGGCTCCGGGCTTAATCTTGCCTTTGAGGTCCGCCTTCCTCAGCTCTTTACGGATTTCGGACGCGAAGTCGTCGAGCTTCGGGGACTGAATCTTCTGGTGAACCTCGACCATCCTCGGAATCTCAGTCTTGGGGAACGACAATCAAGGACGCCTCGTAAAGGAAGAACCGCTAGGAGACTAAAATGTCTTTTGAGCCAAGCTGAAGCCAGCAATCAGCGCAGCTTATAAGCCACCACGAAGGATAGACTTTTTCAAGGCACTAAAAAATTCCCGAGTGATGAACGTGACAAAGACCTCGAGTAATCCCTTCGGAGAGTTCAGAAGCCAATGCGGCACGCTGCTTCAGAGTGCCGTGCGAGAAGCCTTCCCAGACGCAGTTATCCCGCCTCTCACATTGGCCGTTCCGCCCACCTCCGAGTTCGGGGAGCTCACCTCGTCAGTGTGTTTCGAGCTGGCCAAGCAGCTGAGGAAAAACCCGCTGGAGCTGGCGAAGCGGATTGCGGAAGTGATTAAACCCGAGGTGTCTTCGTTTAACCTAATTTCTTCCGTGAGGGCCGAGGGGCAGGGATATGTCAACTTCTACGCCGACATGGCTGAACTTGCCCGCCTGACGCTTAAGTCCGCGAAGGCTTTGGACTCGGAATACGGGTACGTCAAGTCCGAGGAGCCAAAGAAGGTTATTGTCGAGCACACGAGCGCTAATCCCGTTCACCCGATTCACATCGGAACGTCGCGGAACTCGGTTCTAGGAGACGCCTTGGCACGCATCATAACAGCGAGGGGACACGACGTTTCGCGGCACTACTACATCGACGACGTGGGCCGCCAGTCAGCCGTCATAGCCTACGGATACAACCTCGTCGGAAGACCCAAACCCGAAGGCAAACCCGACCACTACATCGGCGCAGTCTACGCAGTCACGAGCTGCCTTCTCGAGATTCGTAAACTCAAAGAAGCAGCTAAAAGGGCTGAATCAGGCTCCGAGGAAGCCGCCGAAGTCAGGAGGAACTTGGACGACTGGGTCGCGGTCGCAGCGGAGCTCGAGCAGAAGTTCCCGAATCTCTTCAGTTCGCTCCTCGAAATAACCAAAGAAGCCGAGAATCCTGAGCTTGAAATCAACCTCCTACTCCAAGAATACGAGGCTGGGAAACCCAAAGCTAAAAGCCTCATCCGCGAGTTCTCGCAGCTGTGCCTCGAAGGTTTCAAGCAGACCTTCGCCCGTGCGGGCGTGTCCATTGACTCGTGGGACTGGGAAAGCGAGTTCGTGTGGAGCAAAGAAGTCGCCAAGTCGTTTGATGCCTTGAAGAAGACGCCCTTTGTCTCTAGAGAGGGGGATGTGTTTGAGCTCGACGCCGATAAGGTAGCTCGGACTCTTGACCTTAGGGGGGAGCTCGGCTTGAGAGACACTTACGAGATTCCCTCGTTGACTCTAGGCAGGTCCGACGGGACGACCCTCTACACGACCCGGGATGTCGCGTACAGCATCTGGAAGCTCAAAAGAGCTGACACGGTCGTCAACGTCATCGGGATGGAACAGAACCTCGCCCAGCTCCAGCTGAAGATGGCCCTATGCGCCTTAGGGTACGTCAAGGAAGCCAAGAACCTGATCCATTTCTCGTACAATCTGGTCAGCTTCCCAGGGCAGCGCATCTCGGGCAGGAAAGGACGGTACGTGACGTTCGACGAGGTGTTCGACGAGTCCGTCTCCAGAGCCTACGACGAGGTCACAAAGCGGTCCCCCAACGTCCCCGAAGAGGACAAGCGTAGAATCGCGGAAACCGTGGGCGTCGGCGCCGTCAAGTACGCTCTGGTCGAGACCGACCCCCAGAAGCAGGTTATATTCACTTGGGACAAGGTCCTGAACTTCGAGACGAACAGCGCCCCCTACATCCAGTACTCCCACGCGAGGGCGTGCAGCATCCTCCGAAAGGCGGAGTCTCAACCCAGAACTGCGGACACGTCGCTGCTGAAGGAGCCGTTGGAGCGCGACTTGGTGCTGCTTGTCTCCCGTTTCCCCGAGGTCTTCGTCGACGCCGCGGACAACCTCAAGCCCAGCGAGGTAGCTGACTACGCGAACACCCTTGCTGACAAGTTCAACACTTTCTATGCGTCTCTGCCCGTGATAAAGGCTGAAACGCCCGAGCTGAGCGGTGCGAGGCTGATGATAGTCGAGGCAGTGCAGATAGTGCTTCGTAACGCGCTGAATCTTATTGGCATTGAAGCGCCTGAGCGCATGTAGACATCTTGTTGCTAAAAAACCTGTAAATTTTAAGGTCGTTCTACTTTAGTGGCACGTACATGCTGCTTCGGCTTGCGCCGATTCCTGGGGTGCCGTGCTTGACGGGCTTGTTCGTTATTGCGAACTCGCCGAGGTAGTGGCCGACCATTTCGGGCGCTACCGTGAATGACGTGAACTCTTTGCCGTTGTGGACTTGTATGCCGACGCCTATCATCTCGGGCAGGATGACCATGTCCCGCGCGTGGGTCTTGATCGGCTTAGCCGTCTTTCCGCGCTCTACCAAGTCCTTCGCTTCGCGAATCTTCTCGAGCAGTCTTCTCTGTTCTAGGCTCAGCCCTCTTTGTAGGCTTCTGCGCTGCCGCGAAGGGAGGAGGCTGATGAACTCGTCCATCGAAACGTTCTGCAGCTTCTCCAAGTTGTAGCCGCGGAACATGAACTCTTTAGGCATTCAACCACCGACCCAAACTGAAACATGTGTCCATTTAAACGTTACTGCGAACGGTCTTCGCGACTACTTTTTCTTGTGTCCCGCCCTTCTGGCGCCGATGAGCCCGACCTTCTTGCCTGGCGGAGCCCTGTGGGAGACCGTTGTGACTTTCCGTCCTCCCCTTCTGCCGCCTCCGAAGGGATGCACGGCCGCGATCATGGCTCGCCCGCGGGTCCTCGGGTACTTGTGCCCCTTGGCCTTCATAAGATGGAATTTGGGTCCAGCCTTCAGAAACGGCTTCTCTGTTCTTCCCGCTCCGGAGATGATGCCGACCGTCGCGAGGCACAAGTCGTTGACGTACCGCGTTTTTCCTGAGGGCATCTTCAGCACGGTCCCCTCCGGCGTGTGCGAGGTAATAGTCGCGTAGGAGCCTGAGGAACGCGCCAGCCTTCCCCCGTCCCCGGGCTGAAGTTCAACGTTGCAGACGGTTATTCCCTCGGGGATGCTGCCTATGGGTATGACGTTGCCGATTCTGACTGAGGCTTGAACGCCCATTTCGACGCTTTGCCCTTCGACGACTCCTTCTGGGACGACCGAGTAGTAGGTTTCGCCGTCCTCGAGCTCGACGAGTGCGAGGGGGCAACCCCTGCCCGGGTCGTGCATCAGCTGTTGAACCTGGCCAGAGATGACTGTTTCAAGCCTCTCTCTCTGCGGATTCGGATACTTCGCTGGGGCAACCCGCTTGTGAGTCGAAGCTTGGAAGGTTTTTGAGCCCCTTCCTCGCCTTTGAACTTTGATTCTTTTACCCAAACCTCACGTCTCCATTGACTAGAACAGACCGAGTTTGATTGCCACGTCCGTCGCGCTGAACTCGGGCTGGAGCCTGACGAAAGCCTTCTTTTCGCCCTTCGCCGACTTCGCGATGTTCACGTCCCTGACCTTGACCTGGTACAGCTGCTCAACGGCCTGCTTCACGTCCTGCTTCGTGGCTTTGATGTTCACGACGAAGACGAGCTTGTTCTCGCTCTCGATCAGCCTGCTGGCGACCTCGGTCATCATCGGGTAAGAGATAACGTCCTCCGCCTTCACTGCCTAGTCCCCTCCAGTAAGGCTTTTGAGCGCCTCTACGCTGTCCTTCGTCCACACCGTGAGCCTCCCAGCGTGAGTGCCCGGCGCAAGTAGCTCAGCGTTCAAGTTCTTGACGTTGGCGACATCCACTCCTGGAAGGTTGTTCGCAGCCTTCACTATCCCTTCGTCCGCGTTAACAACGATCAGGGGTCCGACCGCGTGCTTCTTCCTTCTCCCGCGCATCTTTCCCTTCCCAGCCCGTACCTTGATGCTTTCTTTGACCCTGTAAACGTCCGGCCAGACGCCTAGGTTTATCAGGGCAGCCTTCAGGTCCTTGAGCTTCTTTACGCTTTGGATGTCGTCGGTCACGACCAATGGGAAGTCTTTAACGTCGTCCACGATGTGGCCCCGCGCCTCAGCGTTCTCCTTCGACGCCGTTGCGGCTATGGCTGAGTGGAGCGCCATTCGTCTCTCGTTCTTCGTAATCTTTTTGGCAATCTTCTTCTCCGAAACTGGCGGATGAGCCGCTCTGCCACCGACCGTTCCAGGCGCGAACGCAATAGAAATCCTTGACTTGCCACGGCCCACTCCCAACGACTCGGCTACCGTGTGTTTGCCAGCCATCACGTCTCTTCCCTGTGGCTGGATTCTGTGAGTCTGCATAGTTATCACCGCCCGCTTAATGACGTCGGGCCTGTAAGATGTCTGGAAAACAGCTGGAAGCTTGATGCTCCCGACGCTTTTTCCTTCGAGGTTAAAAATTTTTGAGGACTCTTTATCCAACGTTTTTCATCTCCCAATCATGCGCCCTGAACCGATTCGACGCTCAAGTACGACACTTGCGGCGGGCTGGCAGCTGACTCTTTCGGCGGTCTCGCAGCGTACCTCAGCCTAATGAGACGCTTTGCGGGTCCCGCGACGCTTCCCTTCACCACCAGATACGTGTTTCTCACCGGACCGTACCTCACGAAGTCCCCCTTTGGCGTGACCTCGCTACCGTTTTGCCCGATTTTGAGGATCCTCTTGTTGAACTCTGTCCTCTGGTGGTAGCCCATCTGCCCGGCTCTCGGAACCGTGTACAGGACTCTTGCGGGTCCCCACGCTCCGAGGGTCGCGATGCCGCGTTTCGTCTTGTTGCCCTTGTGTTGAAGGATTGCGACGTGCCATCTTTTGACTACGCCCTGCCATCCCTTGCCCTTACTCACCGACACGGCGTCAATGAACTGTCCCTCCTTGAAGACTTCCTCGACGGGGATGGTTTTTCCGAGAATCTTGCTCACGTAATCGAGCTGCTCCTTAACCGTGGCTCCACCCACCTTGACCTCCATCAGGTCAGGCTTCTTCTTCGGAGTCCCCGACAGCCTAGGCTGGGTGGCCGCGAGGATACGGAACTCAGCTATTTTTTCGAGGTTCTCCCCGATCTTCTTCAGGTTTTCCTCGGGCTTGGACTCGCGTGGGACGCCTTCGATCCTTTCAAAGTCCTTCGGAAGCGAACCAGCCCAAGCTTCAGTGAAAGTCTTCAGAACGTTTCCTTCTTCGGAGTAGGCTCTTACTGCGCAGACGGTCATGGGAGGCGCCTCGATTATCGTGACGGGGTTGGCGATTTCTTTGCCGAAGTTCGGCGACCGCTGCCTGTCCTCGACCATGAACGCGTATGACATGCCTGCTTTGTAGCCTGCGAAGCCCAGCAGAACCGGGCCTTCCTTGACCTCAGGCCAGAAACGGATTCTTCCGTTGGCGTTGGAAGCCCGTCCCCTAGGCAGGTAAGCCAGCGAACCGTGCTTCGGCGCGTGCTGTTTCCGGTGGCCCATCGGTCTTCGAGCTCCATGTGAATTGCATTATTTGGATTGTGGCAACTCTCAACATATAAAAGGGATAATATAAACGTTTATGGCTTGACTTTAGTTTCTTCGATTGCCGTTCTTCGGGTCCGCTAGAGGATGTATGTGGGCTCCTTCTCCCGGTCGGTCCGCCCCCTGTAGCCCTCGATGAGCTCCCCTATGTCGGGCTGCTCAGCCACCTCCTTCTGGAACTCGGTTTCGAAGGCTTCAGCCTTCTTCTTCAGGTCCGTCAGGTCGAGCTTTATGCCCGTGAGTTGGGCCAGTTTTTCGAGGATGCGGTACGCCGCTCTGGGGTAGACTCCTGCGACGTACATGGGAACGGGGCTCCATAAGCTGACCACGTCGACGCGTTGCTGCTTTGCCTTCACCATTATCTCGGTATAGATGCTTGTCGGACCCGCGTAGCTGGTCAGCTCCACCCCGGCTTTCTTGAGTTCAGCAATAATTTTCTCGTTGCTCGCTGAAGCCGAAACCGGGTTCGCCCCTTGGTTGGGAACATCGGCCAGGAAGCCTCCCGTCGTGTAGATTCGTCTGGCGCCCGCCTTCTTCGCCACCTTGAGCACGGCCTCCGCGTACTCTGTCCAGTTTCGGTGTGGTTCGTGACCCAGCAGAAGGACGAATGGCTGCGCGCCTTTCGAGCGGAAAATCTCGTTCTTGGGAGGATTATAAGACTGGATTGTGCCTTCTTTCACGGTGACAGACGGTCTGAACAGCATGTAGTCGTGGTATTCGTCCACGGGGATTCCGCCCGACTTTTTGGCGTTGAGTTTTTCCACGAGGTACTTGATTGCGAAGGTGGAGACTTTTCCCGCGTTGACCCAGCCTTCCAGCCCGATGACCATAACGGGAGCTGGGCGTTTAGCGGTTTTAGACGGCTTCCTTTTCTCCTTCATGCGGTTTTCCCCAATGTTTCGAAGACGGATAATATATTGGCGCCGAGGTTTTTAACGTTGATTGGTTGGGCGAAACCATTTAAGACGTTTCTTATAAAAATATGGAAAGTAAGGTGAATTCTGTTGAAGCGCCTCTACTTGGATTCGTCCCAGCCCGTCGCGAAGAGAGTCGAGGACCTGCTGTCGAGGATGACGCTTGACGAGAAGGTGGGGCAGACGTGCCAGTACTCGGGGTTCCAGAAGGAGCACGAAGACCTCGTCAGGCAGGGCAAGGTCGGCTCGTTCCTCAACGTGATAAGCGCTGAGAACATAAACAGGATTCAGAAAATCGCTGTTGAGCAGTCGAGGCTCGGGATTCCCCTGATTTTCGGTCTCGACGTGATTCACGGGTTCAGGACCATTTTTCCGATTCCGCTGGCGATGGCAAGCACTTGGGACCCCGAACTGGTCAAAAAGACCGCTGCAGCTGCCGCTGCCGAAGCGTCCTCCGACGGGTTCCGCTGGACCTTCGCGCCGATGGTCGACGTCGCCCGCGACTCGAGGTGGGGCAGAATCGCGGAAGGAAATGGCGAGGACCCGTACTTAGGTTCGGTCATGGCGAGGGCTTACGTGGAAGGGTTTCAGGGCGACGACCTGTCCAGTCCGAACTCCCTTGTTGCTTGTGCCAAGCATTATGTGGCTTACGGCGGGGCTGAGGGTGGGAGGGACTACAACACCGTAGAAGTTTCGGAGAGGACGCTGAGGGACGTTTACCTGCCGCCGTTCAAGGCTGCGGTGGAGGCTGGCTGCGGGACGCTGATGAGCGCCTTCAACGACTTGGGCGGCGTTCCCGCGTCGTGCAACAGGTTCACCCTCACGGACGTTCTGCGCGGCGAGTGGGGCTTCGAGGGGTTCGTCGTCAGCGACTGGAACTCCGTAGCCGAGCTCATCAACCACGGCGTCGCAGCGGACCCAGCCGAGGCGGCGGAGGTGGCGTTCGAGGCGGGCGTGGACATGGACATGTTCAGTAACCTCTACCAATCGCACCTCGCGCAGCTCGTTGAAGAAGGCAAAGTCCCGCAGGAATGCTTGAACACGGCCGTCAGGCGCATCCTGGGAATCAAGTTCAGGCTCGGGCTGTTCGAACATCCCTACGTCAACACGGAACGGGCAGCTAAAGTCGTCAAGTGCAAGGAGCACATGGAATTAGCCCTTCAGGCGGCTCGGGAGTCGATGGTACTCCTGACGAATGGGTGCAACCTTCTTCCATTAAAGAAGGACCTAAAAAATATCGCTGTCATCGGTCCGCTGGCTGACAACCAGGGGGAGCTGCTGGGCACATGGGCGTCCATGGGAGACCCGAAGGACGTGGTCTCCGTCCTCGACGGCGTCAAGGCCAAAGTGTCGCCCAAGACGAAAGTGTTGTACGCGAGGGGCTGCGAGCTCGAGGGCGACTCGAAAGAGGGCTTCGCAGAAGCAGTCGAAAAAGCCAAAAACGCGGACGTGGCTGTTCTGGTCGTGGGAGAGGGCAAGTTCATGACCGGCGAGGCTTCCAGCCGTTCCACGTTGGACTTGCCCGGCGTCCAAGAGGAGCTCGTCAAGACGGTCTGCGAAACGGGCGTTCCTGTTGTGATGGTTCTGTTGAGTGGCAGACCTAACTCGATACAGTGGTCAGCTGAGCACGTGCCCGCGATATTGGAGGCGTGGCATCCCGGTATACAGGGAGGTGCAGCCGTTGCAGATGTGCTTTTTGGCGACTTCAACCCGGCTGGGAGGCTGACGGCAACGTTTCCGCGTGCGGTCGGTCAGGTTCCGATTTACTACAACTTCAAGAACACGGGGAGGCCGTCGTCCGCCGAGAGGTGGACCTCGAAGTACATCGACCTGCCGTACACGCCGCTGTTCCCGTTCGGGCACGGGCTGAGCTACACGCGGTTCGAGTACAGCAACCTCAAGATAACGCCCAAAGCGATTAAGCCAGATGGGAAGGCCAAGGTGTCCGTCGACGTCGAGAACGTCGGCGACAGGGCGGGAGACGAGGTCGTGCAGCTGTACGTCCGCGACGTCGTCGGCAGCGTAACCAGACCCGTGAAAGAACTCAAAGGCTTCAAGCGCATAAATCTAAAACCAGACGAAAAACGAACGGTCGAGTTTACTTTGGAACCCGAAGAATTGTCCTTCACTGACAAAGAAATGAAAAGCGTCGTCGAACCTGGAATAATCAACGTAATGGTAGGAAAATCGTCAGGAAACATTGAACTTACTGGTAGCTTTAAAGTTTTCGAAAGTTAACGTTACGATGGGATAAGTCACATAGGAGTCACGCGCGGATGAGGTTTGCGGTTTCTCTCGAAGTCTTCTCTAGGACGGGTAGACCCTTACCTACGTTGATTTTAGAAGTGGCTGACGCTTGCTTCGACGCTGTTTCCCTTGACCCAAAGAAAATAATTGAATTGAGCAGCGACCAGAAACGGGACGCTCTCGAATGTTTGGATAAGCACGGGTTGAAGGTGGCTCTGCACGCCCAGTTCTCCGTCCCCTTCGAAGACTTAAAAACCATCATTGACCTATTCGGGTCGCGGTTGGAAAGCGTCACCTTCGATTCTGTGGTCTGCTGGACGTCCGCGGGGTTCACTTTCGATGTGAGGCGTATCGTCCCATACCTTAAAAGATTGGACGAGTCAGCGCGGAGGCACGGTTTCCTCTACGGGGTCGAGGACTTCCCCGAGGACGCTTGGGCGCTTCGGATGTACCGCGACGATCTGCAGCCGCTGCTTGGGTCCCTGAATTATGGCGTCCTCATCGACGTGGGGCACCTTAACCTGTCGATACGCAAGTACAAGTACATCGAGGTTCACGTGGAGCAGTACTTCGCCGAGCTGCCCGTCCCCCTTGTCGAGGTGCACCTGAGCGACAACGACGGCGAGGAAGACCAACACAAACCCCTCGGCGCGGGAAACGTAGACTTCGCAGCTGCAGCCAAAGGGCTGAAACGTATCGGCTTTGACGGGTTGACAACCATCGAAATCGAACAAAAACGTCGAACCAGCGTCGCACAGGTTAAAAGGAAAGTAATAGAAAGCCTCAACTACTGGCACAAAATACTTGAAAAAGCCTAAGAAGCGGTTTTTTCGGGTTTAGAGATATTTGCCTTTCCTGCCCTTTTTATCCAATAAATTATTGTGATGAAGTAGACCGTGTTGACGGCGTTGAAGACGAGGGTCATCCACGACCCGAGTATCAACCCTACGACGACGAAGAATATAAATGCCAACGTGTACAACGCGAAGGCCAGCGCGGACAGGTCCTTAAGGGTCTTCCTGTTTTTTATTGTCCTGATTAGCTGCGGGAACCCGTCGAAGAAGAAGAGGCAGTTCCCAACGTCGAGGAGCGCCGTTACCGCGTCCATACCGTCGTCCTCACTAGATTGTTACTTGAATTGCGCGAGCCTCGAAACACCCATACCACATTCGCAAAAAAATAAGGTCATAAATCGTAATCACAGGATGTTATCGTGGTCCGCTGCACGCAGCGAAACAATACGGAAATCCGTCGTTTCCGTAAGCAGTGGCCGACGTTTTCCGGGTCGCTGGGTGCCGAGAATAAGTCTTTTATACCTTCTTTTCGAAATTATGGCGCTAAAGAGGTGCATAGAATGATAGGTGCAATCATCTTCATCGTCTCCTTCCTGGCGTTCTTCGGCATTACGCTTGGCATGCCGACGCTGCCTCCCGGCCACATGATCTTCGGACTGCTGAACATACCCGCGGTTGACTACCCCGTGCTGGGGATACCCGCTGAGGTCTTCATCACCGCCATAGTGAACGGCGTGGTCTACGGCTTCGTCATATGGCTGGTCTTCTCGTTGATCAACGCGGCGACGGGCAGAAATAAGAGGAACCAAACGGTTTCGCAGACCGTCAACATCCAGGTCGGAGACAGGGCAGCCCCGCAAGGCGGAATGGCACCCCCATCACCCCCACCACCATCTGGCTGACGCACAAAACTCCAAAGATTCTCTTTTTTCACTCAACAAAGAAGGGGCAGCCATAGGCATTGCAGCGTTGAACGCTTTCTGCCTTTTGTTAGGCAGCAACAGCCACTATCATAAAGTGTTGGGAGATTTGAAAAAAGAAATTTAATGGATTATGTTTTTTCTGAGGAGTTCGAGCATCCGCCTGTCCAAGCGGTCCCCGTTCGGCAGGATTTCGCTGTGGAACTCTTCGCGCCCAGTGTTTATGACGCCGAATGGTCCCCGGAAGTTCCATTGCGCCCACCCGACCTTGTTCTCCCTGAGGATGCCGAGGACGTCCGTGAACCATCTGAGCTGCGTCTGCCTCGGAACCCTGTAGGCGTACGTGCCGAGCTCTCCGCAGTGAATGAGCGAACCCGTTTCTTTCCTGAACTCGAACCATGGCTTCATCCAGTTCTCCAGCCACTTCCTGTCGACGAAAACTCCCTTCCATCTCTGGAAGTCGCGTCTCTGCGGCGAGTCGGGAGGAAACTTTTCGATGTACTTGTCCAGGTTCGGGGCTTCGCACGGGTACTCGGGCTGCTCGTCGTAGGTTCCCCAGATTCCCGCCCAGCCAGCCATGATGTGCGTGACCCACGCTGGCTCGTAGACGTGGAAGCTCTGCCCGAAGAGCGGGTTGCCGATGCCCCTCACGGGCTCGTAGTGCCCCTCGACGATTAATCCGTCAGCTATAACGAGCCGCTTCTTGTCTTCGTCCCAGATTCCTTCGAGCATCCTCTCAACGAACCTCTTGTAGACGGGCATCGTCGTGCCATATGGCTCGTTGACGAGGTTGAAGCTCACGTAATTGTTTGACACACTCTTGTACCGTTTGGCGAAGAGCCTCCAGTGGAACTCGCACGCAGCCAGAGCCTCCTCGTCCCTCCAAAGATTAAAAGGCTCCTTGACGCTCTCGTTCACCGTGAACCCAGGCGCCCTGTGGAAGCACATGTTCAGGTGGACGCCGTACTTCTTTCCGAGGGCGACCGCGTCGTCAATCTGTGCTAGTGTCTTCTCGTCGATTTTGTATGGGTCTTCGTCCAGTATCCAGCAGTGGTAGTCCATCGGTAGTCGGAAGAAGTTGAACCCCCACTCGGTCACGCGCTTGAAGTCGACCTCGTCGAACGGGTCGTTCCTGTAAAACTTCTCGAGAAGGTTGAAGCCGCACCAAATCGGTAAAGGCTTAGTCATAATACTCACCAGAACATCTATACTCTATTATCTTAAAAAAGACTTTTTAAATAACCGTGCGTTCAAGCGAGAAAATCCCGTCGTAGATTTTTTCTTCTCACTCTTTGTCTGCATTAGTCAAAGGAATGGTTTATCAGATTGTTAGGAAACTTTATTGTGAGAATTGTGACTTATTGAAATGCTATACAATCCTAGGACGGAATTAAAAAAGATTGAATGAAGCCAAAATGACGGTTGTCGCGGTGTCTGGGGGTTTTGATCCTGTGCACGTTGGGCACATCTATCATCTCAGGGAGGCGAAGAGCTTGGGGGACCGCCTGCTGGTGATTCTGCATTCTGACCGGTGGCTGATTAATAAGAAGGGGTTCGTCTTCATGCCCTATGAGGAGAGGAAGGCGATACTGGAGTCAATAAGGTACGTGGACGAGGTTGTGCCGACGGTGGACGACGACCCAAGCGTCAGCCAGTCCCTAGAATACTATAAACCAGACGTGTTCGCTAAGGGCGGAGACCGCATCGAAGGAAACCTGCCCCAGCGCGAGCTGGACGTCTGCAGGAAGCACGGCATTAAGATAGTCTACGGAGTCGGAGGCAAGAAGATACAGTCAAGCTCAGAACTGACAAGAAAATTACAGGAAAAAGGAAGCAAAGCCAACCAGATTAGCTGAAAAGATTGAGTGATTATTTTACGAGTTTTTGCCCGCATTTTATGCAGTAGTTTGAGATTTTGGAGTTTTGGGTTCCGCAGTAGCCGCAGAAAACCGTGGACCCATCAGATGCAGGGAGCATCCCGTTGTATGGCGGTCTTTCGGGCGGTCTCTCGGTTGTGGCTTGCGTTTCCCCGAATTTTATGAAGACGAGTCCCTTTTTAACGAGCTGCTCGAAGTAGATGTTCAGCGACCTCTCGGCTTCGCCCACGCTTAGCATGTACCTTTCGTTGAGGACTCGGGAGATGTCCTCGACCGTGTTCCTTCCGTCGCAAGCCTTCCACACGGTTGACCCTATGTTGTCTAGGCTGATTTTCTTCCCGCGTAAGTATATCACGACGCCCTTCTTCGTCTCCTTCCAATTGACGTAGGGGTTCCGAGTTGGCCTTGCCCCGAGAAAGTTGCTTCCCCAGGACGTGGATTTGTGTTCCGCATCTCTGTCCAACACGCTAGACCCCTATCCCTCAATGATGTACATTTTTGGCGCATCACGATTCATATATCTTCTGCATCAAGTGCACGTCCAACAGTTTTCCGAATTTACGTCCAACCTCCTTCATGGTTCCGACGTGTTCGAAGCCGAAAGCCTCGTGCAGGCGGACGCTCACCTCGTTGGACTCGGCGATTCGGGCGACGACGGTGTGCAAGCCCGCCTTCTTTCCTTGGTCGAGGATTTCCCGCATGAGATTCTTGCCTATCCCCTTGCCTCGGTGCTCTTCCTTCACGTACACGGAAAGCTCAGCCGTGTCCGAATAGGCGCACCTGTCCGACCACTTGCTCAGCGAAGCCCAGCCCACGATGTCGCCGTCTTGTTCAGCGACCAAAATGGGGTGCTTGGAGTCGTGGCTTTCGAACCATGGCTTCTGCTCCTCAACCGTCTTGGGCTGCGTGTCGAACGTTGCTACTGTCTTCAGTATGGCTTCGTTGTAGATTTCGGTTACTTCAGCCAAATCCTTCAACGTCGCCTTCCTGACCGTTAACATGCTATCCCTCTGCAATCATAGATTAAATGCAAATCGACTGAGGCACCGTAAAACTGTTTCCATCTTCTGGGTAAGCCTGTTTTGAGGGTCTGTCCGTCGTGAGTTCTTCATCTTGCTTCAGCCTCTTTCGGGCACGTCATCCCCTCAACCGAACAAACGCGCATTAAACATAAAAACATTCCACAAAGACCTAAAAGTATGAGAAAAAGAGACTTCTTTACTTCAGGTTTCGGACTAGGGTGTAGAAAATCGGCTTGAAGTGCTTCATCCAGAAACGGCTTCCCTCCGGGTTTTCCGGTTCGAAGTCCACGGCGCAAGCCTCGTACCCCTTTGACGAAGCCCACTCAATCGACTTGTTTAGTAATGCCTTTCCTATTCCTTGGCCGCGGAACTTCTCCTCCGTGAAGGCGCCAAGTATGCCGGACACGCCTTTGTCCTGAACCGTTAAAGGAACGTCCTCGTTGACTGGACCCACCGTCATGAAGGAAACCGCTCTGCTGCCCTTGAACGCAATCCAAACCGCCCTTGAGGCGTCTGACAACCATTCTCGGCATTCTTTTCTACAGTGGCTCTCTGGTTCTTCGGGCGAAACGAGGAAAATCGGCGCGCCAGCCAAGTACTCACATAATTTATAATTCAACGCTGTGGCTGTTTCTAAGTTGTCTATTGTGGCCTTCCTGATTTCGACACTAGAGTCTACGTCTTTCAATGGACTCAAGTCCCGCACCGCGTCCACACATGCCATGCCAAAGCCGAACCACGAGAACGTCTCAATCGCCTCCTCGTCGTGGACGAAATGGGTGATTAAGTGAGTGACGCATTGGTTTTCTGCCCATTTTTTCGAGATTGCCGCGTACATCAGTTGATAAACTTCTTTACGACCCTCCCCAATCGCAGCATGCGCCCATTCGGGGCAATACACGGTTTTCCTGCCCCTCCACGAAGGTAAAACGAATCCTGTCAGGAAGCCTGCTGGACGCCCATCCTCGTATGCGGCAACGCTCGGAACCTCATTAACGAGTTTCCTTAGTTGGGGAAGAAACGCCAGATTTCGCTCAGACGAGTGCCGTAGAATCGGGACACGCTTCTGTTCCTCTTGAAAGCTGTCGACGACAAAGGAGGCCACTTCATCAACATTCCTTTCATTTACAGGTGAAACCTTCATGCATCCCATAACGCCCTCAACTCTGGCTGAAGTTTACTTGGCGTATGCGTATTTAGGTTTTAGGCGAAGAGAACAGAGCGAACGCACAGAAAGTACACAGAGGACTGAAAGAAAAAGGCTGGATTTGCGCCCCAAAACAACAGAAAAAGTGCGCCGCAAATCAGACAGGTAAATTTCCTCAGGTTGAAACTCTGCTAATAATTTACGTTCATGAAAAACTTAATATCCACGTTGCATGTTTGAATGAGGACGAAACGATTGAGGGTCCAATCCCGAAGGACCCGAATGGTGTAACCGATGAGCGTCGCAAAGCCTGCTCTAGCCTACGCAAAATCCATCAGGACGCAGGCTGAGCTCACGAGCTCCGTCGACGCCTTCAAACGGCTTCTGAAGTACCAGAAAAAGTACGTCCACTTTATCATCCTTATCACGGCGCTTTGCATCGTCAGGTCGTACCTGTTCACCCTCGAGCCCATGTACACGTCGCAGATAGTCGACGAGGTCATCGTCGCGGGGCACACGGAGCAGCTGTTCAACCTCGTGATGATGATTCTGGTCACCATGCTGATCTTCGGCGTGCTCAACCTCGTCATAGGCTACGTCCACGGCTACTTCGCCCAGATGGTCATCCGAGACGTGAGGACGGACTATTACAACGCGCTTCAGGGCAAATCGTTCAACTTCTACGATTCGACCGCGGTCGGCGACCTCGTCTCGCGGGCGACCATGGACCTGCAGGTGGTCAACGACTTCCTGAGGACATGGGTCAGCGTCCTCTCGAACGCGGTCTTCTCAATCATCATCGTCCTCACGATAATATACACGATAAGCCCGACCATGAGCCTAATCGCTGTGGTGCCCATGATTCCCATCTTCTACCTCACGACCCAGCTCTGGATGAAGACCATGCCAATGTTCAGGAAGATGATGCTCATCCTCGGAAGACTCGGCGCCTACGTCCAGCAGAACATCATCGGCATGAAGGTCGTCCGAATCTTCCAGCGGGAACACGAGATGGAAGACGGCTTCCAGCAGGTCGAACAAATCTTCGTCGACACCGCAATCGGCGCGGGTAAAATCCAGTCCAAGTACATGCCGTCGGGGCAAGCCATCCTCACCCTCGGCATCACCGCCGTCTACGTCTACGCGGGGACGCTCATAGCCACGCCGGGCACCGTGTTCACGATAGGCGACCTCATGCTGTTCGTGAGGTACATGATGAGGCTCAGCTTCCCCCTCCGAGACCTCAGCCAGCTCTCGGGGACTTGGATAAACGCCTCAGCGGGGCTCGAAAGGGTCTACGAGATGATGGACGCACCCGTCGAAGTCGACGACCGACCCGACGCGCAGGACATCAAGATACAAAGGGGCGAAGTCGAGTTCAGGAACGTAACCTTCGGGTACGACAAGCAAATCCCTGTCCTCAAGAACCTGAACTTCACCGTCAAGCCCGGCGAGAAAATCGCCATCCTCGGAGCCACAGGCTCGGGGAAGACGTCGCTCATCTTCGACATCCCCAGGTTCTACGACGTCAACACGGGAAGCATCCTCATCGACGGCGTCGACATCAAGCAGTTCAAGCTCGCATCCCTGAGGAAGCAGATGGGCATCGTCCTCCAGGACGTCTTCATGTTCACGGGAACAATCAAGGACAACATCGCCTTCGGCAAACCCGACGCCACGATGGACGAAATCAAGCAGGCTGCGGAGCACGCCAAGATACACGACTTCATCCAGTCCCTGCCCCAAGGCTACGACACTCCAGTCGGGGAGCGGGGCATAACCCTCTCGGGCGGGCAG
>CAZOKM010000017.1:0-23586 GCA_964580405.1 uncultured Candidatus Bathyarchaeia archaeon | reverse complement strand
CCCGTGGTTTTCGTAGACGGCGGCAACCGCTTCGACCCGTACCTCGTCGCCGAAAACGCGCGGCTGCTGGGGCTGGACCCCGACGAAGCCCTCAGGAACGTCTGGGTCTCCAGTGCCTTCACGAACTACCAGCTAACCGCCCTCGTCACGGAGAAGCTCCCCGAGGCCCTCAGCCGTGTGAAGCCGAAGCTCGTCGTGGTGTCGGACGCCGCCGCCCTGTACTGCGACTCAGACATCGGCCTGCTCGAGGCGAAGAGGACGTTCAACCGCGTCGCCCGCTTCCTCTGGACCCTAGCCAAGGAGAGAAACCTGCTCTTGGTGGCAACCTCGTTCCAGTCCGCGAACTGGAGGAAGCGGCTGCTCGAGCAATACCTCCTGGGAAGGGCCGACGTCGCAGCCAGGGTCGAGGAGGACACCCCCCGCGTGAGGCTGACGCTGGAGAGGCACCCGTCCAAGGCCGCAGTTTCCGCCGAGCTGCTCTTCGACGAGCCGAGGAGTCAGTACCTGCTGGAGGAGTTCATGGAGGCATAGGCGCTGGGAAGAACCGTCCCGTCCTACCGCATGGTCCTCGAAGGAGAAATCAAGAAGTGGGAAGCCTTCCTGAGGGCGCTCCGCAAGGAGGACAGGGAAGCCTTCGAGGACCTGATGAACGCCTGCAGGAGCTACGCCTCAGCCGCCGGCGCCTCAACGCGGCCCGTCGTGACCGAAGCCATGTTCATGTCCATCCTCCTCAGCCACCAGAGAAGCCTGAAGGAGTTCCGAGCCGCCCTTGAAAGACTTAAGTCGACCCTTCAGCCCCAGCAGTGAGGCGACCGTCAGAGGCTGGATACTCGACCTCTACGCCGAAAAGGCGGGAGAGATGACCGTCTGGCTCAAAACCGAGGACGGCGGATGCCATAAGGTCGCGGACAGGTGGAAGCCGTACTTTTACGTCTCCGCACCCACCGAGGGAGACCTGCGAAGGTTAGTGCGGTACCTACCCAGGAACGAGGTCGAGGCTGAGTGCGGGTTCGAGGAAAAGTTCGTCGGGCTCCAGGACAGCGAACGGACGAGAGTCCTCAGGATAACGGTTCCCGACGCGGCCAGCCTGCGGTTCCTGACGGGTGCGGTGTGGAGGCTGGGCGACTACGAGAGGTACAGGCTCTGGAACGTGGACACGCCGCTCCCGCAGATGTACCTGTACGAGAAGGACCTCTTCCCCTTCGCATTCCTCGAGGCCAAGGCGGAAAAGGGCACCGTGTCTTGGAGGCTGATGGACGCCGTGGAAAGCGTGGACTACAGGGTCCCGCATCTAAGGATTGCTAAAATCAGAGCCGAAATAAGCAGCGGAGGCGCCCTCCCGACCTTCGAGGACCCTATCGCCGAGATTCAGGTGGAAGCCGACGGCGAACAAACAACCATCGATTCCGCCGACGAGGGGGAGAAGATTCTGGAGCTCGTGGAGATGGTTCAGCGGCTCGACCCCGACATCGTTCTCTCGGAGGGCGGGGATACCTTCCTGTTCACGTACCTGGCGAGGAGGGCGCTGAAGAACGGCGTGCTGCAGGAGCTTGAGCTGGGGCGCGAGAAGGCGGGCGTCGAGGTCGTCCAGAAGAAGGGCACCACGTACTTCTCGTACGGCCGCGTTTACTACCGCGCCGCTCCTCAGAGGCTCCTGGGGAGGCTGCACATCGACCTCGAAAACTCGGGCTTCTACGCCCGCTACGGTCTGGAGGGGCTCGTCGAGATTGCTAGGACGTGCCGAATCCCGCTCTACAGCGCCTCCCGCGTGACCATCGGGACCAGCATGAAGTCGGTTCAGCTCTACCAATCCCACAGGGACGGGTTCCTGGTCCCGTGGAAGAAGAGCGACCCCGAGAACTTCAAGACCGCGCGTGACCTGCTGACGGCTGACAGGGGCGGCTTCTACTTCGAGCCCAAGCTCGGCGTCCACGACAACGTGGGCGAAATCGACTTCTCAAGCATGTACCCCACCCTCATGCTTCAGAAGAACATCAGCCCCGAAACCGTGAGCTGCGGCTGCTGCCCGGACTCGGCGAACCGCGTGCCAGAGCTCGGATACAACATCTGCGAAAAACGCGTCGGAATCATCCCGAAAGTCCTAGGCTTGATGCTCAAGAAGCGGGCGTATTATAAGGCGATGAGGCGCGAAGCAGGCAGCGATGAAGAAAGGAAGAAGTATGACCAGCGGCAGGCGGCCTTCAAAATCATCCTGTGCACCTGCTTCGGCTACATGGGGTACAGGAACGCCCGCTTCGGCAAGGTGGACGCGTTCAACGCCGCCTGCGCCTTCGCCCGGAAGACACTACTGGACACCGCGCAGCTGGCGGAGCAGAAAGGCTTCGAAATCGTGCACGGCATCGTCGACTCGCTCTACCTGAAGAAGGAAGGTGCGACCAACAAAGACTTCACCGAACTATGCAGGGAAATCACCGAGAAAACGGGCCTGTCCATCTCTTTCGAGGGTCGGTACAGGTGGATAGTCTTCCTGCCGTCGAAGACCCACCTCGGAGTCCCCGTGCTGAACAGGTTCTACGGCGTCTTCAGCGACGGCAAAGTCAAAGCCCGGGGCATAGAGCTCCGCCGGGGAGACACGCCGAATATTGTCAGCCGCTGCCAGGACGAGATAATCCGGGAGCTGGCGAAGGCGGGGAACTCCGAAGAGTTCATCCAAAGAATCCCCGTGGCCTTCGACGTGCACAGGAGGTACGCCCGAAAAATCTTGGACAGGGAAGTCGGCTTGGAGGACCTTGCCCTGAGCAAGCGGATATCCAAGAACCCCGGCGAGTACGCGGGGAACGTTCAACAGGCCGTGGCTGCGAGGCAGCTCCAGAAACATGGCCTAGATGTTGCCGCGGGGCAGGTCGTGAAGTACGTCATCTTGGACGCCGACAACAGGCGCCCCGAAAGGCGGGTCGTCGCGGCTCAGCTGACAGGCAAGAACGTCCGCTACGACGCGGAGAGGTACCTCGCGCTCTTGGACGACGCCCTCCGCAACATCCTTTCCCCCTTCCTCGCAGAGAGTGAGGTGCCGAATCGGCTGAAGCCCGTTTTGCTTGCGGAGGCGTGGCAAGACAGAAATACGTCCTGATTGTTGTGGTTCTTGGAATGTTGTTTGGTTGATAACACAGTAAGGTGAACTATGATGAAAACCACTATCATGACCCGCGTCTACTGGGGCTGCTACACCACGAAGACTCTGAGCGACTCCCTTTACCCCATAATCGGAAGAGTGGCAAAAAGCGGTTACGACGCCATTGACTTCTGCGAAAAGGTCGGGGAGTTCTGGCCCCTTGGCTTGACGAAGGGTGACAAGAAAGCCATCATGGAAGCCGTCGAATCCCAAGGCCTTGAGGTGTCCAGCCTCACGACTCCGACCGCTTGGCCGCTGCCGACGGGGATTCAGTTGGTTGACCAGCTTAAGGCGTCGGTCGAGACTGCTTCGTTCTTTGGCGCGAAGGTCGTTATGTGTGGCTCTGCTCCCAAAGGCGAGGAGGAGTGGAAAAAAACCGTTGACCTTTACAGGGAAGTCGGCTCGTGCGCAGAGGACCACGGCGTCCAGGTCGCGATGGAGTTCATGAACGTCGGCTATCCTGACACGGGCACCATTTTGAGGTTTCTAGGGGAAGTCGGGTCGGAGAACGTGGGCGTGTGCCTAGAGGTTGAAAACGTCAACGCGAGACCCAAGACTGAGTCGCTTATTGACCACATGAAGAGGGTCGAAGACAAAATCAAACTTGTGCACCTCGTTGACCCCTCGAATGAGGAGATGCACCATAGGATGAGCATCAGCGTCGCGGACGTCGTAAGAGCCGTCAAGGGTTTGGGGTTCGATGGATACCTTTTGAACGAAGGCATAACGAGACAGATTCCGTGCGAAAAACTCGACGAGGAAGTCGCAAAAAGCGCAAAACAACTAAAAAATATTGTTAAGAAATTATAATTCACTTGAATAATGTTTTGTACACCGATATGCAGAACAATGCTACACCTGCTACCAAAATTGTAATTAATAGGTAGCTCAACGACGCAATGTTCACAGCGCCAATTTGGGAGAAGGAGACGCTGAAATAGGCCGTTTTGCTGTCAGCCCCTGCGTACTCGCCGTCTCCCGACCAGCTTGCCCTGATGTAACACGAACCCCTCATTAAGGGGCTCCAAACGAACGAGTAATTCCCCCCAGAATCAGTCGTCAAGGTCTCCAGAACGCTCCAAGAGAAGCCTGTGTGGCTGACGTAGACCGTGATCTGTTTCCCCGCGTATCTTGGCGAAATTGAGCCACTTATTGTAGTGGATTCGCCGAAAAATATGTTGGTCGAAGATAATGTCATCACGATTGAGGAGGCATTCAGGGGGCTGTCTAGAAAGGACGCGACGCGACCTGGCGACGTCTTCTCGCAGTTATCAAGCGTGATGACCCTTGGACTTGCACTCCCTAAGTCGTCAGGGCAGTCCCCAACCTTCCAGTCTTCGCGTAGATTGATGCTTTTGGACGTGCATTCCGCAACATAGTATTTTTTACCAGCATACTCGAAGAAGGTTGCATTCGCCTCAGGGTTGTGGTAAGCCGGTGTGTAGGGAAGGTACACTCCCACATTCATGTGGCCCAACCCCTCATAGTATAGCAACACGACGTCTAGTCCTCCAGCCTTCATGATGGACGCTGCGAGGTACGAAAGCGTGTCGCAATCTCCCATGTTGTTCGAAAGGGTGACGACGGGATACCTGAACGGGTTCTGCTGGTAACGGATTTGGTGGACAATCATCAGCACTGCATTCGCGAACTCCTCGTCACTCCGTGGTCTGTATGTACATATGCTAAGAATGTCCTCAGCGATGTTGCGGAAGGCGTCGGGAGTCACATAAGCGGCGAAGCCCGAGTCAATGGTTATTCCGCCATAATAGTCGTAAAGCGAAGAGGTCAACGACACGTAAAGCTCGTGCCCCTCCCAGCCACTCGCGCCATGAACATAAAAATCGTAAACGTACTCACGGTTGCTCGCGAGGCAGGGCTCAAGCGGACCAATAGCTAAAAAAACGATTGACAAAGCTAAAAAAGCAGCCTTCGCATGGACCTTCCTCGTCAGGGTGACCATGGTGACACTAGACTTTGATTATTCCTCAGCGCCTTTAAACATATCTGTGTTACAGGAACTCTAAAAAAACCTTTTAAATGGAACCTTCCATCTTCGAACTGATGATACGAAAGTAAAAATTCTGGAAAAATGATTTATTCCATAATGGTTAAATATGCGCCTTCTTTGTTAATGAGCTTGACGAAAAAACTGTCTTGGGAAAGCCGAAAATCTCTTTAATTGTGTCTGGAATGGGGAAAAACCTTGGCTGCCTTGGAAATTAGGTCTCGGATGCTCGTGAAGGACGTCATGACGAGTCAAGTTGTCTCGGTGACTTGGGAAAAGCCCGTCAGCAAGGCTGCGCAGCTGATGGACAAGCACGAGATCGGCTGCGTCATCGTGAGCACGCCGGACGGCAAGCCCATCGGCATCATAACCGAAACCGACATCGTTAAACGCGTTGTGGCGAAGGACAAGCAGCCAAGCAAGGTGGCCGTAAAGGAAATTATGAGCGCCCCCGTAATCACGATTAATTCTGAGCAGACGATAAGCGAGGCAGCCCGGTGGATGAGCAGAAACAACGTCCGAAGGCTGGCGGTCATGCACAAAAGCAGACTCGCAGGCATAATCTCCAGCAAAGACATCCTCGCAGTGACGCCTGAACTGATCGAAATAATCCAGGAGCAGGCCCGCATAGAAAACCAGAACATGACCGACCAGGAAGAAATCCCGCCGTCAACAGGGTACTGCGACAACTGCGAAGATTGGTCCGATAACCTCAAAGAGTTCGAAGGCAGGTTCCTCTGCGAAGAATGCCGAACAGAAGCAGCCCACTCCGAATACTAGAACACCAAGATGATTCAGCTGTCACCCTTCAGCAGTATTTTTCGGGTTTGATTTATTTAGTAAAAACGTAATATCTTCATTCGAGTGGAAAACCTGTTGCCAGCGGACACGAACATAAAAAACGCGAAGCTTCTTCTGAACGGGGAAATCGTCGAAGCGGGAATCGCAGTGGAGTCAGGCAGCATCGTCAAAATCGCGAAAGACGCGAACCTGTCCAGGGCTTCCCGCGAGATTGACGCGAAGGGTTTACTTGTTCTGCCTGGAGTAATCGACGCCCACGTTCACCTGAGGGACCAGGGGCAAGTTTACAAGGAAGACTTCCTCTCGGGGACAGCCGCGGCGGCAAACGGCGGTGTAGCCAGCGTTCTGGACATGCCGAACAACGTTCCCGTGACGATGAGCGCGCCTGCGCTTCGCGAACGCATGGGCATCGCTGAGAAGAGGGTCGTTGTCAACGTTGGATTCTTGTCCGCGTTCCCGAACGACGTTAAGGAAATCGGAGGCATCGTCCGCGAGGGAGCCAAGGCGTTCAAGCTGTATATGTCGCAGGCTATTGGCGGAGTGGACCCTGACGACGACGAAGCCCTGACAACAGCGTTCACTGAAGTCCACAAAATGGGTGTTCCCGTTTGTGTCCATGCCGAGGACAGGCAGCTCATGGAATCAGCTTATCGCGAAGTGAAGGAACGGAAAGACAACACTATTAAAGCCTTCCTAAGGGTTCACTCGCCAGAAATAGAGTTGAAAGCAACCAACCGAGTCATAAGAATAGCCAAAAAAACTGGCGCTAGGATGCACTTCTGCCACGTCAGCATTACAAAAAGCCTCCAATCGATAAAGGACGCCAAAAAAACGGGGCTGCCCGTGACGTGCGAAGTCACACCCCACCATCTCCTGTTGTCGTCCAGCGGCATGAAAAAGCTGGGACCAGTCGAACTGGTTGACCCCCCGTTGAGGCCCAACAACGACGTCCGTTCACTTCAGCGTGAATTAGGAAACGACGTAATAGACATCATCGCATCGGACCACGCGCCGCACGGACTAGGCGACAAGCAGAAACCCGAAATCTGGCAAGTCGCTCCAGGCATCGCGGGCCTGGAAACGCTGCTTCCGCTTATGCTGACCCAAGTAGACAAGGGCTTGCTGACCCTGCAAGAACTGGTACGGATGACGTCCGAGAGGCCAGCGAAGATTTTCAACCTTAAGGGCAAAGGCGAGCTTAAAGAGGGGTACTCGGCTGATTTTGTGGTCGTTGACCTTAAGGCCGAGTGGAAAATTGACTCCTCGCGGTTCAAGTCGAAGGCGAAGTTCTCCCCGTTCGATGGGTTGAAGGTTAAGGGGAAGCCGGTCAAAACGTTCGTCAACGGGCGTCTTGTCATGGAAGATGGCGAAATAGTGGCAAGCCCGGGGCAGGGTCGAATACTCCGTTGAAGGGTGGTGGCTCGTTGAGGTTCTTGGCTGACGGGATGCTCGGTAAGCTGACCCGCTGGCTGAGGATGCTGGGCTGCGACGTGAGGTACTATAACGATTTGGGCGATGACGAGCTGGTAAAGGTTGCGATTGAAGAGAGCCGCGTCCTCCTGACTCGCGACGCTCAGCTTTTCGGGCGTGCCTCCAAAAACAACGTCCAAGTATACCTTGTTAAAAGCCAAACTGAAACGGGAAATCTCGCGGAAATAGCCCAACAGTTCAATCTGAAACTCGAAATAGACGCGTCCAACTCGAGGTGCCCAAAATGCAACGCCATGTTGGAGCCCGTTCCGAAGGGCGAAGTCGGCGACAAGGTTCCACAAGCGACAATGCAAATGCAAAACGAGTTCTGGAAGTGCGCCGGTTGCGGGCAAATCTACTGGCACGGCAGCCACTGGCAAAAAATCCTCCGAACGCTTCAGGATGCGAAGGCTTTGACGAAACCTAGAGCAGAATAATGTCTGTCCTGTCCTGCTTCTACAGGATTTCGACGTTGTCTGAGCCCGTGAACCTGATTTCGCCGAGCTTCCTGATTCTGAGCGCGTTGTTGAGGTTCAGGACCCTCTCGAACAGGTTCGGAGTCATGAGAGGACACACGACGACGTCATCGCACGGGTTCGCCTTCTCGATTTCCTTGGCTACCTCGAAGTAGTGAACCTTCACGCCCTTCCCGTACTTCTTCACGAGCTCAGCGTAGATTCTGTCCACCTGAACGCACGAGTGGTAGAAGCGTTCAGAGGGGCACGCGTAGAACCTGAAGTCCCAGACGATGCTGCTTTTCAGCGTTTTTCTGAGGTTTTCGATGTCGAGTTTATCGATGAGCCTCTTTTCCGAAACCTTGCGAAGGGCGTAATTCTTTATTGCTGTGTAAAGGTTTGAGGCCTCGGGGTCGAAGAGGGACTCTTGGCGGTTGATTTGGTTTCCCCTAAAATCGTATTCGCCAACCCACAGTCCGTCGTGACCGTTTTTTCGGACGGGGCGGAGGATGAAACCCCTGGACTTCTGGGAGGTTCTTTCCAGCAGCCACTCGGCGTCGTCCACGAGGTCGTTGTAGCCCTTGAAGTTTTGGAAGATTGAGACTCCTAGGTCCCTGTCAAAAAGTATCAACGTGTCCTTCAGTTCAAGATTCTTGTCGGACAAGCCAGATTCCAGAATTGGATACGAGAAAGCCATATTAAATCTTGTGCAAGACTGACGCAAAAACGGGTTTTGGAGCCATTTTCGCTACGATTTTCAGAAATATTTATATTTATAAGCATTTTTTTAGTGTTGCATCGTTACTGGAGGATTTGCCTGATTGTGGTCAGAACCTAAATGCATCAACAACATGTCATGCCCTCCAGACGCGAAAGGTTCGCCACAAAACCATTCACGCCCTGAAAGTTTCGTGTTAGGAGCGTTCTAACAAAAACGAGCTATAATAAAGAGCACCTGATTGGTCCGCCTAAACTCACACGGTTCGAGAAGGCTCGAATTGTCGGAGCGCGGGCGCTACAGATAGCGTTGGGAGCGCCCATCCTGATTCAACCCGCCAAGGAACGCTTGAGCCCCATTGACATCTCCATGGAGGAGCTGAGCCGGGGTGTGCTGCCGATAACGATCCGCAGGACCCTCCCTGACGGCGTAACCTTCCAAGACATACCGATAAAGTGGCTTCTCTAATTTTTTTGAGATTTGGTTGTTTACAGGGGTACGCATAGAATTACTTTACAAGAAACTTTTTGACCCTGTTCATGGCCTCGTCCAGAGCGACGTACACGTCTTCTTCCGGAGACTCCGGGTTCTGTTTGGTTCTCATGATTATAATATAGCCCTTCTCCATCTTCCCGATTGTCACTTCCTTCTGAAAATACATTTTGCCCTCTTTCTGATAGTACATGCCCTCGTCACGACCAAAAAGCTGCTTTATCAGAAACCGTATTACGCGGTGCTATATAAGAATGGTGAGGAATTTTTTGGCAGCTTTTATGATAATTAATATCAATGTTTTCATAAAGAGGGTGGAATACGCATAACATTCATGGCATGAAGGAAGGCGAAAGCGTCTTGACGACATTGAAGAATAACAAAAATACCAAGGTTCTCGATTTCCCTGATAGAAAAGCGTGGCGCGGGTGGCTTGAGGAAAACCACGATTCGTCCTCTGGCGTCTGGCTCATCGTGCAGAAGAAGAACAGCCGGAAATAGGAGTTTCCCTCGTGGACGTCGTCGAAGAGGCGCTTTGCTTCGGCTGGATTGACAGTAAACTGAACGTCATCGACGAAAACCATTTCAAGCTGTTGTTGACTCCCCGAAAAAAGGGCAGCATCTGGTCGAAACGGAACAAGCAACGCGTCAGGAGACTCATACGGCAAGGGCTGATGACTGAGGCAGGACTAAAAGTGGTCGAAGCTGCGAAGAAGGAAGGTTCTTGGAACAGGCTTGATGCTGTAGAGGAGCTTCGGCTCCCCGAGGATTTGGTAAAGACTCTGGAAGTAAACAAGAGCGCACAAAAGAGTTTCGGTGCATTCAGCGATTCATTAAAAAAGCAAATCTTATGGTAGGTCGAAAGCGCGAAAAAGCCTGAGACGAGACTGCGCCGAATTCAGCAAACGGTCAACATGGCAGCGCAAGGCAAAAAAGTAATGTCGTCAGAATAATCCGAATGGTGAAGCTGAATTGGCTGTTGACAAGGAAGCTCTCCGAAGGCAGCTCTACGGTCTTTTGGGCGATTTGCCTGACCGTTCCCGCAAAATTACGTCGATAAAGGTCAAGGACGAGGAACACGAATACTACATTCTAGAAAAACTTGTACTCGATTTGAATGGAATTGAGGCTGTCCCGGCGTATTTCGTGCGGCCAAAAAAGAAGCAGGGAAAAACGCCTGCCATACTATTCAATCATGCGCACTGGGGAGACTACGCGCGGGGTAAAGACGAGCTGACGTTGGGTCGAGTGGAAGTCCAGAAGCCACCGTACGCGGAAGAACTCACCCGTCTAGGCTACTCCGCGCTGTGCATAGACGCTTGGGGGTTCGGCGAGAGGCGGGGTCGGTCCGAGAGCGAAATTTTCAAGCAGATGCTCTGGGAGGGCAGGGTCATGTGGGGAATGATGGTTTACGACAGCCTCCGCGCCGTCGACTACCTGGCTTCGCAGTCAGACGTTGACGCCAGCCGTCTAGGGACCCTGGGGATGTCGATGGGGAGCACAATGGCTTGGTGGTTGGCAGCGCTTGACACGCGCATCAAGGCGTGCGTCGATATCTGCTGCTTGACGGACTACCAAGCCCTAATAGAAGCCCGCGGACTCGACGGGCACGGAATCTACTATTACGTGCCGAGGCTCCTCAAGTACTTCACGACCGCACAAATCAACGCCCTGATTGCGCCAAGAGCCCACCTCAGCCTGGCTGGCAACTACGACCCTCTCACGCCTCAAAAGGGGCTGGACGAAGTCGACCTTGAGCTGCGGGAGGTCTACGCTTTAGAAGGCGCATCGGAAAAGTGGAGGCTCCTTCGCTACGACATAGGCCACTTGGAAACTGCGGCGATGCGGGCCGAAATCCTGGACTTCATCAAGCGTTGGCTATGAAAGGTTTTCCTGAGTTTCATAGGAGTGAAATCGGAGTTTTTTGTTTGACGGTAACAGGATTTTACTTAAATTTTAAATATTAAGCGCCTGTTAAGGGGAAACAGGTTATGACCAAAGAAGAGGAGTAGACTAAAATGAACGTAAATAAAAGCCAAGGGAACATTCTACCGCATTTACTTGTTACAACAATCATCATCTGCCTAACCCTACCATCGTTCGCTTCAGTTAACCGTACGGCGGGAATAACCGAAAACTACACTTACTACGGCGTCGTCCCAGCAGACATCTACAGGTACATTCTGAACGACTGGAACGCAGCGGGAGGTGGCGAAGCTTGGAGCGACCTTTCGTCGGGCTGGATTCTTGGTCCCGAAGGCGCGAACCTACTTGGCGGTTCACTAGCTAAAGACGGCTATATGGTGGCTACGAAGGCTCTCCTAGCGGTTGTCGCGTACACCGACGGCACCAACGTGGAGGTTTACAATTTGGTGACAAGTGACCTGATTTCGCAGTTCAGCCTGAACGGAATGGAAAAGAGACTTATTCTGCTTGACAACGGCACTCGGTTTAAGGTGGTCTCGGACAACATGGTTGCTGTGGAGCTACTGAACTACCAGCAGATTCCTTCCGACAACGCCGCGGAGGGACCGCTGATCCACTCTTACTACACGTCCGTTAATGGCCTGTTCGTTGATAAGGAGTTCGTGCTGATGGCTTCCGAGCAAACGGGGACAACCGTCACTGGGCAAGGAACCGGCACGTACTACATAATATTGGCTGTCGAAAAGTCGACGGTCACGGTGACTGACGACGAGGACCACTCGAACTCGTACTCGCTAGACGCCAACTCATACAAGTACATCATGCTCGAGCCTTTCAAAGTTTACAAGATCGAGTCCACAGGCGCCATAATGGTCCACTCGGGCGTCATCTCAGGCAAGGGAGGAACAGGAGACTCGTGCTTCCCGCTGCCAGCTGCTGACGGAGGGTTTGTGGGAACGTACTTCATTGCGCGGTCGCTGAAAAACCAGGAGTGGGGGTGGGACCCTGAGAAGGATTACGGGTTCATGATACTGGCTTCCCAAGACACTACGGTGAAGTTGTACGACCTTGAGACAAAACAGTTGATAAGGGAAATATCCGTTGCAGCTGGGGTAAGCACTACGATTCAGCCGCCGTACTACGCGATAGCCCTGCAAAGCAACCACCCAATCACGGTGTGCTGCATGGACAATGGTGGCATCGAACAGGGACCTACCACTGGTGGTGGAAGATACGCTGGGTACGGGAACGGAGTGATGTTCATCACCATTCAACCGTCCGAGGACACTTTGATACATCTGCCCACCGATGCACACGTCGAAGCGTACTTCTTCGCAAGCGGGACGACTCAGCTGACAATTGACGGAAACGTCCAAACGTTGCAGGCCAACGACCCATTACTGTACACGGTGCCTGGGATCCACACGATCCAGTCAGACAATAACGTCATCGTCCAAATCAACTTCTGTCCAATTGAACCCGAATATCAGGGTCTGTGGTTCTCTGGGACAGCCATCCCCTGCATCGAGACGGTGAATGACAACCCGACCGTAACTTTGACTCCCATCGAGGGCTTCCCGATGATGTACGTGGTCGCCGGCGTAGCGGTCGCAGCGGTCGCAGTGATCGTCGGAGTCTTCGTCCTGAGAAGACGGCACTAAAAAATTCGAAATTCCACAGGATCTGAATTGGCTGATTCCCCCAAGAAAGGGGCAGCCTCATTTCTCATTTTTACTTTGAAATCATGAAGTTTCTTTATTCGAACTTGCGAAAATATGGTCATCATTTTAAAATTTTCATTGTCCTCATCGTCGATAAAATGTTCACAATAAAGTCAAATGCGCTTTTTACTGATTTTGTTTGATAAAAAAACGTAAGTAAGTAAAATTTTAAATATTAAGGATTATATAAAGTAAACCCAAATCATGTCAAAAAAGGAGAAAGCAGAAATGAACTTAACTGATAAACAAAAAAGCAGAATGATGCATCTGATCGTTCCTGCATTGATAATTTACCTCACTATACCGTCACTTGCATTCGCTTCCCTATCCAAGGGAATAGAACAGAATTACACGTACTACGGCGTTGTCCCCGAAAAAATCTACAGGTATATTTTGGGCGACTGGAATGCGGGAGCCTCCAGCGCGTGGACTGACCTTTCCTCAGGTTGGATTCTTGGTCCCGAAGGCGCGAACCTACTCGGTGGCTCGCTGGCTAAGGATGGTTACATGGTGGCGACGAGTGCTTTACTTTCAATTGCTGCTGGAGAAGACGGCACGGACTATGAAGTCTACAATATAGTGAACGGCAGCTTGCTGTATTCGGGTCACCTGAACAATATGGAAAAGGACCTAATGCTACTAGCCAACGGTACACAGTTTAAAGTAGTGTCCAACAATATAGTTTCGGTTCTGCTCCTGAACTATCAAGAGCTTCCTGCCGCCACTGCCGCGGACGCACCGATACCGCGCACCTTCTACGAGGACGTTAACGGTTTGTACGTCGGCAAAAAGTTTGTCCTTATGGCTTCTGAGCAGCAAGGACAAGTCAGCGGGGCAGCCAGCTCGCAAGTAGGCCAGTTCTACGCTGTGTTTGGGTTGGAGATAGCTTCGGTCACGGTGACCAAGGACGATGGCACAGTCTACACGACATTCACCGTTGAAGCCAATTCGTACAAATTCCTTCTTTTAGACTCCTTCAAGGTCTATACTATCGAATCTTCGACAGGCAATATCATGGTACAGTCGGGTACAATCGCGGGTAAGGGAGGATCAGACTCGCCGTGCTTTATGGTTCCCTCCGTCCAAGGAGGATTTGTTGGAACAGCCTTCTATACGAGGTCGTTGAAGAGCCAAGAGTGGTCCTGGGACCCTGGCAGGGACTACGGGTTCCGGATTACAGCCACAGAGGACACGGACGTGAAAATTTACAACCTCGAAACCTCGCAGCTAATGAAGGAACTCACGATAAGTGGCGGAAGCGGAACCACATACCAGGCGGAAGCATTCGCGATAGCCATATTGAGTGATAAACCAGTCACCGTCATGGAACTGAACAACGGCAGCATCGTGCAGTCTCCCACGGGCGGAGGAGGGACGTACGCGGGATACGGTGAAGGCGTGATGTTCATGACCATCCAACCGTCCGAAGACACTATAATCCACTTGCCCACCCAAGCGCATATTGAGGCGTACTTCTTCGCGAAGGAGGCAACCCAGCTGACGATTGACGGCAACACACAAGCAATACAAGCAGGTACCAGCTTCCAGTACACTGTGCCAGGGACCCACACGATCAGCGCCAACAACAACGTGGTCCTGCAGATCAACTTCTGGCCGCTCGAGCCCGATTACCAGGGAATCTGGTTCAACGGAGCAGCCATTCCCTGCGTCGAAACCGTCAACGAAAACCCGAGCGTAACATTGACACCGATAGAGGGCTTCCCAATGATGTACGTGGTCGCCGGCGTAGCGGTCGCAGCGGTCGCAGTGATCGTCGGAGTCTTCATCCTGAGAAGACGGCACTAGACCAAGCAGATATCCACTAGACCTGAAAGCATTAGTGGGGGCGGGATTCCCCCCGTAAAAATCCCCAGTTTCTCTTTTTTTCCCTTTCTCAGCGTCTTTCCTAAAGGCGGGGTTATAGGCTTAAGAACATCTTTGCCCTTTATTGTGTACATGGACGGCGGTTCGGCGTCGGCGCTGTTTCTCCTCGACCTTGTCAAAGGCATGATAACCCTCTTCATAGTGGTTGACCCGCTGGGCAACATCCCCATCTTCATCGGGCTCACGAGGAACATGGACGACGCCCAGAGGACCAGCACCTTCAGGTCCGCTGTTCTCACGGGGCTGTTGCTCCTCTTCGCCTTCGCGCTGGCTGGGCAGCAGATTCTCAACCTCTTCGGCATTTCTATTGACAGCTTCATGGTCGCGGGCGGGCTTCTGCTTCTCATCATCGCTGTGAGACTTCTGATCGGGGGCGGATGGCAGGAGCCTTCCAGCTCGCCTGAGGGGCTCGGGGCTGTCCCGATTGGGTTCCCGCTTCTCGTGGGCCCCGGGGCGATCACGACGACTATTCTCATTCTTCAGTCTTCGGGGATTCTGGTGACCGTTTTTTCGGTTCTGTTGACGTTCGTTATTGTGTGGGTGGTGTTGAGGTTCATCAACCCGATTTACAGAGTCCTTGGCAGGAACGGCGCATTGGTGGTCACGAGGCTGATGGCGATGTTCATAGCCGCGATTGCCGTGCAATACATCGTCAACGGAGCCAAAAACCTCGTTCAACAATAAAGGCTAGAAAATGAGTGGTTTTTTCCTTTCAAAAATCCATTTGAGTGATGACACTGAATCCGTGAAGACGCGTCTGATTTGCGGCGCAAATTTTCTGTTGTTTTGGGGCGCAAATTCTGAAATCATCTGGTCTGATTTGTGTGACATTCGAGTTTTAATTTTGTGTAACAATGCTAGAGTTTATGAAGAATTGTCCGTTTTGAAGCGCGTTTGTTCTACGGGCTTCAGAACCGTTTGACCAAATTTGTAATTGGTCTGTGGATTGAACAGAATTAATTATGGATTGGTTTGTTTGTTCGGAGCCCGAATTTTTGGTTGGCGATTTGTTACAGGTTTCTTATGATGTCGGCTATCGTCTTGGCGACTCTTGAGTACGTTTTTGAGCTCGTGTTCAGCGTGAAGTCGTAGGCTGTTACGTCCACACAGTCCTTGCCCAGTGACCTTTGGAGGAGGTGGTTCCTTTCTTCGTCGCTTCTTCTAATGTCGTCCTTGGCTTTGTCGGCCCGTATTCCTCTTCTTTCCGCCACGTGCTTTATTCTGTCCTCGATGGGGGTGTTGAGGAATACCTTTATGATGCCCTTCGTGTTCAGGGCGAGGAAGGCCGACCTTCCCTCGATGATGACGTTGTCGCTTTTCAGGATGTCGTCCAGTTTCTTCGTGACGACCTCGTCCATGTCTATTTCGCCCGACCTGCTCAGGGAGTCGAAGTTCTTCACCGACTCGAGGATTTTGCTCGTGTTGAACGTTTGGAGACCGAACTCGCTGGCTAGAACCTCTGCCACTTCGGTGCATCCCGAACCGAGATAACCGCACAGTGCGATTCTCATCAATTAACACCTTATTCAATGAAATTGGATTAGCGTCCTAATAAATTATTCATCCAGTCCGAATGATGCGTTATGATGATTATTCTTTTGGCGGTTCAGCCCTTTTGAGCGCTGCTTTGGCTAGGGCTTCTCCGTGCTTTCTACATTTCTCTAAGTCTTCTTTTGTTGGTGCTCCCGAGGATATTACGCCGTCCGATATTTTCTCTAGCTTAAAGGACGAAATCATCCTTTCCAAGCTCTGCAGCGCGGTGTCGCTGTCGCTTCCCCCCGAGGTGAAGGCGAACGCTGGTTTTCCTGTTACTTTTTCGCGGATGCTGAGGGCTTTGTCGAAGAAGTCCTTCATCAGCCCCGCCATGTAGCTGAAGTAGTTGGGCGACCCGAAGGCCACGGCGTCGCACGAGATGAAGTCGTAGACCGTGGCAAAGTCGACGCGCTTCAACGAAGCTGACGCCCCAGCGACTTTGTTAACTCCTTCAGCTATAGCTTTCGCTAAGGTTTCGGTTCTACCTGTACACGAATAATAGAGGACCAATACTTGTACCATGATTAATCACCACATCCTACAGGATAGGGTGTGTTTTTGGTTAAATGTTTTTTCTAATAATTTCAAATATGATTTAAGGATAATATGAGATAGGTCTCTGTCATGGTTGAAAATCGTAGAAGCGGTCATTCTAAAATTGTGATAATTGCTGTGGCTATCGTGGCAATAGTGATAATAGCTTCCTCAGCCCTCATCATCCAAACGTTCATGGGGGGCTCCCAAACGACTCTCAATATCTCGATTCTAGGATTCACTCAGGGAACGGCTCCCCTTTACGGAACAGTCGAAGTCAACATCAACGTGACTGCCGACATTGATAACCCGTTCGACCCGAGCGAGGTAAACGTGTCCGTTTTTTTCACGACCCCAAGCAGTCAAACAGTGGAGGTTCCAGCCTTCTACTTTCAGGAGTACAACCGCAGTCTGAATGGGAACCAAGAGGTCCTTACTCCGGTGGGTAAGCCCTTCTGGAAGGTTCGGTTCACGCCCACGGAGGTCGGCGAATACTCGTTTTTTGGCAAAATTGTGAGGGGAGCACAGACTAATACAACGGATTCGTACACTTTCGACGTTTCTTCTTCTGGCAACAGAGGGTTCGTTAGGGTCAGCAGCGTCGACGACAGGTTCTTCAGGTTCGACAACGGCAGCTCCTTCTTCTTCGTGGGTCACGACGTCTGCTGGCCGAGCTCGAGGGGGACGTTCGACTACGACGACTGGTTCGCTTCCATGAACCAAAGCGGCGAAACGATTACACGAATTTGGATGGCGCCGTGGGCCTTCGGCATCGAGTGGACGGAGCTCGGCAGCTACAGCTTGGCTGAGGCGTGGCGGCTGGACTACGTTCTGAAGAAGGCGGAGGAGAAGGGCATCTACGTCCTCCTGTGCTTCATGAACCACGGGCAGCTCCAAGCCTCAGGGGAGACGGCGCAGTGGGCGGACAACCCGTACAACAGGGCGAACGGCGGTCCGCTTGACAACTCCGCGGATTTCTGGACCAACGAGGAAGCAGCTGACCTTTTTAAGAGACGGCTGAAGTACATCGTTTCGAGGTGGGGGTACAGCGTCAACGTTCTGGCTTGGGAACTGTGGAACGAGGTTGAGTTGACAGACAACTACGACTTCGCGGAGGTCAGCCAGTGGCACAACGAGATGTCTGAATACGTTAGGAGTATCGACCCGTACGGGCACCTGATTACTACGAGCTCCGACTCGCAGTTTGGCAGTCTTCAATCTTTGGACTTCCTAACGGTGCACAGGTACGGTCCGACGGGCTTCCTCGACATAAGCGGCGCAGTGCACGACCTTATTGTCGACTTGGTCCAACGGTATCATGAGCCCGTGGTTCTGGCTGAGTTCGGGGCGGACTGGAGGTGGTCCGCGGACTCGTACACAACGAGTGACGTTGATGGAGTACAAATCCACAATGGTATCTGGTCCTCGGTTCTATCTGGGGCAGCGTCGTCGGGTATGCTTTGGTGGTGGGACACCTACATCCACCCGAACAACCTGTACTACCACTTCGAGGCGCTAAGTAAATTCCTTAAAGGAGTCAAGCCCGACGGGGCTGAACTGAGAAATCTGCAGGTGCAGTTCGTTCAGCCCGCGCAGATAGGTGCCGAAGACCTGTGCAACTTGACGGTTTACCCGAGTCTGGGCTGGAGCAGACTCGAAGCAAATGTCTTCGAGGTTGACTTGTATGGCAATGTCGGGAATGCTTCTCAGCTCAGCGGTTACATTCATGGTGCGTATCATCCTGAGCTCAGGAACAATCCCGCGTTCGTCGTTAACTTCACGTTCGGAGGCGAATTCGTGGTCCACGTGAACTCGGTCGCCAACTCGGGCGCGGCATTGAACATCTACGTGGACGGCTCGCTTGCGAAGACGGTTAACCTCGTGGACAAAGATGGTGCCAACGACGGCTTCGTTGACGAGTACAACATTGACGTGTCAGTCTCCGTTCCGGCTGGCAGGCACGAAATTAAGCTTGACAACGGTGGCAACGACTGGTACACGATTGATTTTGTTACTTTCACGAACGCTGTGATGAAGAGCAGCAAGGCGAGGGTCATAGGCTTGTGCAACAATGATTTTGCGATGGTGTGGGTGCAGAACAAGGAGCACACGTGGTGGAGTGTGGTTAACAATAAAACCATTGAAACCTTGGAGTCTGTGGACTTCGAGATTGTTGGCTTCCAAAACGGAACCTACAACGTCGAGTGGTGGAATACGTACACTGGAGAAGTCGTCAAAACAGAATCCATTCAGGCGGTCGGAGGGAGAATCGCGCTCTACGTCGAAAACCTCGACAAGGATGTAGCTATAAAAATAGTGTCCTCCATAATTCCTATGTAAAACGCGTACGGGATGACCGAGAATGGTTAGGAAACCCCACTTTGCCTCATATTTATCTAGTTCTGTGCCATTTGACCCTTCTTTCTCGTTAACGAAGCGAAAAACGCTGGCAATCCTCGCGATAATCGTCATAGTAGCTGCGTTCGCTATTCCCAAGGTACTCGAGTACCTCAATCCCAACGCGAACCAACCCGAAGAGCCTAATCTTGTTCAGATAGACGTTTCTTCGAGCCTCTATTCTGGGCAGTCGACTGACATGCGCATTGGGCTGCAGATTCCCGAAACCTCGACCCGCTACAGCTCGTCTCCGAACATGAACTTTCTGGGAACCTACGGCTTCGAGTCCTACAGGAGCACCTCCTACGGGTACATGGCGAACGATTGGCTCCTATGGACTGACGGGGACTGGCAGACCGACACCACAGCCAGCACCGTGACCTTCAGTAATGACAGCACTGAAGGCAACCGCGTCCACGGAAGCTACGCCCAGAAGATAACGATTACGAACTACGTTGAGCCCGTCAGACTCGGGCAGTACCAGTCGGGCAGGGAGTTCCTCGCGAACGTGACCTACAAGTTCGGGTGCTGGATGAAACAGAGCGGTCTATCGGCGGACGTTAGGCTGAGGGTCAGGTTCTGGAACGGAGACGACAGGTACGACGAGTCCCAGAGCTTTGCCGTGACAAACGAGTGGCGGTACTACGAGATGGACTTCGTCATACCCGTCAACTGCACGCCGATTGACCCATACTACGGGCAGTCCAGCTCCGAAAGGATTGAGGTCTTCTCTTCTGGAACTTTGTGGATTGACGACGCCCAGTTCTACGACTCCGAGGGCATCAACGCTTGGGGGCTGTCCACGCGGTTCATCGACGAGGTGAAGAATCTCAGACCCTCAACTCTTCGACATGGCGGGCTTGGGTGCAACTCTTTCCGCGCTGAGAACATCTTTGGCGACAGGTTCGGCTTGGCGAACTACGCTGACTGGAGCGGAAGCGTCGGCGGTGACGTGTTCGACTTCAACCAGTTCCTGAAGCTGTGCGAGCTGACGGGGGCGTGCCCGGAGTACGTCATTTCGCAGTACTTCATGATGGAGCCGACCCTGATTTCGGACCTTCTGGAGTACATGTATGGCGACAACTCCACGGTCTACGGGGCGATGAGGGAAGCAGCAGGATACGAGTCGTGGGAGGGCAAGTTCGATAAAGTCTATTTCGAGCTGGGCAACGAGGTCTTGGTTAACGGCAACGGACCGACTTGGGACTCGGGAGTGTACGCGAATTATGTGACAGAGGCGGTTCAGACCGCTAAGTCCTCGCCGTACTGGAACTCGAGCGTTGACAAGATAGGCATCGGGCTGTGGTACTCGAACGTTAACCGCAACGTCCAAGTCTTGGTCGAGGAGGCGAACAACCGTGACGGAGGAAGCGTTGACTTCGCGCTTGTGGCTGACTACTTCCCCGGGCACGACTTCACGAATTATTATGCGACCAGGCAGACCACGTACAGCGAGGACAGCTTGACGAGCTCAGAAGCGAACGAGATGGTCTGGTACCGGAGGGCGCTGGGCGAAGCCGCGTACGTCGACGAGTACGCCTCGTACCTTTGGGAGATGACCGAGGAGAACTATCCAGCCTCAATGGATGTCGGAATCTACGAGTACGGGATGACGGGCGTCTTCGAGAGGGAGCCCTACAATCACGAGATGGCAGACATGGAAACAAGCTTAGGAGCAGCAATCGCAATTCTTGACCAGAGCTTGAGTATGAGGAAGAACGGGCTGAACCCGATTAACGCGTTTTACGTTCAGGGCTTCGGGTGGAGCTGGGGCTTCATGGACGACTACCCGTACGCCGCGAAGAGACCCGTCTACTACGCGCTGCAGATGTACGCCGAGTTCCAGAGGGGTCAGCTCCTCGACTGCTCCTACACGTCGGGCACGTTCAACCCGTACGGCGACGCAGCCAACAACTTCGCAATGTGGGAGAACTTCCAGAGCTACGGGCTCATGGTCCACAGCTACCCCGTCAACGTGCCCAAGGTCGCGGTTTACCCGTTCAAGTACGGCGACAGGTACTCGATTGTGCTGATCAACAGGGATCTGGAAAAGAGCATCGACGTGCAGCTGAACCTGCCTTATACGCCTTCGAACAGGACGCTGATCGTCTCGTTGACCGGGGACAGCCCGTTCGCTTACAACGACGAATCGAACGAGACCGCGCATCTGAACTACGTTCTGGTGAACGACTTCACGAACGTCTACAACATGACCCTGCAGCCCCACTCGGCGTACATCCTCGTGAACTACGCGGAGGGCGCCAGGGTCGCTCTCGACGAGGACGGCGACGGCTACGGAGCCAACGTCTTCGAGCTCGCGGGCTGCACGGCTTCAACAACACTCGTCGACCCCGACGACTCGAACCCGAACGTCCATCCGTGAATAAAATAAAATAGACAAATGCAACGACTGACCAGTTTAGGGAAAAATTAACAAGGAATAACGTGGAAAGATAGTCTCAAGGAGCTTCTTTCGAGTTGCAGGCTTCTAAACTAAAAAAGGAAAAGCAAAGTGGCAGACAGGAAAACGTCCCGACCATCCTCGTCATCTTCGGCGGGACCGGGGACCTTATGGCGAAGAAGGTTCTTCCAGCTCTCTATCACCTCTTTGACAAGGGTAAGATTCCCTCGTTCTTCAGGGTCGTTGGCTTCGCCCGGAAGGAGCTCTCGGACGGCGACTACAGGGACTTCGTGATGCGCGTCCTCGAGGAGCACAGGGACATCAAGGAAGCAGCCGCCCCAGAGACCGAACAGTTTTCGAAGCTGTTCTTCTACCACAGGGGATTCGTGAAGAACCTAGGGGACTTCGAAACCCTAGCGTCCAGACTTGGCGAAGTGGACGGCGAGTGGAGGACGTGCTCGAACAAGATCTTCTACCTAGGCGTCCCGCCTAACCTCTACGAGCCGACGTTCAGGAACCTCGCCGCGTCGGGGTTGACGAAGCCCTGCGGGCCTGAGGAGGGGTGGACGAGGGTCATCGTCGAGAAGCCGTTCGGCAGCGACCTGAAATCCGCGGAGAACCTGTGCCGTATCGTGTGCAGCCTGTTCAGGCGGGAGCAGGTCTACATCGTCGACCACTACCTCGGCAAGGAGATGGTTCAGAACATCCTTTTCTTCAGGTTCGCCAACACCTTCTTCGAGGGCTTCTGGAACAACAAGTACGTCGACCGTATGGAAATAAGACTGCTGGAGGACATTGGGGTCGAGGGGAGGGGCAGGTTCTATGATTCAGTTGGAGCCCTCAGGGACGTGGGGCAAAACCACCTCCTGCAGATGCTGTCTCTGGCGACGATGGACAACCCTATCAAGTTCGAAGCCGAAGCCGTAAGAACGAACCGCGCGAAGGTCCTACAAGAGCTGAGAACGTTCACGGACGAGGAAGCAAGCCGCCTCTCCTTCAGGGCGCAGTACAGCGGATACACGGACGTCGAAGGGGTCAAGCCTAGCTCAGACACCGAAACCTACTTTAGAACCGCGGCTTTCCTCGACTCGCCGAGGTGGCAAGGCGTCCCCATTATTCTGGAAAGCGGTAAAAAGCTGGGGAAGCCAAGGAAGGAGGTCGCTGTGTTCCTGAAGCACCCAAACCACTGTTTGTGCCCGAAAGGGCTCGGGGGGCATTTGGGCAGTCGTATAGTCTTCTCCGTTGAGCCGAGGGAGTCGATTGAGATGTTCCTCCAGTCGAAGGAGCCCGGGTTCGCGGCGGAGGTCGGCGAGAAGGGATTCAACTGCGTCTTTAAGAGTGAATCGAGGAGGACTCAGTACGTCGAGGAGTACGAGAAGCTCCTCTTCGACTGCATAGCTGGCGACCAAACCTTCTTCGTGAGCATAGAGGAAGTCCAAGCATCATGGAAGTTCGTCGACCCAATTCTCAGAGCCTGGAAGAAGAATCTGGTCCCTCTAAAGCGGTACGAGAGTGGGAAAGACTTGGTTCTGAAAGAGTCGAGGGTTGTTGAGCGGAACCTGCGAGGGGCGGCTGGGCTCAGGAGGGAGCTCGGCGTCGTCGGGTTGGGGAAGATGGGCTCGAACCTCGCGCTTAGCCTCGTGGACAAGGGGTGGAGGGTCGTGGGGTTCAACAGGACAGTCGAAGTAACCAATGGTTTACTTGAAAAGGGCATAGTCGGAGCCGTCTCGCTGAAGGAAATGGTGAAATTGCTTGAACCTCCCAGAGTGGTGTGGCTGATGGTCAGCGCTGGGAACGCTGTTGACGAGTTGCTGTTTGGCGAGGACGGTTTGGTGGACCTTCTGGAAAGCGGTGACACGGTCGTCGACGGCGGGAACTCCTTCTTCAAAGATTCCATTGAACGGGCGAAGAAACTTAAGGAAAGGGGCATAGCGTTCGTGGATGTGGGCGTCTCGGGCGGTCCAGAGGGGGCGAGGAGTGGAGCCTGCCTGATGGTCGGGGGGACGAGGGAGGCCTACGAGAGGCTGCTGCCGTTGTACTTGGACGTTGCCGTCGCTGAGGGGGTGCAGTTCTTCAAGGGTGAGGGCGCGGGGCACTTCGTGAAGATGGTGCA
>CAZOKM010000016.1:18410-24053 GCA_964580405.1 uncultured Candidatus Bathyarchaeia archaeon | reverse complement strand
AAATATACCCTAAAATTAAGGGGTCCTCCACAATCGTCGAAATCTCGTCGCTCAAATCGCAAGTCTTCGTTGTCCTAGAGAAAGTGGCAGCTAAAGGGATTAGGACGGTCTCGATTCATCCCCTTTTCGGACCCGGCGTCACGGAGACTAAGGGAGAGAAAATCGCGCTTGTGCCCGTTTCGGACCCTTCATCGGAGTTTAGGGCGGCGGAGTCGTTGTTTCCCGACGTGGAGCTAGTCGTCGTCGACGCTGAGGAGCACGACGAGGCCATGGCGGCGGCGCTTTCGCTCCCGCACTTCATCAACATAGCGTTCGCCTCGGTGGTCGGGCAGAAAGACCTCAACGTCCTGAAGAAGCTGGGTGGCACGACCTTCGCGCTGCAGCTCGTCCTCAGCGAGGGGGTGATGACCGAGGACCCGTCCCTCTACGCCTCAATCCAGATGGACAACAAGTTCACGGCGCAAATCCTCGAACAATTCATTGCCAACGCCGAGACCCTCAAACAACACATCAAGCGAGGAGACCTCAAGGCCTTCACGCAGTTCTACGCTGACGCTCAGACGGCGCTGGCGAAGGACGGAGACTTCGGAACCGCGTACGAAAAAATGTACAAAGCCCTCAAAGCCACCTAAACAAACCGAAATAGGGTTAAAATGGCGAGTCTAGCCTGTAAGCTTGATCAGGGTGTTCGTGTTTCTGACGCCTGACAGCTTCCGTATCATGTCGATTTTCCTGTTCAGGTCGTCCATGGTGTAGGCCTGAATCAGGGCTGCGATGTCGTAGTCGCCCGAAACCTCGAAGACCCTCGACGCAATTCTGCCGATGCTCTTCACGGCATCCTTTGTCCCGGTCGGGCTGGTCTCGACGAGGACTATGCCTTCGAACTCCGCCATCGTCTCGACGGTGAACCCCTTGATGATGCCCAGCTTGACGAGCTCCTTTATCCGCCGCCTGACCGCGCCCTCAGTCAGCCCGACCAGCTTCGCGACCTTCACGTACTTCGTCCGGGCGTCCCTCTTCAGGATTCTGAGAATCTCGAAGTCCACGTCGTCCATGACTCATTTATTAATTTCGAAAAATATATGCCTTTTGCGAAAATCGTAACCGCAAAGACCCATCCCAGCAAATCCTCGTAATCTATAAAAATTTCACGGATTAGAGGTTCGGACCCAGAAGCAGTTCATAAAACCAGTAATAGAAACGCACAATATCGCAGCTAGCCCTAGGACAAACATCAAGAAAATTTAAAACAGCAGGAAAAACTATTAATTACGAAAATCGGAAACAAAAAACGAAAACCATAAATATGGCGCTTTCGGAAAACTTGCGTTGTCAGGTGATAATCGGGATGCGAAAGTTGAGCGGTTGCTACACCGCGTCGGTAACGCCCATGAAGAAGAACGGGAAGGTCGATTACGAGGGGCTGAAGAGGCTGGTCGACTTCCAAATAGAGCAGGGCATAGGCGGCATCTTAGCCGTGGGGACGACGGGCGAGAGCCCGACCCTCACATGGAGCGAGCACCTTAAGGTCATCGAGAAAGTCTACGATTATGCGGACGGCAAATGCCTTACGATCGGCGGGACGGGAAGCAACAACACCGAGGAGACCCTCGAAGCCACCGATGAAGTGTCCGAGTATGGTGTGGACTGCGTGCTTCTCGTTGACCCTTACTACAACGGTCCGAGCTCAACCGAAATACGGAGGGAATACGTCGAACCCGTGGCTCGAAAGTTCCCCGAAACCCAAATCATCCCCTACGTGATACCGGGAAGGACGGGAGCCCAGCTCATGCCGCAGGACCTGGCAATTCTACATTCCCAGTTCAAGACCCTCAGGTCCGTCAAGGAGGCGACGGGCAACCTCGACAACATGCGGCTGACGAGGCGCCTGTGTGGACCAGACTTCGACATCCTCTCGGGAGACGACGACAAGACCTACGACATGATGACAGACCCGCAGATTGCAGCAAGCGGAGTCATCTCCGTCACGTCGAACATCGCGCCAGGGCCGACCCAGCAGTTCGTCCAAGCAATCCTCAAGAAGGACACGGCGAAGGCGCAGAAGCTGCAGGAAGCCCTCAAGCCGCTCTTCGGGATGGTCACCGTGAAGACCGAGGAGGACACCCCTTACGGCGCGGTCTCGTGCAAGGCTCGGAACCCGCTTTCCTACAAGACCCTCATGGACGTCCTCGGGATGCCCTCTGGTCCATTGAGGCAGCCGATGGGCAAAATGACCAAAAAAGGGTTACAATCCGTCATAAACATCGCAAGGTCGGTATACGAGAAGAATCCCGAGGTGCTGGAACCCGTTGAATCCTTCTTCGACGTCGACCTCAACAAACGACTTTACATAGAAAGGTTCTGGAAAGGATTAGCTTATGATTAGGATATGCGTTGCAGGCGCCACTGGCAGGATGGGAAGCGCCCTCATCAAGGAAGCCGTGGCCAGAGGGTTCGAAGTCGTCGGCGCGGTCGAAGCCAAAGGCAACCCGAACGTCGGCAAGACCCTGAGGCAAGCTGAAGTATGCAACTTAGACGTTAAAATCGTAGACCCGTCCGGCTTGGCGAAGGCCGTGGAGGAAGCCGACGTCTACGTGTCGTTCACGACCCCAGAAGCTGAGGTGACAAACCTCCCCACCGTGGCCAACTTGGGTAAAAAGATGGTCGTGGGGACGACGGGGCTGACGGAAGAGCAGACGGCGAAAATCAGGGAAGCCATATCTAGGAAGGTTCCCGCCGTCATGTCGCCAAACTACGCCATTGGGGTCAACGTCATGTTCAACCTCATGAAGGCATTGGCGAAGCTGCCGTCTGACTACGACTTCAGCATAACCGAGGTCCACCACACGGGCAAAAAGGACGCGCCGAGTGGCACAGCCAAGAAGCTGGGCGCCATTGTCTTCGAGGCTAGGAAATACTCGTCCACGGTCTACGGGAGGGAAGGCATCAGTCCGCGGAAGCCCGGAGAGCTGGAAATCCTTTCAGTTAGGGTGGGAGGAGTGGCGGGAATCCACGACCTGATTGTTGCTGGACCGTACGAGATGATACGCGTCGAGCACACTGCCTTTTCGCGGAGCGTCTTCGCGCAGGGGGCGCTCTTTGCCGCAGAATGGGTCTGCAAACAAACGAAGCCCGGAATCTACGGCATGGACGACGTGCTGGGATAAATTTCAGGACACAAAAAGGAGCCGTTTATAGGTCATGGCGGGCAGAGCTGTCATCAAGTTCGGCGGAGCGGACCTCGCGACTGGGGAAAAAATCAGAAAGGCGGCGAGGATGGTTCTCGAATCGGGGTACCGCGAGGTCGTCGTGGTGGTCTCGGCGATGGCTGGAGCCACGGACAACCTGACGAAGACCATCTCTGAAGTAGGTAGCTCGGACGGGGGGGACTACGCGGAAATAGTGTCCATGGGCGAGAGAACGAGCGCCCGAATCTTCTGCTCAGCGCTTCGGTCGATGGGCGCCCAAGCCGAGTGCTTCGACCCGAGTCAGGAACGCTGGCCGATTGTCACGGACTCGGATTACAGAGACGCGGAGATTGATATGAAGAAGACGTGCGATCTCGTCAGAAGGTTCGTTGAACCTCTTCTCGGCGCGAAGGTCGTGGTTTTCTGCGGCTTTTTGGGTCGGGACGGGGAAGGCAACGTCACAACCCTTGGGAGGGGAGGAAGCGACACGACGGCGATGGTGCTTGGGAATTGCCTCGGAGCCGACGAAGTCGTGCTGGTCAAGGAGACCGAGGGCGTCATGTCGGCGGACCCGCGAGTCGTTCAGGACGCGAAGCTGTTGAAAAACTTGACTATCCACGAGATGTTCGCCCTTTCTCACGGTGGAGCCAAAATCATCAAGGCTGAATCGCTCAAGTACAAGCTCCCGGACCAGACGTTGAGGGTCGTAAACTTCTCGAGCGGCAGCTTGTCGGGCGGAACCGAAATTTCGGGGGTCTTCCATTCCGCCTCGTGCGAAATCGACGAGAAGAGAGGGCTCTCAGCCATTAGCATCATATGCAACATCGACCCAGTCAACGTGAGCAGAATCATTTCGTCTTTTAATAACAGACCGATCCACGGCATCAGCACGGGCAAGTCTTCGCTTACGGTGTTCACGTCGTCCGAGGACCCGAATGCCCTTGTCAACGAACTGCATAAACTTGACGTGTGTAAAGCTCTAAGCCTGAGGGCGAACGTTGGGCTGATTGGGCTAACCCACCCGTCCTTCATCGATTCGCCGGGCGAGGTCGCCAAGGTTTCGGGGGCTCTGGCGGCGAAGAACATTAATATAATCGAGGTCACGAGTAGTAAAGCCACCATCAGCATATTCGTTGACGAAAAAGTGATTGACGACGCGTTGAAGGTTGTGAGGAACATAACATGAACCGAAAAGTAGCAATACTCGGAGCCACAGGGGCGGTCGGGCAGAGGTTCATCGAGCTCCTGCAGGGGCACCCTTGGTTTGACGTCGCCGTGCTGGCTGCATCCGAAAAGTCAGCGGGCAAAAAATACAAGGAAGCCTGCAAGTGGCGGCTCGAGTCAGAGATGCCCAAAGAAATAGGCGAAATGCAAGTGGTCAACACGGTCCTGAAAGAGGTCAAGGAAGCGGAAGACATAGATTTCGCCTTCTCCGCCCTGCCCCCAAACATCGCTGGACCCGTCGAAACCGAGTTCGCAGCCGAGGTTCCCGTGGTCAGTAAAGCGAGCTCGCACAGGATGGAAGCTGACGTTCCGCTGCTGATTCCAGAGGTCAATCCTGCACACCTTGGTTTAATTCCGATTCAGAGGAAGAACCGAGGTTGGAGGGGCTTCATCTCGACCGACCCGAACTGCAGCACAATCCAGCTCGCGATAACGTTGAAGGCTCTGGAGGGCTTCGGCGTGAAAAGGCTCATCGTTACGACGATGCAGGCTCTGAGCGGCGCGGGATACCCAGGCGTGCCTTCGCTGGACATCGTCGACAACGTTGTCCCGTTCATTGGCGGCGAAGAAGAAAAAATGGAAAGCGAAACCCAGAAACTCTTGGGCACGTTCGACGGCAAACAGGTCAAGCCAGCAACCATGACGATAAGCGCCAGCTGCAACCGCGTGGACGTGAAGGATGGTCACTTGGAAGCAGTTTATGTGGAGCTGGAGCAAAAGCCAACCGTCGACGAAATAAAGAAAGCCTTCCGAAACTTCACGGGAGAACCGCAAAAACTGAAGCTGCCAACGGCGCCCGAGAAGCCGATAATCATCAGGGAAGAGGCTGACAGGCCCCAGCCGCGTTTCGACCGTGGCGCAGGCAAGGGCATGAGCATCGTTGTGGGGCGCGTCAGAAGCGACTCAATCATGACCGCGAAGTACCTTTGTCTGGGGCACAACACTATCAGGGGCGCGGCGGGAGCGGGCATACTCAGCGCGGAGCTCATGGTAGCCAAAAAAATCCTGTAACAACAAATCCGAAAAACGTCGTTGTTGAATGGGCTGGGTCGCTCATGAGTTTGAGGGACATTGATGTTCTGGAAAACAGGAACGGAGCCCTCTTCATCGACGGAGTTGCAGCTTCCGAGCTCGCCAAAAAGTTCGATACACCTTTGTACGTCGTGAGTGAACGCAGAATTAGAAGCAATTTTCGCCGACTCAAAGAAGCCTTGACTAAGCAATATGGTAA
>CAZOKM010000016.1:10966-18400 GCA_964580405.1 uncultured Candidatus Bathyarchaeia archaeon | reverse complement strand
ATATGGTAAAGTCAGAATTCTATATTCGGTGAAGGCGAACGCGAACCTTTCAGTCCTGAAGGTCATCCAAAGCGAGGGCGCTTGGCTGGACACGGTCAGCCCCGGAGAGGTATTCATAGCGTTGAAGGCTGGCTTTCCGCCTGAGAAGATATTGTTCACTGGCACAAGCGTAAGGGACGATGAGCTCAGGTTCGTCGTCGACTCGGGCGTGGCGATGAACGTAGATTCTCTCTCGCAGCTGAAGAGGCTCCTCAAGTTCCACGTGCCTTCGTTCCTGTCCGTTCGGGCGAACCCCGAGGTGGGCGCTGGGCACCACGAGCACTGCATCACGGGGGGCAGGGACTCGAAGTTCGGCATCTGGGAAAGCGACGTCGTCGAAGCCTATAAGACGGCTAAGAAAGCAGGCGTTAAAAGGTTCGGCATTCAGATGCATATAGGTTCGGGGATACTCAACGTCGAGCCCTTCCTTCCAGCCCTTGAGAAGCTCATGGAAATTGCTAGTTTGGTTCATAGGGAAACGGGGATAACGTTCGAGTTCGTCGACGTGGGCGGAGGCGTCGGAGTCCCGTACAGGCCCGAAGAGAAGCCCCTGGACTTGGACGAGTTCGCCGAGAAGGTTTTATCGATATTCAAGAAGAGGGTCAAGGAGTACGGACTCGGGGAGCCTTGGTTCTACATCGAGCCCGGACGCTTCATCGTCTGCGACGCGGTGGTCCTGCTGACGAATGTGAACACCGTCAAGGTCACGCCCCACAAGCGGTTCGCGGGGGTGGACGCGGGCTTCAACACGCTCATCCGCCCCGTCATGTACGGCTCGTACCACCCGATAGTCGTGGCGAACAAGCTCAACGAGCCCGAAGCGGAAACGTACGACGTGTGCGGACCCCTGTGCGAGTCGGGAGACTTCCTAGCCCGCGACCGAAAGCTCCCAAAAATCGCTGAAGGCGACCTGCTGGCTGTCCTGAACGCGGGGGCATACGGGTTCTCGATGAGCTCCCACTACAATTCGAGACCGAAATGCGCAGAAATCCTCGTAAAAGAAGGAAAATGTGCCCTAGTAAGAGAAAGAGAAACGCTGGAAACACTGCTTATCGGACAGAAACTTCCACCTTGGGTTTAATTTTCTGATAAGGGAAACGGTAAAAAATTAACCTTTTTAATAATTTTTGTTATCAACAAGGTTTCCATCAGCATCATAGAGATATGCTGTATCGGTATCATTGTTCCAGATGGGGGTGCTTGATCCCCAATATAGGCTTGTTTGGGTATTGGATCCTGATCCTGTGTATATTGTCACGGTACTTCCTGTATTCAGGGTGAATGACGGAAAAGTAAAGGTATGACTGGCTGCATCGGTAAGGTGCCATCCTGTTAAGTCAGTGTTTTCTGAACCGTCGTTTCGTATTATGACATATTCGCCATTAAGATTGTCCCAATCGTTTCCTGGTGCGTCATAATTGATGCTGCTGATTCTAATATCGAGGGGCGAATCTTCTTCCTCCTCTTCTGCCAAGCTTTCGTCCCAAATTTCCGTGAATTCCTGCCCATAAGTAGTGGCGACTGTCGTGCTGTTAATGACCAGTAGGTTTTCATTATTCCTTTCCTCTCCTCTCTCAGAATAGTTAAAGCTCCCCGTGAGTACGATAATTCCATCAACAATCATAACTTTGTCATGCATATCAGCTGAGTTTGTGTCGTTCCTTACGTCTATTCCAGCATCTTTGAGCTTCCAATATTCGCTGCTTGAGATTATTTGACTTACTTCGAAGACTACTTGAACTTCTACTCCCCTGTCGTGGGCTTCTACGAGGGCGTCCCCTATCGAGTCCAACGTGAAACTGTAGATAAGAATCTCGATGGTGGAGTTAGCCCTGCCTATCCAGTAAAGGATCTGGTCTTCACACCCTCCGTCAGGACTGAAATACACGCCAAGAATGTCCTCTTCGATGTTCTGTTGATTCTGCAATTGCAGCTGCAGATCATAAATTTGGCTCTCAAGGTTAAAGACTTGATTTTCCAGATCACCTAGTTGGGTTTCCATGGCGAGCTTTTCGGTTTGCAGAAGGGTGGTCTGGGTTTGGAGAGTCGTTATTTGTCCCTGTAAACTGGTAATGTTACTTTGAAGACCAGATTTTTCGGTCTGTAAAGAAGAAATCTGCGAATCCTTCTGGTCAATCTGAGTTTGGAGAGAAACATTTTGGCTTTCCAGAGATGTTATTTGGGAGGCGAAACTAGCAAGAATCGCACTAAAGACTATTACCACAAGGATGAAACAAGATGCTTCCCATTTTTTCATATTGTTACACCGATAATTGTCTAGAGAGAAGAATAATATAAGATTTTTACGACAATTTTTCTGTTATATTCTTAATTGCGATGTTGAATTACTGTGTCAAATGTTTACTAATAATAGTTGTTTAATATTTTCCGTATTTTCGTGCTGCCTTGACGATGGCGATGATGTTTTCGTCGGGCGTGTCCCTTCCGACCTGGTCGCCCGTCGAGAGGACGTATCCGCCGCCCTCCTTGGCTGCTTCTATGCACTCTTTGGCCATCGTGTCGACCTGCCTGGGCGTAGCCAAAAGGAGCTTAGTTGTTTGTATGTTGCCCTTCAGCGCGATTTTGTCGCCGTAGAGCCTCTTTATTTCTGCTAGGTCGCAGTCTCTGGCCGGAGGGGGCTCAAGCGGCTCGATGGACGAGAGGTCGGTTTCGTTGACCGCGGTTTCGACTATGTACCGTTCTCTGCCGCAGGAGTGCAGGTGCGAGGGGACGTCGGCTTCCTTAGCCATCCTCGTCGCCTCCTTCAGCGTCGGGACGCTGAGCTCCCTGAAGATTCGGGGCGACTGCAACGTTAATAATCCTGACGCGCCTATCATGAGGAACTCGGGATTGATCTGCAGTCCCCTTTCGACGTACTTTACTGTGTAGTCGTGGAACATCCGTCGATAATCCTCGAGTAAATAGCGCTTCTGCATGTAGAGCCTGCATATCTCGGGCAAGCCGCCGTCAATCAAATCGTAAAGGCTCTGGAACCCCGGCAGCCCAATAGACAAACCTGTTGTCCCGAGGTCTCCCAAAGCTTTCGTCATCGTCCAGTAGGCTTCTCCGCCTAGGTTGGACGGGTCGGGGAAGAAGTACTGCAGGTGCTCGAACTCCCCCTCGAGGTCCTTGAAGAACTTCCTCGTCGTCCACGGCGGCATGTCACGATAATAATTGGTTTCCTGCCACAACTCGCCTTTGGGGGTCATGCAAAATGTTCGAACTACGATGACATTGTCGGTTCTGCTGACTACTTCGTTCCTGAACCTTCGTTCGTCGTTCTTGTTTGTGGGTTGCATGAGGTTGTTCGAGTCGGGTAGGGTTCCGAGGAAGCCGCCGTACTGCCAGCCGTCGATTTTGTAGTGCTTCACGGCTTCGATGTACGCCTTCCACAGCGGCGGGTCCTCGTGAAGGTAGACGTCCCAGAAGGGCCTACCCGTGAGCTTGGCGGGAATCATGTTCGAAATATCAGGCGAAGCGGGAACCCTGTCGGGCTGCTGGTTCCGAAAAGCGGTCAGCATCCTCTCCTTAGGCGTCATGCGTTCCTGCAACGGAGACTTGCCTCCTAACCGTGAATTATGCGTTCAAATTTTAAATTAGCTCAGAAAGGTTCTATATGAGTATTGGTCAATAATGAAATGGGGATGCATTATTCTTATTCGGGAGCTTCTTTCGGTTTTCTCCGTGAAATTGTGGATCATCGCATACATTTATATGACGAGTCTTCGTATCTGCCAAAAAAGAGGGCAACGAACAATGCCGATTAAATTGCCGTCGAACGGAACGGTCCTTTTCCAGGGAGACAGCATCACGGACGCGGGCAGGATCTACGAGAACGACGAAGTCCTAGGAATAGGCTACGCGATGCTGGCGTCCGCTTGGCTTTCCGCCGAGTACCCCGAGAGAAACTTACGGTTCGTGAACCGCGGGATAAGCGGCAACAGGGTTAAGGACTTGAAAAGCCGCTGGCAGAAGGACTGCCTCGACGTGAAGCCCAAAGCGGTCTCGATCATGATCGGCATAAACGACGTGTGGAGAAGGTACGACTCCAACGACCCAACGTCCGCAGAGAGCTTCGAAGCAGACTACAGGCAAATACTGCTGCAAACACGGAACGTTCTTAATCCCCAAATAATACTGATGGAACCGTTCCTGCTGCACGTGACGAAAGAGCAGCTCAAGTGGCGCGAAGACCTCAACCCCAAAATCGAGGTTGTTAAAAGGCTGTCCAAAGAATTCAAGGCAACCTTAGTCCCGCTGGACAAGATTTTCGCAGCGGCAGCACAAAGAAGAGAGCCGACTTTCTGGTCGCAGGATGGCGTTCACCCGACGCTCGCAGGGCACGCCTTAATCGCACAGTCGTGGCTGAAAGCCGTAAAAGCAATCTAGAACCTAAACCAGGTTTCCCAATTTCGCCGTTACCATCGCGTGGTCCTTGTCGTAGGGCTCAAGGTGGACCACGTCGTGGACTTCGAAGCCGTTTTTCCTGATTACCTCAATCTCGTGCTTGTAGACTTCCGCGGGTTCCTTGGCCACGTCGACGCTTCGGGCTTTGATCGCTATGATAATCCAGCCACCCGCGCGGAGGAAGACCCTGGCGTTGTCTACGAGAATCTTGGCCTGTTCTGGCTGTGCGATGTCGCAGTAGACCACGTCGACGGCTTCAACCATCGACGCGTAGTTGGTCGGGAACCGCGCGTCCGCCAGAATCGGAGCCATGTTGGACCGGAACCTGCAAACGTTGTCTATCAGGTCCCGTATCGACCTCGGGGCGAACTCGACGCAGTACACGTACCCTCCGCTTCCAACGATGTCTGACACGTGGCTAGGGGTGGTCCCGGAGGCTGCGCCCAGGTACAGAACCTTGCAGTCTGGCTTGATGGGCTGGTTTTCCAGGCCTTTCAGGATGGCGCCTGCCAATTTACTACGAAAAGGGTCCCAGAGCCTGTACTCGACGTTGTCGACTTTGACCAGCCGTTCGCCGTAGACGGTTCTGCCCGGAGACAAGTTCATGGTCGCAATCTTGCGCGACCCATCCTCAAGCATTACGTAAAAGACGCCCGGAAACGAGGGGTGAGGCTTAGCCCCTGCGCCCATACCTCTTCCTTCCGTACGACGATCCCGGTTTTCGCCTGAACTGCGGGGGTCTCGTTTCCTGTTGTCTTGGCTTTAATTTTGGTTCGGGGTACTTCTTCTGGAGCTCGCTGATCCGTTTTTCAAGGTCCGCCTTCAGCTTCTCGCCGATGAAGTTCCCGCTGAACGCGTCGGTCCTCGCGGCGATGGCAAGTCTCCCGGCGAAAACCCTCGCGATTTTTCCCCTCAGCCACCGCTTCGACCCGTGGATGCACGTGTGCTGGAAGATCAAGCCGTGCTTGGGCGGGCGGGCACCTGTGGTTATCGACCTGAACAGCGCCTTTTCTGCGCCCAGCACTTGTATTGTGCTCGCGGGCATCTTCGCCAAGTTCATCAACCCGCCTGAAATGGCGATGAGTCTGGCGCCCAGTGTGGCTCCAGCGAGGACGGACAAGTTAGGCGCGACCTCCTCCATCAGTTCGCCGATGTACTTTTCGAGGTTGCCCCTTTCCTCGAACAATTCCAGAATGTAATGGGCTAAGCCCTGAATCTGCTTCACGTCCGAGTCTCTGAGGGCTCCGCCCATCGACGACGCAGCTACCTTCGCGAGCTGGCTACTCCTGTTTTTGGATACGCCGAGCTTCTCGATGCTTTCCTGGCTGAAATTCGCTTTTTCTCCCAAGTTGTAAACAAGCTGCGCGTAGACGTCGTGCCTCTCGACGTCGCGGTCGAGCTCCGGGAAGTGCATCCCGTACCACTCGCGCATCCGCTCCGATAAAAGATTCAAGGTCTTGTCCATGTCGTCGAGGGCTTGGACGGCCTGCACGACCATGAGGTCCCTCTTCTCGGTCGCCCTCCTGACCTTGAGCTGAGAAACCTCCATCGAAACTTCGTGGACCCACTTCGCCAACTCCGAAGCTTCGCCAACGAACCCTAGGGCTACTGCATACTCGCCCATCTTCTTCCGAAGGTTTTCGCCCATTTCCGACGGCGCTGCGACTTCGATTTCTACGCCAAATTGGTTTTTGACAGAATGTCCCAATGCGCCGTTCTCAAAAACGTACGCTGTGTACCCCTTTTGCTTCAGCTCTTGAACGACAGCTGACACTTCGTCTGTGACCCTTCCCGCTTCGATGTCCACGAGCTTCGAGGCTGCCTTCGACGCGTCCATGGGGAAAAGCCTGCTTGCCGCGACCTTCCCGTCTTCGCCGAAGCCCAGAACCCCCATCACAGAAGCGACAATAGTTGCTTTCATGAAACTTCACCGTACACCTTAACCCTATTCAATTCACTTGTGAATAACCTTTTCCATTTTTTGTCCACGATTCATTATGTTACATAAACATTAAGGACCATGCAAAACTTGTATCTCTGAAAAATAAATATAGTTGGCGCTGACAACATATATTTCGGAAGGAAGGTGAAATCATGCCTGAAAAAATGCAGAACGAAATGTTGGAAGAACTGAGGAAGATAAGGGAGCTCCTTGAACCTAAGCCATCTCCGCTTCCTCAGCCTCAGCCGAAGGGACTGATCGGCGAGTTTAAAGACTTTATTTCAACCTACAAGGTCATGGGGATGGCTGTAGCCTTCATCATAGGTGTTTATCTCGGCTCGTTGGTGAGTGCCCTCGTCTCTGATTTGGTTATGCCGATAATCAGCATAGCAACGCCCAACGTGGTATGGGAAAACATTGTGCTAGGACCGTTCAGAATCGGGCACTTCATAGGGTCGTTGATAACCTTCTTGATAGTGACCTTCGTAATATTCATCATAGTAAAAATTACAGCCAAAGCGGGAATCAAGTAACCCTTTAGATTACGCTTCCTTTTTTCTTTTTGATTTTCGCCACGTTTGGCGATTCGTTAAGCCGCTTCTCGGATTCGCTTTAAAAGGGTTCAGGAATACACTATAACGGTTTTGTGGTTACCTTCTTCGATAAAGTCCCACGATCTCTCCCTTCGCGAGAACGTGCCCAGTCATCGCCTTTTCGACGTCTTTCTTCCTCGAATCTGGACTCATCTCAAGCACGGTGTCTAAAGCGTAGACCTTAAAGAAGTACCTGTGCGTCCCATGAGGGGGGCACGGTCCACCATACCGTTGCCTCCTGAAATCGTTCATTCCCTCATTCTCCGAAATCATGTTTTCCTCAATTTTCTCTCTCGGAGGAAGGTTCCAGACAACCCAGTGGACCCACGTTCCCATCGGGGCGTCTGGGTCATCAACTATCAAGACAAGGCTTCTTGCCCCTTCTGGAATTCCGTTGATGTTTAGTGGAGGGTTCACGTTTTCACCATCGCACGTGTACTTCGCTGGAATCGA
>CAZOKM010000016.1:0-10956 GCA_964580405.1 uncultured Candidatus Bathyarchaeia archaeon | reverse complement strand
GAATCGAACTGTTGTGCACAAAAACGGGACTTGTGACTTTCAAATCAGTCAATTCAGGCACCTCACCCAACACTCATGAAATAAATTTGTTTTTCGCAATTTATGTTTGATGCCAAAAAATATGGCAAAACATTGGAACAAAGCATTAAATACGTTGATAATAGACGATTTTGTTCATGGGATACCAGCCTCGGGCACGCGCGCCCCAAGACTACGGTCGGCGGCAAGAAAGGTCGGGGCACGAGAGGGCAAAGGCTAAGGCCGAGAAAAAGAAGCGTCGGTCAAGCCGCGACTACATTTCGGATGAGAAGCATGTCCCGACTCTGGAAGAGGTCTCAGAAAAAACCCTCAACAGTTTACGCATCTTGGGAAGCCAGAGGTTCGCCCTTCCGCCGTTCTACGGGCACTTCAACCGCTGGCAGGCCAACCTGGAAAGCGTCTTGTCCGAGTTCGAGTCTGACCCCGCAACGGGTGTTGACGAGCTTTACATGAAGGAACGCTCGAAGACGGTGTCGAACGTCAGCGTTCAGCTAAGAAAAGCCCGACGCAACGAAGCTTCACGCGCGGAGACCGCTGAAAAACTGTCGGAAAAAAGAAGCCTACTCGGACGAATCGAAAGAGAGTACGCTAACAAAACGAATGAGATTAACGAACGCAAGAACCGCGAAACCAGCAAACTGTCCCAAGAAATCAACAGCCTCAAGGAAGAACTAAGCCGCGAAGCCGAAACGAAAAAAGGCATCTTCGGGTTCCTGAAGAAGGCTGAAAGCCCAGAAAAGGCGGAAGCCGCCCAGAAGTTGAGACAGGCGCAAGAGCACCTCAATATGGCTGAGTTAAACTTCGCATCTGAGAAAGAGCAATCGAGGGACGAGTACGAAAAGCTGAAGCAGCTGGTCGCCGACCAGGTGCGAGACCTCCAGGAGGAAGTTGAAGGCGAGGAAACCGACTTCTCGCTTGAACACAGGGAAGCCGCATGCGAATCCCTCTCCAATGCAGTGAACGCACTTATCCAAAGAAAAAAACAGGAAACCACAGAAAAAAAAGTGTAGGATTTGAGGCATAAAGTTTAATCTTTCTCTCTCAGAATGATTGTTTTTAGGCATACTGGGACGACTGATAATAGTCGTGGAATCCTCAGCTTTTCATTTATACGGAAAGTCTTGTTACTCAAAGTTGAATGGTTGTGTCTGTTGTTGTTATAAAGTTTGAAAAGTCACACTGAGAAAGGCGGGAAAGATTATTGAATTCACGCATTTATTTTTCTTTGGCGACCCATGTTCTTATGGCTTCTTCGACAGCCTTGGATAAGTCGCCCTTTTTCCCGCCAAATCTCTCTATGGTCTTGAACCTGAGATTCTTTTCCAGTTCATCTGGCAGATCCACGCTAATTCGACCCATTTTATTTTCCGACCGATGTCAGTTTTTTATGCACGATTCACACGTGTCAGATGTTCTTCCAATAAGCAAACTCCAACATGCTTTCGAGCGCTGCTTTCATTTGTCGTTGTTTTGTCATCATTTTCCATACATCCTCAGTTTGCTTATTCACATAGTATATTGTGTGCTTACCTGCTTATAAGGGTATCGATTTAAGTGTTTAAGTGTATAAGTGCCTAAGTGTTAAAAATAATCCTAGTGCATAGCGCGACAAACTCGTCAGTAATACGTTGTGGATTAGTAACATCCGCTAGACTGTGCACGTCGCTTATTTTTTTGAACCTCTTGATCCCATCCTTTTCCGTGAGGAAGCAGAAATGATGGCCTATTAGAATATTTGACTTTACCCTTGGTCTTTATTTCAAAGTCGGTCATGTATTTTTGGGACAATTTCGTGATAGCGCCCTCATTCTCTCCATGTTTTATGTGGAGAAGCTCATGCACAAGTGTCCTAACTGGTTCATAACAAAAAAGATAGAAACGCATTTCTTCGTCATTCCAGACCTGTTTCGCTGCCAAGTTCCTAATGTGTTCTGAGTTAAATCTGGGCGGATAAATGTCAATCGTTTTTGCTGATTGTACATACTGACTAAAATAAACTACCCCTTCGAAGCGCGGCGGGCGGTTAGCATGCTCTCTTTTTGCCTCAGAATCTTCAAAGGGGTATCGCATGACTCTGATGTCCTCTATTTCAGATAGTGAAATCTCTTCCTTTTCGATAACAAAATGCAAAAAATCTTGAACACCAGTTCCAGACAGCTCAAATGAAACAAATTCTGAATAATATAAATAGAATTTTCTCTCGGACTCAGAAAATAGAGAAACCAAATCTTGCGGAGGATAAGTTAATCTTACATTAATCATTTCCAAGTCTCCCATAACACTCTCTAATCATCTGCTTATTTTCTTTTTCTGAATATTTTCACGCCTTTCATTTCAGTAACATATCCGAATCCACAGCTTCAACCATGCTGTAAGCCTTTTTGACTGTGCATGCCATCTTAACTGTGAACTAATTAGCTGGCGCTGCCAAATTAGTTGCTTGCGCGTACACTGGAAGTGCAAGAGAGAAAAACTTAAAGTTTAATATATCTTGATTGATGAAGGCTTTATGAATGGTCATGCTTGACGTGGATAGTCTCAAGGTTGAGCTGGCTGGGCTTCACCTCCGTAACCCAACGGTTCTGGCGTCGGGAATACTCGGCATCTCAGCTGATAGCCTAAGGGAAGTTGCCCGCGCGGGAGCTGGCGCAGTCACGACGAAGTCCATAGGACTCGAGCCCCGCGAAGGCTACGCGAACCCGACGGTCATCCAAGTCGAAGGCGGACTCCTCAACGCATTGGGGCTGCCGAACCCAGGGATAAAGAAGTTTTCCGAAGAAATCAGGGAACTCAAGGATCTAGAGGTTCCGCTGGTCGTCAGCATCTATGGCTACTCAGCTGAGGAATATGCTGAGGTTGCCAGGATTGCTGCTGAGTCGGGGGCTGACGCGGTGGATCTGAACCTTTCGTGCCCCCACGCGAAGGGGGTCGGCGCTGAGATGGGGCAAGACCCGCAGAAAGTTGGAGAAGTCGTGAAGGCGGTCAAGAGAAGGGTCAAGGTTCCAGTGTTCGCGAAGTTAACTTCAAGCGTCGCCGACATAACGGGGCTAGCCAAGGCTGCGGCTTCCACTGGTGCTGACGCAGTGACAGCAATTAATACAGTTAAGGCTATGGCGATAGACGTCGAAACGGCGCGTCCGATACTGAGCCACATGATGGGCGGGCTTTCGGGGGGAGCCATAAAACCGATCGCGGTCAGGTGCGTCTACGAAATCTTCGAGGCCGTGGACGTGCCCATCGTTGGCTGTGGCGGAGTCAGAACGTGGCGGGACGCCGTGGAGTTCATGCTGGCTGGGGCTTCAGCCGTCCAGATCGGCTCAGCGGTTGCCTACGAGGACCTTGCGGTCTTCAAGTCGGTCACAACGGGCATAACAGAATACCTTAAGGAGAAGGGATTCAGGAGCGTGAAAGAGATTGTTGGGCTGGCACACAGACGATAAGCAGATGAGGACGGCGAAGATTCGCAGAGTCGAGTCCGAAGCTGAACACATCAAAACATTCTATTTTGAAGACAAACTATGTGCGTCTGCTCAACCTGGACAGTTCGTCATGCTCTGGGTGCCCGGCGTCGACGAAATTCCCCTAAGCCTATCATCAATAAACAGCAATTTAGTGTCCGTGACCGTTAAAGAGGTCGGAGAAGCCACTAAAGCCCTGAACGCGATGAAGCAGGGCGGGTTCGTCGGAGTCCGTGGACCCTTCGGTACTCATTATAGAATCGTAGGTAAAACCGCTTTAGTGGTGGGTGGAGGCATCGGAACCGCTCCGCTGATGCTGCTGGCTCAGAGACTGCTGGAGGCGGAGGTGAAGACCATAGTGGTTGAGGGCGCCAAGACCCGAAGCGAACTTTTGTTTATGAAGCAGTTGATGAAAATGGGGAAACAAGCAGACCTTAAGGTCGTCTTCACAACGGACGACGGCAGCTACGGCACAAAGGGATTCGCGACGGACGCCGCCGAGAAGGTCCTTTCAGCGGAACAAGTCGACAACGTCTACACGTGCGGGAACGAGGCAATGACGCTCAAGGTCTACAGGCTCGCACAGAAATACGGTACCCCCCTGCAGGCAAGCCTCGAGCGGTTCATGTTCTGCGCGATCGGCGTCTGCGGGAGCTGCGTCATCGGGAAGTACCGGGTGTGCAGGGACGGCCCAGTTTTCGACCAGACGCAGCTGAGAGAAGTCGAGGGCGAGCTCGGGAAGGCGAGGCGCGACCAAAAAGGACAAAAGCTCCCCCTCTAGCTAAATAGGCGTGAAACAATAGATGAGCGGCAACCCCAGTCTCGAAGAATATCTGAAGCAGAATAATGTCTGGCACAGGTTCATCGTCAAGCAGGAAACCGTCCACACGGCGGATGCGGCGAAGGCTTCGGGAGTCGACCTTCACAGGCTCACAAAGAACCTCGTCTCGGAAACGGACACGGGCGAATACGTGCTCCTCGTCGTTTCGGGTGACATGAAGGTGGACCTGAAGGCAGCTGCCAAGGTGCTGAAAGTGGGCAACGTGCGCTTGGTGCCGTTCAGTGGCGCTGAGGCGATAAGCGGTTACCCGCCAGGTGGAACACCATCAGTCGGTCATAAGACCAGGATGCGGGCGGTGGTCGATGAGGAGCTGACCAAGTTCGAGACCATCTTCTGCGGCGGCGGGGCCAGAGACAGACTCGTTGAACTAAGGACGGAGGACGTCCTGAGGCTCAACGATTCGGTTGTTGCGAAAATCTCAGTTTGAACACGATTACTGCTTTTTGGCTTGTCTCAGCCCAATTGTCAGCGTTTCGTCTTCGATCTTGTAAGTCGCTTGATGGGTTCCCTCAGGAGGCTTCCCCTCGCGCATGGTCGTGGTCAGCGTTTCCGCGGCTATGTACTCTTCGTAGGCTTCGAACACTGCCGAGAGCTTCGGCCCCGCCACGTAGTAGGTCTCAATCATGTCGGCGATGTTGAACCCCGCCTCCTTCCGTTGGTTCTGAATCCGGCGGACGACGTCGCGGGCCAAACCCTCCTCCTTGAGGTCCGTTTTTATCGTCGTGTCAACAGCGACCGACAGACCCTCCTCCTCGGACAACGAGTACCCCTCCTTTGACCCTGTTTCTACTTCGACTTCTTCTGGCAGAACCTCCACGGTTTTCCCACCAACTTTCAGGCGAACGCTTTTCCCTTCCGCCAGAACCTGCGCTGTTGCCGAGTCAAGCTCGTTCAGCGCCTCTCTGACTTCGGGGTACGTCTTTCCGAACTTTTTGCCTAATGCCTGAGGCTTGGGCTTGACTGCGTACTTAACGATTTCGTCTCTGTTTGCTGTGAAGGCGACTTTTTTGATGTTGAGTTCGTTCACGATTACGTCCTCGAATTTTCTGACCCTCTTCAGAGAATTTTCGTCGGCGAAGACCTTAGCCAAAGAGAGGGGCTGCCTGAGCTTGATGTTCGATTTGCTGCGCGCCGACCGTCCGAGGCTGCAGACCTTGACAATCAGGTCCATGTCCGTCATGAGCTCGGCGTTGACCGCTTTTTTGTCGGCTTCTGGCCAGCTGTTGTGGTGGACGCTTTGTGAAGATGATTCGTCCACGTTGCGAACGAGGTTCTGGTACATCTCCTCAGCGACGAACGGGACGAACGGAGCCAAGAGATGTGTGAGTGTCGTCAAGCAGGTGTACAGCGTCGTGTAGGCTGCGTTTTTGTCTTCGTCTTTTTCGCTTTTCCAGAACCTCCGCCTCGAGCGCCTGACGTACCATGTAGATAATTCTTCCACGAATTTTTCGACGGCAAGCGAAGCGTTGTAGGGGTCGAAGTCCTCCAGACGCGCCGTCACATCAGCAATTAGCTTGTTGAGCTTGGAAAGTATCCAGCGGTCCATGAGCGTGAGCGAACCTTGCTTTGCCCTGTTTTTTGGGGTCCACTTGTCCAAGCTGGCGTAGGTCATGAAGAAGCTGTAGACGTTCCACAGCGGGATCATGAACTTGCGCTTGACCTCCTCGGCCTTGCCGTACCCGAAGAGCAGGTCGGTTTCGGGCTTCTTCGTGCAGTACATCCAACGCATGACGTCCGCGCCGATGTTCTCCGCCGCCTCGTCGAATTCGATGGCGTTCCCCCACGACTTGTGCATCTCGCGCCCGTCCTCGCCGAGGACGTTACTGTATCCGAAGCAGACCTCGAACGGCGTCTTCCTCTCCATTATTGTGCTCATCGCCAGCATCGCGTAGAACCAGTTCCTGAACTGCCCAGGCAGGCACTCGGTGATGAGCTTGGCGGGGAACCATTCCCTCCAGTAATCGCGGTCATGCCGATAATTCAGTGTGGAGTACGAGACTATCCCCGCGTCGAGCCACGGGTTTCCGACGTCCTGAACGCGCTGAGAGAGCCCTCCGCACTTCGGGCACCTAATTTTGACCGCATCGACCCACGGTCTGTGCGGGGTGTGCCCTTCGAAGACTTCCCACCCTTCAACCGCCCGTTCCTTGAGCTCCCGTTCGCTGCCCATGACCTCGAAGTCGCCACATTTCTGGCAGACCCAAATCGGGAGGGCGAGTCCCCAGAACCTCTTCTTGGAGATCATCCAGTCTTCCATGTTGTTGAGCCAGTCCAGCTCCTGTTGGAGCCCGAACTCGGGTATCCACCTGACCCTTTTGGTGACGTCGATTATTTGGTACCGCAGGTTCCTCGCCTTCTCTTCTCTAGAGATTTCCTCAAAAGGCTTGTCGAGCTTCTCGCCCATGCTGACGAACCACTCGTCGACGAGCCTGAAGACGAGCTCGCTGCTGCACCGCCAGCACACCGGGTAGCGATGCTTGTACTTCTCGGACTTGAGAAGGATTCCCCTCTCCTTCAGGTCCCCGATGACCATCAGCGCTGAGTCGTACACGTGGACGCCCGTGAACATCCCGAAGCCCTTGACGAAGACGCCGAACTCGTCAAGCGGAGCCAAAGCAGGCAGCCCGTACTTTTCACCGAGCTCCAAGTCCTCTTTTCCGCAACCCGGCGCGACGTGGACGATGCCTGTGCCCTCCTCCTCTGTAACCTCAGTCCAAGGAATAATCCTGTGAGAGTCGGGCGCTTTGGAGTCCCTTTGGGCTGGGAGGTCGTCGTAGGGTCCGTCGTATGTCCAGCCCTCCATTTTGTTGCCCGTGAACTCCTCCACAACCTCGTACTTCCCCTTCGGAAGTACTCTTTCGAGCGCGAACTTGCCCAGAATGAAGAATTCGTCTTCGACCTTGACCTTAACATAAATTAGGTCGGGGTGGACGGCTGTGGCGACGTTCGAGGTGAGGGTCCACGGGGTCGTCGTCCAAACCAGCAACGACTCTTTAGGTTTACCTCTCAACGGAAACTTGAGCGTGACGCCCGGGTGGGTCATCTCCCGGTACCCCTCGGTCACGATTTCGTGCTGCGAAAGGGCTGTGGAGCACCTTGGGCACCACGGCATCACGTCTCTTCCCTTGTAGATCCAGCCGTTCTCGAAGCACTTTTTAAGCAAAGCCCAGATGGTGTAGTTGTTCTCGTCCGAAAAAGTGAAGTATGAGCCACCGAGGTCTGGGGTTCCGAGTCTCCCGACCATTTTTTCAGCAGTGTCCCTGACAGCTCCGTCTGCGCCTTTAATTTCAATCGTTTGTTGTGGGTTTTCGAGGCTGTCCGCGAGCTGCCGAAGCGTTTCTGGGTCGTCCCACCGCATCCAGTAGCCTAGGCGGATTGACTGTTCGACCTGCCTCGCCGCGTAGCGGAGCGCCCGCTGCTTGCAGTCCTTGATGAACTTGGCAACGCCGTAGGTTTCGATGTCGCGCTTGGACTTGAAGCCCAGCGCCCTCTCCACCTCGACCTCTATCCAGAGCCCCTGGCAGTCGAACCCGTTCTGGTAGCGGAGCTCGTGCCCCTGCATCGCCTTGAACCGCTGGAAAAGGTCCTTGTAGGTGCGTCCCCAAGCGTGGTGCACTCCCATGGGATTATTAGCCGTAATTGGACCATCCATGAATGACCAGCGCGGCTTGCCCCTGTTGAGCTCGACACGTTTCCCGAAGGCGCCCGTTTCAGTCCAAAATTTAAGGATTCGGCGCTCAAGTTCGGGGAAGTTGACAATCGGAGGGACCTCTTTGAACATCGTTCATCGCTTCTCCACAAATATTGGCTCATGGTTTATAAACATCGTCTTCCGAGAACGTTCAGGCGCAGAACTAAAAAACAGACGCGAATCAACCGCGAATTTGGCGTCCACCACGCATCATACAAACCGCCAATTGAACCCAACAACAAGCGCAAATATAAATCTATTTTCTATATTGGGATGAATGATGGTACTTTCTTTTATCATGTGCGCCTAAGAAATGCACACGGTGGTCAAGTAATTATTTCAATAATAATTATATTGCGATGGTTCGTCGATGTAGACGAGAATTTCATAATCACTGTCAACAAACGCGATAATCCTTCTCCCCTTGTAAAGAAAAAATTCTGAAGGCAACATATAATCCTGTTCTCCCCAACTAATAAGAGCCCACGCCGATAGGTTGCCGATAGTGCCTCCCCAGTAATGTATTGTCATTGTTTGTGTCGGAATGCTGCCTTTCAGAATCATGTCGATTTTTACCGTAGCTGCCGTGTTAATATTTCCTCTCCCTAAATCGTAACAGGAGGTGTTCGTAACTTCACCCAAGACGACGTATGTTGACATATCATAAAACCATGTGAGAGTCGTGGAGCTATTGATGAAACTAATTTTTTGATTGATGAAAACGTCTTCTGGAATAGGCGCCACGTTCGAGAGAGTCCTCGGCGTACAGGATGACAAAAATGCGAGAAAGGAAACCATGAGAATTCCTAAAAATATTAATTGTTTTTTCCTCATGATCTCCCAACCAGATTACGTTATAGAAATTGGTATATAAATAAATAAGTCTTATGCTATCTTGGCTAGTGTAGCTAACAAAACGTCATTCGTTAATTGATACTTATTTCCTCTTCAACTCGCTTCTGGCTTCAATTTTATCCCACATTTATTACAGTAGGCCGAGTTAAGTGGGTTCATACGCCCACATTTTGGGCAGGCTATTTTCGGGTTGTTTGGCTTTAATCTTTTTATGGTGTCCACGTTGTCTAGTGAGAACGGTGGAGCCCACTGGTAGCCCTTCTTGTATGAGTAGATGTAGGGGATGGCGAAGTCCACGTTCTTGCTCTCCTGCACCGCCTTGTGGACCCTCTTCGAAATCTCGTGTATCATGCGAGGCCTGTCGGTGGCCACGGTCATGTACCTGAGCCTCATGTAGACTCCGTACCAGTCCGATATGTCGGCCCGGATGTAGGGTTGCTGACCCGTCTTTTCTATAACGTCTGCGGTGACCTCCCTCGCCGCGTTGATGAGGATTTTTTCGGCTTCGTCCCAGTCCGAGTCGAAGCTCAGCCGCAGCACGAACTCGTCAAGCATGAAGGCGGACGCGGGAGACATAGCCGTAGCCTTCCGCTTGTTCGTCAGCTCAATGAGTTCGCTCTGGTCCTTCGGAGTGTAATTGATCACAAGTGTACTGAACAGCAAGGCGTTCGGAATCAAAACAGTCCTGTTCGCGGGTTCCTCGCTTCCCACACTTCCCCCAACCTGGTTAAGAATCGTGTACAGGGGCGTTATGTGGACGATATCTCCGACCAGACCGAAGGAGGGGAGCTGCACCCTGTCTCCCACGCTGAACGGCCTAATCACCGAAACAAGGAACCACGCCGCGAGCCCGCTTATGGGACCCTGAAGAGACCAGCCGAGGAACATTCCGCCGAAGGCTGCGAAGATGGCTCCGAGGCTTCCCAGCGAGAACCAACTGGACAGCAGCGTCAATATTCCTATTACTAGAATGATGAACTTGTAGACCCCTAGAATCATGCCAACCTCGCCCTCTTTCCCCCCCATCTTCAGTATCATTGGCTTGATGAAGAACGAGCCTAGCTTGTAGATCACATAGAGGCTGGCAATGACGAGGACGAAGACGATGAGCTGCTGGGTGTACTCGAAGGGAACCCCGGTGATCAGCGATTCCCCGCCGAGCTTCGAGTACCAGAATAGAAAAATACCCGTGACTATTATCGCGATAGGCAGAACAAGCTGTTCTTTTTTCATTTTCATCACCGTTCTTTGGAAATTAATACTAATTGACATAACGTTCTTTTAAGTGTTCCATCGCATCTAGGAAAAGACAGCAAAAAAACATTGCCTACTACTCTTTTCTGAGCATTTTTAGGCGTCTTCGGGACACCCCCTCCCTCCTAGATTTCACAGACTACTTAAATGCTGTCTTTGGCAGCTCGTATTCAGAGGAATCTAGGATGGCCATGAACGCTTTCGACGTCTTGGATGTGCTCGAAAAAAGCGGAATCCTCAGAACATCGTCCATAGACGGGAAGCCCTTCAAGATACGGGTAAGGTACGGAAGCGACGTTAATCAATCAGCAAAAAGGCACGTCATAAAAATCCTGCAGGACAAAGGCTTCCAGCGGGTAGGAAACACGTCATCCTGGGTCTTCGACCCAAAAGCTGATTAAACCACCTTTTTTTTATTAAAAATTTTTTTACGTCTTTAATTTTTGGTTTTTCTGTAAACCTAATTAGGAGAAGGCTTGCCATTTTCTGGGAAAGCGTTATTGGACTGTGGATCATTCTGAACGTGGACGAAAACATGCTTAAAGTGGGCGTCAGGAGGGTGCGTTGACTGTGCCGATTGAGTATTTCGAGGCGGCTGACATCAAGGAAAAGGTTGACAGCATCACCGAAAGCTTGGAGCTTTTCCACGTCGTTCCCCAGTTCGTCTACTGCGTGAGAAGCAGGGGCTCCCAGTCCCGCAGAATCCTCGCCCGCATACACGGCTTGGGAAGGATATGGCAGGAGGCGCTCCGCCGACCGCCAGCCTACATCATCGAGGTCGTCTCCGAGAACTACGACCCCCTGCCCGAGGACGAGAA
>CAZOKM010000015.1:0-25869 GCA_964580405.1 uncultured Candidatus Bathyarchaeia archaeon | reverse complement strand
CTCAGGAGGCGAGGCAGAGGCTTGCGAACCTCAAGATGGTCAAGCCCGAGTTCGCGTCGCAGCTTGAGCTCCAGCTGATACAGATCGCTCAGCAGGGAAGGGTCGAGCTGCCGATTGATGACGAGCAGCTTAAGGACATCCTCCAGAAGCTCCAGAGCGGACGGAAAGAGATAACGATTAGGAGAGTTTGAACTTGGCAAGAGTTAAACCGACTGCGAAGAAGCGGAGACTGATTAGTGCACAGAAGGAAAGCAGCCCCATCCCGTCGTGGGTCGTCGTGAAAACAAAGGGGAAAGTTAACGTTAACCAGAATAAAAGGCACTGGCGCAGGACCAAGATCAAAGCGTGAGGTGAATGACGTTGACCGCTCAAGAAGCCGAAGTCGAACTGGAAGAAGAAGTCGCTGAGGAAGAAAAGGGCGAGGAAGCGGCACAAGCCGTCATCGAGGAAGAGAAGGCCAAAGAAGCCGTTGTAGAGGTCGCCGAGGAAAAGGAGAAGCCCAAACAGGAGAAGGTGACCCTCAAGAAGAAAGAGGAAGAAGAGGACATAGTCGAGGAGCGCATCTACACAGTCCCGCTCAGTAAGGCTTGGATTTCGCCGCGGACGAGGCGTTCGCCGAGGGTCATAAGGATTCTCAAGGGCTTCGTCGTGAAGCATATGAAGGTGGACGAGGACTCGGTCAAAATCACGAACGAGGTTAACGAGAAGATTTGGGGAAGGGGAATCCAGAAGCCGCCCAGGAAGATCAAGGTGCGGTTGACGAAGGATTCTGAGGACGTCGTGACCGTTCGTCTCCCAGAAGGAGACTAATGTTGCAAATTTACCTTTTCGACATACTCGGCAGCCCAAGCATAGGCGTCTTCATGCGCGCCACGGAGGAATATTTAATCGTGCCGAACCAAATTCCAGAAACTAAGCTTGAGAAGCTGGAAGACTGGTTCCACACCAAGGCGGCGAAGGTGAACGTCGGCGGCTCGGTTCTGCTTGGTCCCCTGATTTGCGCCAACTCGAACGGTTTCATCCTCCCAAAGTACGTTTTGGACGAGGAGATCAAATCCCTGAAGACTCTGGGGGACATCAACATTACGATTGCCCAGACGAGGAGGACTGCTTACGGAAACCTCGTGCTTGCCAACGACCACGGCGCAGTCGCTGACCCGCGGCTGAAGAAGGAGGAGTTGAGAATGGTCCGAGACACGTTGGGAGTCGAGGTCGCGCAAGGGCAGGTTGCAGGCTTGCCGTATGTCGGTTCTTTGAGCGTTGCGACGAACAAGGGGGTAATGGCTCATCCGCTGATTAAGCCCGAGGAAAAAACCTTGATAGAGGAGATGCTTAAGGTCCCCGTTGAGGCTGGCACAATCAACTGCGGTATACCTTATATAGCCACGGGGCTTATAGGGAACAGCAAAGTTTCGGTTGCGGGTTCTGAAACCACGGGACCGGAGCTTGCCATGATTAGTGAAGCCTTAGGTGTTGATTAGGATGAGCGAAGTGAAGACGTTCAGGGTTTCGGGAAGGATTACGAAGCCGAACTTCAGAACCAACTTCAACAAAGAGCTCAGAGCCATGAAGCCCGAGGACGCCGTCGAAGAGGTTCTCAAGACCTTGGGGAGCAAGCACAAGGTCAAACGCTTCTATATTAAAGTTGAAAAGGTCGAGGAAGTAAGCTCCGAGGAGCCAAAACAGTAATGAGCACGAGAGAAAGGGCGAAGGAAGCTGAGCCGCTGTCCTCCGACGAGGAATTGAGGAAGCTCGCCGTTGAACTGAGGCTCTTGGAGGGCACGGCTGAGTCGCTGCAGTCCAGAATCAACTTCTTGAACGCCGCTTGGGCTGAGCTAAGCCTTTCCAAGAACACCCTGGAGGGGCTCGAAAAGGAGGAGGCTGACACCCCCCTTTTCGTTCCGATAGGCGGCGGGTCCTACGTTAAGGCGAAGCTCGGCGAAGTCGACAGCGTCGTTTACGGCGTCGGCGCAGGCATAGCTATCGAAAAGACGCTGAAGGAGTCGAAGCTGGGCGTGGAAACCCGTCTTTCCGACCTCGAGAAGGCTAGGCTTTCCGTGGAGCAGCAGTTTTCGCAGATTCTGAGAAGGATTCAGGAGGACCAAGACAGGTTCCAAGAGCTCTCAGCCGACCTCAGAACGCGCGAGAGAAGCTAGAATGTTCGAGAAGCTCAGAAAAAGCGTCAGCGGACTCGTCAACAAGATTTCGGAGACCGAACTCAAGCCCGAAAGCCTCCGCTCCATACTCTGGGATTTTAAGCTAAGCCTCGTAGAAAACGACGTCGCCATGGTCGTCGCTGACCACGTCTGCGAGGAAATAGAGAAGAGGCTCACAGGGCTGAAAGTGAACAGGTTCAGCGACAAAAAAGGCGTCGTCAAGGAAACACTACAAGCTGTTCTTCGCGAGACGCTTGAGCCACCACAGCAAACTGACCTTTTGGGTATGCTTGAGGAGAAACGCAGGCTAAAGGAGCCTTGCACTATAGTATTTGTTGGCATTAACGGCACGGGGAAGACGACGACGATTGCTAAGGTCGCTCAGCTCCTGATGAAGAAGAAGTTCTCGGTTGTTCTGGCGGGCGCTGACACCTTCAGGGCGGGTTCCATCGAGCAGCTCGAAATCCACGCGAAGCGGCTGGAGGTCCACCTAATCAAGCACCAGTACGGGGCGGACGCAGCCGCCGTCGCCTTTGACGCCGTGCAGTACGCGAAGGCTCACGGCGTGAACGCTGTGTTGGTTGACACGGCGGGCAGGATGCAAACCAACAGGAACCTACTCGCCGAGATGGAGAAGATTATTCGTGTGATTAGTCCTGACTTGGTCGTGTTCGTCGGCGACGCGTTGGCGGGGAACGACGCGGTTTCTCAGGCTGAGGAGTTCAGCAAGTCGGTGCGCATAGATGGCTCTGTCTTGACCAAGATTGACGCTGACGCGAAGGGCGGCGCAGCAGTGTCCATAACGTACGTGACGAAGAAGCCGATTCTCTACGTGGGAACGGGGCAGACGTACGACGATTTGGAGCCGTTCAAGCCTGAAGCCATCGTGGACCGCATCCTAGCCACATCATAAAAATGGAGCTCAGTTACACTCTCCGCTTGTTCGTCGATTCTTTTTATGGATGCAGTGTGCTTTTTACACTAGGTTTAAGAGTTTATCTCAACATACTGATGGCGTTGTCTGAGGAACGCTGTCGGATGTGTCTGCATGTGTCCTGAGCTGGCTTTGAGCGACGAGCTCGTTCGGCTTGTGGAGCGCCGCATGAGGAGCACCCTCGACGGCATAGAGGAGACGCTTGAACGCATCTTTTCTACCCGCGAGATAGGCTGGGACGAGCTGGGCGAAGCCGTGGGCGAGCTGGAGGAGAGCTTCAGCCTGCTTTCGGAGAAGTGGAACCTCCAAATCCTCTTCATCCTCTTCCTCAGAACCACGGCGGGCTTCGGCAACCTAAAAAAGGTTCTGGGAGTGAACTCGCGGACGCTCTCGGACAAGCTCAAGAGCCTGCAGCAAAGCGGATACGTCGAAAGGACTGTGGACGAGGGACCGCCGCTGAGGGTCAAATACTCGCTCACGGCGCAGGGGCGAAACGTAATCCTGCTCGCGCTACCCCTACTGTACTATTCCAGAACCCTTCAGTGAACACACCAAGTTGCGGGCATGGGAAGGGGACGTGGAAAGTAAGGTTATATGAAAAATTTTATTAACTTAACTTGAATATGTCCCATTAGGGGATAACATGTCAAGGTTGAATGCCCATTATAAAATTTCTAGGTTCTACTCTAGTATGATCCTCTTTCTCCTTTTCCTTCTGGTCGTGAGCTACCAACCCTTGTTTTTGTCGAAGGCGGACTCGGATTATCAGGAAACCCTTAGTTTAAGTGTTGGTTTAAACCAAGCCCCTCCAGCGTACGGGGATTTATCCATTCATATTTTCATCGATTCTGTTAAGGAGACATCCAACTACACTTCTGTTTTTATGAACGTGAATTTCAAACGAATAGATATATCGTGGAATTTCCGATGGTATGGAGACACTTTGGGGGTGTACGTCGTATTTGATTCTTCAAGGATAAGCAGCGTTGGAGAAGGCAACAGGACATCGGAAACAATAATGAAGAGGGTCGAAGATGTCTGGGGAATAAAACTTACTTACAAGGGATGCAGAGTCTACTTAACAAGTACGCAATACGAGACTTATAACGAAACAAGCTACGATTACGAAGCTGAAGAGGAACTCTCACGACAACAGCTAAGGGAAATTATAAACCACTATTGCCCTGATGCAGGATTTGGGCGAATACTGCGGTCAATAAACTTCGGGGAGTACGCTGACGTCTACATGAAACTTGAGCTCGACGAAAAATGCAGCCCCGTGTGGAATATGGGCATTGATTTACGTTATGAGGACTACCTCTACGTCAATCTTAACCACGAATACGGTGTCAGCCTAAGAAACCTGACTGGCTACGCAGAATCCATCCAATCCTCGCCTGAAGCGTCGCACTCGTACATTTCCGCATCGGTGAACAAACCTGACAGTCGGTACGCATTTCTCGCCCACCCCATTCCGGGGAACATGATGGTAGGACTGGGGTACGATTCTTTCAGTCTAGACATAAAGGGCGGAAGCGCCGACGATCTGGGGGTAACCTTCAGTTTTGTTTCCCCATCTGATACACGCGATGTATTCACTCTGTTGTTCAGTATCGCAACCTACGTAGCGATAATTTTTGTTGCTTACATTTTCTACGAGAAAACAAAACCCAGATACAAACGAGTATACTACGTGACGTGATGAATCCCGCAAAGATGAAAATTGGTAACATGCGAAAATGAACCGAAGCCAAAAACAGCGAAACAAACAGGTTTAATGAACCGCGAGTTGATAGACAAAATCTGAAAACCGATGTTACACAAATCAGACAGGCCTATTCATTCTAGCCGTTTGTTGGTCAAACAAAAAATTCTAATGTTGGTCAAATCAGACCAGACTAAGAATTGTCAGCTTTTCGGACCAGCCTATATATAGCCCCCTCTAGGCATATCGAATTTGCCACTCAAACGCAAAAAATTTTTAACACTCAAAACAGAAAGGTCTTTACAATGCCATCCTCCAACAATCCTGAAAGGTTCACGTTCCCGAAGAACGTTCGGTTCGAGTGCAACCGATGCGCCCTGTGCTGCGGAGACACCGAAACCAAGCGACGAACAATCCTGCTTCTGGAAAGCGAGGCTGAAAGAATCTCGAAGACGGCTTTGAAGAAGGTCTCCGAGTTCGCACGCAGAAGGAGAGGCGCTGAACCTTACGCTTTCGTCATGAAGAAAAGAGCTGATGGCAAATGCATCTTCCTGGCGGACAACCTGTGCACGATTTACAGCATAAGACCCCTGATATGCAGGTTCTACCCCTTCAAGCTGGACAACCCAGGCAACGGCGAATACGTTTTCTCCGTCACGCAGGAGTGCCCTGGCGTCGGCAATGGAAGTAAGCTCAAAAAAGCGTTATTCGAGGGATTGTTCTCTGAGCTCGAGAAGTCGATGAAACAAAACGGTTCATAATTAAAGTATCATCAAAAAAGGAGCTTAAGGGTCAGAATCTTCTCAGCCGCTTGGGGTACGCGGCGAACGGGGTGCGGGGCTCTAGGCTCAGCCAGTCCGTCTCCTTGTCCAGTCGGGAAAGTGAGCGGAGGACGTCGAAAGTGACCCAGCGGGAGGCTTCGGGGCGGGGAACGTAGTCCCAAAGTCCGTAGGGTCCCTGCGCCTGCTTGACGTAGTCGACGAGCTCAGCGACGCGTTCGTCGCCCTTGTCCGCTCCGACCCTCCAGCACAGGTCCAGCATCTGAGCCATGTCGAACCTCGCGAAGAACGTGGTGTAGCCGCTTGGGAGCTCAAAGCCGACGGTCCTCGCTACTTCAAACCCTAGATTCTGCCTCTCGCGCGTCTCACGCCCAAGCAGAAGGTCCAAAGCCCTACGCGCCTCATTGCCAAAACGTCGCTTCGAATGCAGGGAGAAGCAAATCAGCGAAGCCGTGGTGCTGCTTCGGCACCCCCACCGCGAATGGGCCAGCCTGCGATACCCAGCCACGCGGCCGTTGACGTCACCTATCTTCCCACTCGGCCAAGCCCCGTCCTCAAGCCTCTGCCTCAAGAGCCACTCGAAGGCGCTCTCCGCCCTCTCGTCCTCCGCGTAGCCGCACGCCGCCAGCCCGCGCAGGGGGAACGCGGTCTGCTGGGGCTTCATCGTGTACCCTTCCTTGATTCCTTCCTCGTTTTGGACCTCTCCGGGAAGGGGCCAAGAACCGTCGCCCCTCTGCTTCGAGAAGAGGAATTCTGCTCCCTTTCGCACAGATGCATACTCTGGACCGAACCCGAGGTAACCGAGTCTAGTCAGAGCCTGGGACGTAGTCTGAATTCTGCCTCCGGGCGAGTTCCCACCGAAGGCCTCCTGCCCCCAGGACCCGTCCACAAACTGCATCGACAGCAACCGAGTCACGACAGGGTCGGCTTCGCGCAGAGCCACGAGCTCTTGAGCCTCAGGGTCGCTGTCGGACCGTTGAAGCAGCTCCTTCAAGACCAGAATGCGCAGGCATGGCGAAGGGTCAGCCAAGAGGAGAGAAGCCCAGCTCACAGTCTGCCCTCCAGAACGTTTAAAATGTACGGCGCTGTCGGAGTGCCCATCTTGGCTACTTCTTCAGGTGTTCCGCTGGCAATGACGTGTCCGCCTTCCGGTCCGCCGCCTGGTCCCAGCTCGATTAGCCAGTCGCAGGCCGCGAGGAGGTGCGGGTGGTGCTCCACGACGACCACGCTGTGCCCCCTGTCCACGAGGCTGTGTAATACGCCGATCAGCCTGTCCACGTCCTCCATGTGCTGCCCAACCGTCGGCTCGTCAAGAATATACAGCGTCGCATCGTTCGCCTTCTGGGAAAGGTCCGCAGCAATCCTCAGCCGCTGCGCCTCCCCGCCCGACAAAGTGTACCCAGGCTGGCGGAGCACGAGGTACCCCAAGCCCACGTCCCGAGCCGCCTTCAGCTTCCTCGACAACGACTCTTCATCGCCAAACAGGTCGAAGACTTCATCAATCGTCAAGCTGCCAAGATCCGAGTAAGCAACGCCCTTGACTCGGACCTCCTTGGCTTCCGGGCGCCTTCCAGTCCCGTGGCACGACTCGCAGACGGTGGACACGTCAGGCAGGAACCCCATATCCATGCGCAGCAGCCCACTGCCGCCGCAGGCTCCGCACGGTCTGGAAAGCGCCTTCTCGTCAAGCCCCAGCGCCTCGGCGTCCTCGCTCTCGGCGTAGAGGCGGAGAAGCGGCGGGAACAAGCCCAGAAACTGGCCTGGGCTCCAGATTCCCTTCCGAGACTGGTCGAGAAGGATGGTCTTGCTTGGTTCGCCGTCGATGGCTTCATATTTTCCTGGCTCCATCGGCTCGTGGGCGACGCTTGTGGTTATGGTCCTCGGAGCCATCACGCGCCCGACCGTGTCAATCAGTAAAGTACTTTTTCCCGAACCCGAGACCCCGCAGACCCCAACTAACGCTCCTAAAGGAATCTTGACGGTTTCGCCCTTCAGGTTGTTCGCGCACGCGCCTTTTATTGTCAGCCACCTCCATGGTGGACGCCTTTTCCTCTTTACGTTAATCCTTCTCTCGCCAAGCAGCCACCTTGCGGTCAGCGTTCCGCTTTTTGAAACTTCTTCAGGGGCTCCTGACGCCGCGATTTTTCCGCCGTCGACGCCGGCTCCAGGTCCCACATCGATAAGGTTGTCGGCGCGTTTAATCACGACTGGGTCGTGCTCAACGGCGATGACGGTGTTTCCCTCATTCCTCAACTCCAGCAACGCTTCGACCAGCGCTTCGACCTCGGAGGGGTGCATCCCGCGGGTCGGCTCGTCCACGAGGACCGTCAGCGACGTCAAACCGCTGCCCAGCAAGCCCGCAAGACGAATCCTCTGCGCTTCGCCGGCGGACAGCGTGCCGAAGACTTGGCTTAGGCTCAGGTATCCGAGTCCAACCTGAATCAGGAAGCGTAGTCGTTTCCGCATCGTATGTCGACTGCCTTCGACATGGTACGGGTCGGTCTTTGGAATCTCTATTTGGTCGACGACTTGCGCGAGCTTCGTAAGTGGCATTGCGCTGAGATCCTGAACGTTGAAGCCGCAGAGCTTGACCGCCAGGTACTCGGGTTTGAAGCCGCTTCCGTTACACTGCGGGCACGGGCTGGCTCTTGTGTAGGTTCCTCCGACGTCCCAGTCGCTGACCCAGCCGTAGAAGCCGCGGTAGACGAGCTTATGCGTGCGAGGCGGTCTTTTCCGGCTCTCGTAAACCACTTCCAGGGGCTCGGTGTCGCCGAACAGGAACGCCCTCTGCGCCTCAGGCGTCATCTCGTTCCACGGCGTCTTCAGCGGGTCGAACCCCCACTTCTTCGCCACCGCTTGAACCACGTAATAGCCGCCGTTGTAGGGCTTGCACAGGTAGCCCTTGGGGAAGAAGCCCGGAGAATACATTGCGCCGCAAAGAGGCTTCTCGGGGTGGACGATGAGCTTCTCCGGAACGGGAATCTGAACTGTTCCCACGCCGTGGCATTTCGTGCACGCAGCGGTGTAGGTCGAGGAGAAGAAGTGGCGGGGCTTCGCTATCGGAGCCTTGGCGTGGCAGCTGGGGCAGACCCATTCCCCGTTCCGCTCCATTCTTGCGCCGCAGCTGAGGCATGTTCTTTCGCCAACCGAAGCCAACAGGGCTGCCAAGTGGTGCGAGAGCTCGGAGACCGTTCCGACGGTTGAGCGGCGCCCGTAGGGTCCGCTGCTTGACGAAACGAACACCGAGACACCAAGTCCAGCAACTGAATCGACGAGAGCTTCAGGTCCCTCGTGGGTCCCCTGCCTCTCGTACATCGAAAGGGTTTCCAAGAACCTTCGCTTCGCCTCCGCCTCGAGAACGTCGCGGATAAGACTGGACTTACCCGAGCCCGAGACGCCCGTGACGACCGTGAACGCACCCTTCGGGAAGTCAACATACACACCCCTGAGGTTGTTCGCCCTCGCGTTCCTGATGGAAATGAACATCGACGCCGTGGACTTTGTTTTTTGTTCGCCCGCGTTAGGCAGAACTGAGGTTTCCTGCTTGAGGAATTGCCCAGTAACCGAATCCTGAACGTGCGGCAGCCCGTACGGCGGTCCCGCGTAGATGACTTGTCCCCCCTTCGGTCCGGCTCCGGGGCCCAAGTCGACAATCCAGTCCGCGGCTCGGATGACGTCGGTGTTGTGTTCGACGACCACGATGGTGGCTCCAGCCCGAACGAGGCGGTCGAGGACCCTGAGCAGCCCCGACAGGTCTTTAGGATGTAGTCCAGTCGAAGGCTCGTCTAGAACGAGCACGCGGTCTGCGAGTTTTCCCCTGCCCAGAAACTTCGCCAGCTTCACGCGCTGTGCCTCCCCGCCTGAAAGCGTGGGCGAAGGCTGCCCTAATCTCAGATACCCTAGCCCGACCATCTCTAGGGCGTCGAGGATTCGGACGGTGGCTTTGTGCTTCGGTATTGAGAGCCTTTTGTCCTTCCTCAGCAGGGAGCTAACTTGGGAAATCGGCAACATGTAAAAGTCAGTAATGGACAACTCCGCGTCTTCGAACCTCACTCGAGCCAAAAGTACCTTGTCCGAGAATCGCTGCCCCTCGCACTCGGAGCACGGAATCCACGTTGACGGCAGAAGCCTCATCCTAACCTCGACGGCGCCTATGCCCTTGCACCTTCGGCACGCCCCTTCGGGACGGTTAAACGAGAAGTGTGAAGCCGAAAGCCCCGTCGCATCGGAGAACAGGTCCCTGATGATGTCAGAAAGCTTAGTGTACGTGGCTGGATTGGACCGCGGGTTCTTCCCGATGGGGCTCTGGTCCACAAGCACAGGCTTCAGTCTGGGACCTTCAACCGACGCACAGCCTACAGGCTTCTGTTTTGACAGCGAAGGAAACAGAACCTCCTCGACGAACGTGCTTTTTCCCGAGCCTGAGACTCCAGTAATCACTGTGAGTCGACCAACGGGAATCTGCACATCAACGTTCTGTAGATTATGCTCGCTTGCTCCGCGGACGACGATGAACGTCTCGGGTTCCGAACGCGCTCTGGGCACGGGCACGCTGTCCCTGAAGCTGAAGTACCTTCCGGTTGCCGAGTCTGCCTTCCACAGCTCCGAGGGGGTCCCCGTGAAGACGATTTGCCCGCCTTCGCTTCCCGCTCCGGGGCCGATGTCGACGGCTGCGTCGGCGGCTGCAGCTGCGACCCTATCGTGTTCAACATAGATGACGGGTCCTCGAAGCTTCCTGAAGGCGGGAAGTAGATTGATGACATCCGCTGGATGCTGGCCGATAGTGGGCTCGTCGAGGACGTGGACGATGTCCTCCAGCTGGCTGGTCAACGAAACCGCGAGCCGCACCCTCTGCGACTCTCCCCGCGACAGCGTAGGAGAGGACCTGTCGAGCTGAACGTAGCCCAACCCAACAGTCAACAGCGCGTCGAGCCTGCGCGTAATCTCGGACAACAACCTGAAGGCAGACGAAGGCATCCTCGAACGGGAAAAAAGGCTGAACGCATCATCAACCGATAGGGTTAAGAGTTCAGGCAGTCGCAGCCCTTCCCATCGGACGGAGGCGGCCCTCGGGTGCAGCCCAGTCTGACCGCATTCGTCGCATCCTTTTCCTTTGCAGCGCGGGCAAGGCGTGTGGAAGTGCACGGGCTCGAGGACAGTGAACCACTCCCCGCACTCGTGGCAGGAAAGGACCCTCGAAAGCGCAACGTTAACGCTGGCTGTTTGTGCCCTTATGACGTTGGCTCCGAGTGCTGCAACGTTCTGGACGGTTTGCCGAACGGTCTGCACAGAGGTTTCAGCATTAACTTCTCCGACTTCCACTTCGATGTTGTGAGGTTTCGTTGGGTCAAGTGGCTGGTTCTGCCACCCTTCGCCGTCAACAAGCAGCACTTCAGTCCCGAACTGGTCAGAGAGGAGCTTGAGCAGTGTGCGGTGGCTCCCCTTTGCGCCGTGGACCAATGGTGCGTAGACCTTGACATGTTCCTGCTTAGCCATGGACAACAGCCGTTCAACCGTCTCGTCCTCCGACAGGACCAAAATCTCAGCGCCGCAACGTGGGCAGTACTGCGTCCCGAACCTCGTGTAAAGGAGCCTGAAGAACGGGTGAAGACCTGAAGCAGTCGCTAATGTTGAGAACGGGTTGCGGTTGAGGAGGTTCTGTCCCACCGCGACTGCGGGTCCCACGCCCGCGACGGATTGGACGTTGGCTGGCGTCAACTTCGAGGCGAAGTTGCCCTTGGAGAAGACTTCTAGGAACCTGCGCCTCGACTCATGATATAAAGTGTCGAAGACGAGGGACGTTTTGCCTGAGCCCGAGACCCCCGTCACAACGGTCAACCCATCGCCGATGTCCACGTCTACGTCCTTCAGGTTGTGCTCGCTCGCCCCACGGATTTTGATGTCCAAACCTTGCCGCAGCCAGCTTCCCGTTCGTTTCAGTGCCTTTCTACGCTGGATTTGAATATATCGGTATCGTCGAGACGTAATTTGCTATGTTCGTAGATGTTATTTTCTAAATATATAGTATTTAATTCTTGCTGCGAACGAAAATGTTTGCCACTAAAAATGGGGCTTAAAGATTGTGCGATTCAAAAAGGCATTCGGTTAGAGGTCCATGACGAAGAGCAGGCACTCGACGAGTTCCTTGTACCTGTTCCTTATCGTGACTTCAGTCACCTTCGCGATTTCGGCGATTTCCCTCTGGGTCCTCCTCTCTCCGACCAGAACCGAGGCGATGTAGCTCGCTGCCGCGGCTATGCCCGTGGGTCCCCTGCCCGACGTCAGCTTAAGTTCTCCCGCCGTCACGAGTATCTTGTTGGCTATTTCCTCGACCTTTCCCTGCATCGTCAGCTGGTTCGAAAACTTCGAAACGTACTGGTTCGCCCGCACAGGCGGGATGAAGTACTCGAGCTCCTTGACGAGGAAACGGTAACTCCGCCCGACCTCCCGCTTGCTGACGTTCGACGCCTTCGAGATTTCCTCGAGGGTCCTCGCGAGCCCGCACTGCCTGCACGCGATGTACACGGAGGCCGCGCTGATTCCTTGGATTGACCGCCCGCGGATGAGCCTTTCCTTGACGGCTTTCCTGTAGATAACGGACGCCGTCTCGAAGATGCTCTTGGGCAGCGAGAGGTTGTTGGCTATCTTCGTGATTTCGGAAAGTGCAAAAGCGAGGTTCCGCTCCATCGCGTCGGAGACCCTGATGCGCCTCTGCCACTTCCTCAAACGGTAAATCTGAGCCTTCTGGCCAGCCGAGAATTTTTTGCCGTAGATGTCTCGGTCGTGCCAGTCAATCATCGTCGAGAGCCCTTTGTCGTGAATCGTGAAGGTCACGGGGGCGCCAGTTCGAGCCCTCTTTTCCCTCTGTTCGGTGTCGAACGCCCTCCACTCTGGTCCCTGGTCGGTCAGCTTCATGTCAAGCACGAACCCGCAGTCCATGCACACGACCTCGGCTGACTCGTAGTCCCTCATCAGCCTCGTCCCGCCGCACTCAGAGCACCGCTGGATGTCCCTGAGCCCGGGGGTAGCAATCACGTCCTTTTTTGTGCTCACCTTTTTCGGCTCCATCTTTTCTGGTTCTGTGAGGAAGGAACATAAAGGGAGCCTCCGACGACACTTTGGGGGTCTTCCACGCTTAGGTTAACCTCGACGTACGGAGAAACGGTGGGTCCGATGACGTCGAAGATTTTTCCCACATGCCTGTTTTTTTCGTCAAAAGCTGTTTCGCCGATTCTCGGAGTCATCTCAGCCTTCACAACGGCTTTTCCACCCGGACTTATGTGGATGACTTGTCCGATTCTCCTCAAATCGTTGGCTCCTTAAAAACAAGTAAAAAGAAGACACAAACTTCGTTATATAAAGGTTTCCTATTTGAAATTCAGACTGCGAGTCTCGAAATTTCCTGCGCAACTTCCAAAATGAGCTGGTTTTTGGGCTTCGTCTTCTTAACGAGCACGAACCCGGTCTTCTTCCAGTGAAAACGGGGGTGAGCAGCTTCCGAAACGACTTCGTACGGGTGACCCAAGTTACCGACGGCCTTCCCCACCGCGTCCAACGTTGGAGATGGCTTCGCGAGCCTCTTGGGAACCCTCCTTCCCTCAGCTCTGGTCCTCGTCGAGTCAAAATAAACGGGCCATAAAACGGTTTTATCCCGTTTCTGCACAGCCCAAATCTCCAAACACAGACCTAAATCAGTTCGCTGGTTTTGGACGCGTCTACGACGTTTCAGAAACCACGACCGCGTTGAGGACTCCGGCTTGTCCAGGTCTGGAGGTCACGCGGACTGTTCCTAGGGACGTTTCGAGGATTGTGCCCTTCGTGATTACGCCTCTCCGGTCATAATCAACGTTAGACGGGTTCTTGAGGACCCTGAGGATTTCGGTCTTCTTCGTCTCCCCCGTAGACAGGTCAGAAACGTTAACGAACTTCGTGCTCACGAGCCGAACCTTCGTGTTGGCTCCTCTTCTCCGGTCGGTCTTCGTCCTGTGGTCGCCCACGACCGTCTCCGCCGGGAAGTATCCCCTCTCGAACCTGCGCTTGGTTCGGTACGCCCTCTTCTTTCCGCCAGTGAGTTTCTTCTTGTGCAAGTTACCGTGCCACGAGGACATGCTCAATGCTCCTTTAACAGAACAGAAGGAAAGGTTCAGGTTAATATAAATCTAGCGGATTACGGCTGTTCTTCCTCTTCTTCTGCTGCCGCGTCAGGCTCCTCCTCGAAACCTGAGGGCGGAGCATTCTCAATGTCGGAGAATGTCCGTTTCAGCTGCCGCTTCATAATTCGGGGGTTGTGACTCAAGCCGAAGTAGTCCGCGAAAAACTCCGTCACCCGCAGGATCTTGTTCCGCCCGCTGCTTTCGCGATCCACAAGTCCGCTGTCGACGAGCTGCCTCACGTGGCCGTACGCGTGGGCCCCCCTCGCGTCGACAACCTGTTTCTGCGTGACAGGCTGCCTGTAGGCGATGTAAGCCAGGGTCCTCAAGGGGCCGTCGGTGAGTAGAGGTCTCACCGCTAGCTTCTTGACCCTCGGCGAGTACTCCGCCTTCAGCTGGAGGACGAACCTCTGGTCGTCGAGCTCCAGAACCTCAAGCGGTGTCTCCAAGTTCTTGTACTTCTCAATCAGTATCCTAGCTAGGTCCTCCACCTTCTTTTTGGACCTCGTTTTTATGACGTTGCCCAACGCGTTGATGTCTAGGGGGCGGCCTGCCACGTAGAGGGCTGCCTCCAGCATGGCCAAGTCCTTTTTCTGCGTTTCTTCCTCGGTTTCTTCAGCCGTCTTCTGGTCTTCGGTCGTCATTGTTTAGCCTCGTTGATGGTAATGAGCACCTCGCTGGATTCCTCTTCCTGCCATAACGTCACCTTGTTCTTCTGCGCCAGAAAGAGCAGAATGATGAAGTTCCGTATCTGGTCAAGCCTCTCCAGTCCGTAAACGAGCCTTGTGAGGGTGATTACCTTGCCATCGTCCACAAGCGATTGCATCTTCCTGAGCAGCTTCTCCATCTGCTCCTCCAGCTCCATCAGGTAAACGCTCAGCGCAGGCATGATTTCGGCTGGGGGGAGAAACCCCGTTCTGACGGGCGTCTTGAGGACGAAGAGCTTCTCGGCTTTTAGCGCGGTGTCCAACGCGTCTAGGAGGTTCTGGATGGTCGTCGTCGTGAGCTCGTACCTGAGCGGGAGAATCAGCGGCGGCGGGATGAAGTCCGACGGCGGTTCAGGAAGCGGAGGCGGCTGCTCGAGCTTAAGCAGGAGCTCCGACTTCAACATGTGAACGGTAGCTGACGAACCGAGCGCCACGCCCGAAGCCCTGAAGTCGACCTCGGTCCTCTTCTCCATCTCCTCGAGAAACGACAACAGCAGGAAGGACAGGTTGATGTCCCACGGGTTCAGCTTCTCCAGCAGCTGCATGTCGAAAAGGATGTTCCACGGCGGACGGAAATAGAACGGCTTGCTGAGGGTGGTCTCGGTCATTGAGCCACTCCCTTGAAGGTTGTTGAAACCACGTGCGAGATGCCCTCCTGGCCATAGACGCCGTAAATCCTGTCCGCCTTGCTGACCATCTCTGGCTTCAGCGTGATCACGACGAACTGGGACTTGGAAGCCTCCTCGGCGAGGAGCTCGCCCAGCTTTTCGACGTGGAAGGCGTCTAGGTGGGCGTCAATCTCGTCCATCAGGTAGAAAGAGGCGGGATTGAACTCCTGCAGCGCGAAAAGGAAGGCGACGGCTGAGACTGAGCGTTCCCCGCTGCTGGCTCCGTTCACGAGGATAGGTGGCTTGCCGATGAACTGGACGATCATGTCCACGCCTCCTGCGAAGGGGTTCTCGGGGTTTTCGAGCTTCAGCGCGGCGTTTCCTCCGTCTGTGAGCTTGATGAAGTATTTGTCGATTCTCTCGTTGATTTTGTTGAAGGCTTCCATGAAGGCGTTGTACTTTTTCCTTTCGATTTCCTCGATGAACTCGACAATCGCCATCCTCTCCTTCTCGAGCTCGTTCATGCGGATGGAGAGCTCCTTGTACTTCGAGATTTGGTCCTCGTACTGCGTCTGCGCGAGCTGGTTGACCGCGCCTATGCGCTCCAGCTCGAGCCTCATCATCCTGAGCGACGTCTCGACGTCCTGAACGCTGCCAGCTTCAACAAGCAGGGGCGCATCGTAGCCCAGAATCTTGAGCTGCTCAAGCTGTCTTCCGAGCTGAAGGCGAAGGGTCTGAAAGTTGAGCCTTAGCTCGTCAAGCAGGCTGTCAGCCTGTTCGTACTCTCCTTCCAGAACTCGGAGCTGGCCATCTATCTCGTCAATCTGCGAGGTATACTTCTTCGCTTCGCCCCTGGCGTTCAGCAACGTGCTGGAAAGTTTTTCCTTGCCTTCCTCGAGCTCCTTGATTTTGGCTTGAGTGGCCTCTTTTTCGTTGTTGGAATCGACTATTTCGCGTTCGAGCGTGGAAATCTGGTTCAGCGCCCTTCCCCGTTGAGCCTGAACGTTCTCCAGCCCCGTTTTCAGCGTTTTGTCCAGTCTCGACTGTAAAGCCGACATCTCGGTTTCTACTTTGCCGAGTTTCTGCCTGAGCTCAATGAGTTCGGTCCCTAGGGCTTCGCGTTTCTGTTCCCTCTCCTGCATCGCTGTAAGATCGATGTTCTTTCTGAGGTTCTCGCGCTCTTCGCGCAGGCTCTTCTCCTTAACTGCTAGCTCCTTGTTGGCCTCGTCGAAGGACTTGACGCGTGCCCTTTCTTCTTCGAGGTGGCTTTGCAGCGCAGTAATGTTCTTCTCCGCCCGTTCTACGTTGGCTTTCGTGTCTTGGACGCTTTTCAGAGTCCTCTCGGTCTCGGCTCCAAGCTTCCCCAGGGCTTCCGAGAAAGAGTTAATCTCCTGCTGGATTTCCGCGATTTCGTTCTCAGTGTCGCTGATGTCGGTTTCCCTTTTCGTCAGGTTCTCCTTCAGCACGGTGACTGCCTTATCAAGGTTCTTGAGGGCTGACTCGCTGGGCACGAAGGAAGAGAAGTCTATGGGCGCCCTGTAGAACCCGCTTTCGACGCCACCCCCAGCCTCGAAGAGGTCGCCGTTCACCGTCACCGAGCGGAAGCCGACGCGTGAAGCGACAAGCCCCGCCTTATCGTTGTCCACCAGATAAGTGTCGCCTAAAACAAAAGAGATGGCTTGAACGAACCTCTCGTCGTACGACACGAAGGACTGAACCTTGTCGCTCACGCCCTCGATTCTTGGCAGGTTAACTGTCCTAGATGGCGATAGACCCTGAATCGGGACAATTTTGACCCTTCCCAGCTTGAGCTGCCGCAGCGTCTCGACGCACGTGAAGGCAGTCTCCAAGTTCTCGACGACGAGCGCGTTCAGCCAGCCCGCTGCTGCGGCCTCCACCGCCCGTTCGTACCCCTTGTGGACGCTCATTAGGTTTTTAAGGCGACCGTGGATGCCGGTGATGACGCCGAGCTTCCCCAGCTCCTCGAGGTGCTTCAGCGCGTTCTCCTCGGTCGTGAACTTGCCGACGAGGTCCTTGCGGGTCTCGAACTCGACGAGGGCTTCCCTCGCTGTGTCAGCGATTTTCGCCGCTTCCTTGATCTCGGTTTCAAGGACCCCTTTCCTTTCAGCCTTTTTCTGCAGAGACTCTTGGAGGGACTTCAGCCGTTCGGTTCTTTCATTACGTACGCCCTCGAGATCCTTGGACGATTCTTCGAGCCTGACCAGCGCATTGCCGAGGTCGGTCCTTTTCTCCTCTAGGTTCCTCAGCCTCTCCGAGAAAACGTCAATCTTCGACTCCGTCTCCGCCCTTCGGCTGCGAAGGCTGATAGCCTCTTGATGCAGCCGTTCCAGCTGGGCTTCGGCCTCCCGAACCTTCCTCGTTGTTTCGTTGACGCCGGCTCTCGCCTCCAACGTCTCTGCGTTGACCGCATCGTAAACCGCCTGTTTCTCGCCGATCTCCTTGTTCAGCGAGTCTCGGGCGGGCGTGAGCTGCTTGACGCTGTTTCTGGCTTCCTCAATCTCGTTTTTCAGAGCGTCTATCTGCTGCGCGGAGCTGTCTCTGACTATAAAGAGGCTGTCTAGGCTTGATTTGCTGGATGTGAGCTTCGTTGAGAGCTCGACCAATCTCGACCGGTGTTCGCCTATCTCTATCTGAATCTGGAGGAGCCTCGTTTGGTTCTCTTCAACCGCCTCGAAGCCGAGTCTCCTCCACTCAGTCTCGATGTCGTGGCGCCTAGAACGGAGGGCTTCTCTCTGAGTCCTGACCTCGTCAATCTTTTTCTCTAGGCCGCCGATCTGACCCTCCAACTCACCAGTCTTTTCCTGTGTTCCCCTGATTTCGTGGGACAGCTTGGCCGCGTCGAGGCGTTTGATTTCTTTTTGGATGAAGCCGTGGCGTAGCAGGTCGTTCCTTTCCCTCTCTAAAGATTCAATCCTGTTCTGGACCTCGCTTACCTGCCCCATCGCGGTCTTTATCGAGATGTCCGCGGTCTGCAGCTTCTTTTCGGCTTCCTCCTTCTCCGTGTCGTAGGTGGCGATGCCTATCATGTCCTCGATTATTTTCCTGCGCTCCTGAGGCGAAATTTCAGCGAGCCTCGTGAGGGTGCCCTGAAGGACGACGTTGTACCCGTAGGGGCTGATGCCCGCTATCGAGAGGATTTCCATGGCGTAGGCCCGGGAGACCCTGCGGCCGTTGATTCTGAAGACGCTCTGGCCCTCGTCGTCGATTTCGCGGGAAAGCGTGACCGTGGTGGTGTCCGTTGGCAGCCTGCTGTCCGTGTTATCGAACTGGATGACGACCTTCGCGGCGCCCTTCTTCTTAATTTCTGGGTCTGCGCCCCCGTGGAAGATGAGCTTCGAAAAGTTCTCCGCCCTGAGCCTCCTCGAGCTGAGCTCGCCCAGACAGAAGAGGACGGCGTCGATGATGTTCGTCTTTCCGCTGCCGTTCGGCCCTGTTATGGCTGTGAAGCCCTTCTCGAACATGAGGGTCGTTTTCCTGCCGAACGTCTTGAAGCCATTGACCTCGATCTTCTTTATGTAGGGCATCCTCAAAGCTCCTCTTTCTCAGCCACAGGTTACCTCATCATCTTCTTTCATTTCTCACGCAGCAGTCCAGCCACGTCTTTCACGAACTGCTTAAGCTTCTGTTCCTCTCCGAACACGAGGACGCGTCCGTCCTTTTCGGTTTTCGATTTTAGACCAATGTGCTGGGCGAGGTGTTTAATCTTTTCTGTCGAAATTTTTTCAGTAGCCTCAACCCTGACCCATCTACTATCTCGTGGAACGCCTACGGGAAAGTTTCCTTGGAGCCTCGGTTTCCATTTTGGCGGCTGCACGTATGTTTTTCCAAGCTTCTTCAGCCAAGCGTCCACGTATTCTTTCCCAAACTTTCTATTTGCGATGGGCACGAGGAGGGTTTCGAGGCTGGTTAGGTAATCCTCGATCCTTTGAAGGTTCTCGGAGCGTGACTGGTCGACCTTGTGCACCTCCATCATAGTTCTGGCGGCGCGCAGGTCGCTCATCGCTTTGGCTGGGACCGTTTCGCCACTTTTCCGCAGCTCCGAAATTAGGCTGGACATGAGCTCCCAGGTAGCCTCATAATCCAATCCTACAACACTCCTCTGACGATTGAAGCGAGAGACTGCTGTAACAACTACTTGACGACGATGTTGTGCCGTTGGTTCGCCTTGGCAAGTTCGCTACTCTCTAGAATTTCTCGCGGTTTCGGATGAGTTTTCGTTACGAGTTAGGAAGCGGCTGGGAACCCAAATATTTGTTTCTATCACGCGTGTATATACGTGAATAACGTGCTTTACGAATCAGCCGTCTGAGGAATCGTATATTCTTATAGTCGAGAACCGCACATTATTGGCGAAAAGGAGGAACGCCGCAGGCATGGAGATTAAGGGAACATACTCAATCGAGAAAACGTTCGTCGGAAAAGACAGAATCCCAACCCTATTATTCTTTCACAAAAAGAAGAATCCCACTCCGGTAGTGATGTGCATCCACGGCTGGACGGGAAACAAGGAAAGCATGCTAAGGCACTGCGTTCGGGTGGCTGACGCCGGGTTCCTGGCGGTCGCCGTGGACGCGCGGATGCACGGGGAACGCATTGACGTGGCCTTCTACAACAAGACTTCTGAGAATTTCGCCCGCACGTTCTATTCTGTGGTGTCTGAGACAGCTGCGGACCTTTCTCAGGCCGTGGATTATCTTGTAGAAAGGCCTGACGTTGACCCGAATCGGGTGGGGCTCATGGGCGTCTCGATGGGAGGGTTCGTCTCATTAATCGCTACGCAGCTGGAAAAGAGGGTGAAAGTCGTCGCTTCCGTCCTTGGGGCGGGCGATTTCAAGGCCTTCGGCGAAAGGGTGAGTTCGCAGAAAGTTCTACCATACGACCAGAAGTTGGCGGGTCACCTCGACGAAGAAACCGAGAAGCTCATCAGGAACTGTGACCCCCTGGGCAATCTGGAGAAGTTTCCACCGACGACGCTTCTGCTGATGGGAGGCTCCACGGACCCCCTCATTCCCAAGGAAGGCATCGTGCAGCTACACGAGGGATTAAAGCCGTTGTACGCCTCGAGCCCCGGAAACCTGAAACTTAGCATGTACGACGTTGGGCACGAGTACACGCAGGAGATGGAGGCTGAGGTTGTCCAATGGTTCACAGAGCACCTTTGAGGGTTGGATTAAGAAACCAGAAACCACTTTTACCGTGTGAAGCCTAATATTCTTTATCTGAACATCATAGTGTTTAGGACGAGACGATGAAGACCAAGGACGGCGACGCGAACCTGACTCAAGCATTCGGATACAAACAGGCGATTGTCCTAAGGGCAGATTTGAAGATGAGCTGCGGGAAAGCCGCGGTCCAAGCGTGCCACGGCTCGGTTTCCGCATGCGAAGAAGCCAAGAAGCAGCGCCCGGAGTGGTTCCGAGGCTGGATGGCGGAGGGGCAGCGAAAGATTGCCCTTAGGGCGGAGTCGGAGGCTCATCTTTTGGAGCTCGAGAAAAAGGCTGCGAAGCTGCGGATTCCCATGTACTTGGTTTCGGACATGGGACTGACTGAGCTCCCGCCGGGCACGACGACCGCCCTCGGCGTTGGACCCGCGCCCTCGAACCTTGTCGATAAAATTACGGGCAACCTCCCGCTTTACTGATTCCGGCGAGAGAGTATCATGGAGAAAGTTTCCGAGCTCGAGGCAGGCTTCGGCATCGAGGCATACGCTTCGCGAGGCTCAGGGATAGGCGGAAGAATCAGGGCTTCTCCGGAAGACTTCGTGGTCGAGGAGCTACTGGTCGACGGCTCGAAAGCCTCTGTGGACTCATCAAGCGTAAAGGCTCTGAGCTCGGGTTACGGGCGGTATGTCATATGCGTTTTAATAAAGAAGGGTTGGGAGACCTTCGCTGCTGTCAGGGCGGTGGCGAAGAGCGTGGGCGTCGAACCCGACAGGGTCAGCATCGCGGGAATAAAGGACGCCCGTGCCGTGACGGCGCAGCACATCAGCCTAGGCGGGGTCTCACTCGACAAAATTAACGGAATACGGTTGGAGGACGCGGTCGTTATTCCGACGCGGTTCTCGCCCGACAAGATTTCGTCCAAAGTCCTCTTCGGGAACCAGTTCGACGTAGCCGTGAGGTCGATCAACCATTCCGCTGACGTTGTGGAGCAAAGGGTCGAGGAGACATGGAGTCAACTTAAGACGCTAGGTGGGGTCCCAAACTTTTTTGGGCACCAGAGGTTCGGCACGATACGGCCCTTCACCCACAAGATCGGGCGTTGCATCGTGAGGGGCGAGTTCGAGGAGGCGGCCACGATTTTCCTTTCGCAGCCAAGCGCCAACGAGCACCGCCGCTCCGCCAGAGCCCGCGAGAGGCTGAGGGAGACTCGAGACTACAGGGACTGCCTGCGGTTCTTCCCCCGGAGGCTGGTCTACGAGAGGCTGATGCTGGTGCACCTTTCGCGGTACCCGAACGACTTTCTGGGAGCCTTCCGCAGGGTCCCCCGCAGCCTCCGCGTCCTGTTCGTACAGGCTTACCAGTCCTACCTTTTTAACAGGTTCCTTAGCGAGAGAATGAAACGTGGGCTGTCTCTTGCCGAAGCCTGTCCGGGAGACTACGTCGTGAGCTTGGGCGAGAGGGGGCTGCCCACGGACAGCTACAGAATGGTTGAGCCTGACACGGTTACAGCAGTCAATGAGGCAATCAGAAAGGGGGAGATGGCGGTTGCCCTGCCGCTTGTTGGGTTCGGTCAGGGGCTTTCGGGTGGGGAGCAGGGGCGAATCGAAGCCAACGTTTTAGAGGAAGAAGAGGTCGAATCTGAGGACTTCCGCCTGAGGGAGATGCCTGAGGCGAGCGCAGAGGGCGAGTTGAGGAATGCTGTGTCGCAGGTTATGGATTTTGGCTACGAAGTCAAAGAGGACGAGAACGACCTGAACAGTCGAGCTGTGAGGTTCCGGTTCGTGCTTCACAAGGGGTCGTATGCGACCGTCGTCCTCAGGGAGTTCATGAAGTCTCCCGACCTCGTCGAAGCTGGGTATTGAAAATTTATCTTTTTCTATCTGTTTTTGTGGCAAACCGTAAGGGAGATTTCCGAAAGGGTTTATACCATGTTGCGTTAGCAGAATAATGGAGTATATTGTTCGACTCCGCTTTCGTCGCCGTCATCGTGATAGGGTTGCTGCACGGGCTTGAACCTGCGCACGGTTGGCCCGTCGCGTTCATGTATTCGTCGAGAACGAGCAGGCCCCTGTTCTACGGCTTCGTCAGTTCAACCATCATCTCGCTTGCTCACTTCGTTTCGTCCATCGCGGCTGCAACGGTCTACGTCGTAGTCAGTTCATTCATCACTTTTCCCTCGCAGATCATGAAATATTTAGCGGCAGTGGCTCTGGTACTACTTGCTTTGAGGTTCTACTTTGAAAAGACAGAAGACGAAAGCCAGCACGGCCACTTCCACGAGAACGCTGGAGAGGTTGAGCACGAGCACGAACATGAGCACCCCGACGTAGGGAGGCACACTCACTGGCACAAGCACGCTAAGCCCGTGAAACTGACGCTTTTGGGCATAGCCTCCTTCGCCTTCGTGCTTGGCTTTGTCCACGAAGAAGAATTTGCACTTCTAGCTTTGGTCGTCGGCGGAGTCAACCCAATTGTTCTCATGGTGTGCTATGCGGCTTCGGTCACCGCGGGATTGATTGGGGTCACGCTCATCAGCATTGAAGCTTACCAGCAGGTGCAGGCGAGAATCGGACGCTACGAGAAATACATCCCGAAAATAAACGCAGTCGTCCTCGTAATAATGGCGTTTGCCTTCGTACTCGGCTTTTTGTGAAATGACCGAAAATAGTCACTGTATTAGTTTTTTGGTGTATTTTGACCAAAAAATATATAAGTGAAGCGCCCGTCTCACATGAGCATACAAAAAACGGAAGGCAACGACGAAGATGAAGAAGCAGGATTTCCTCACTCTGCAGGAGTTCACGAAAGACGAGATTTGGCAGCTGCTGAAGTCCACAAAAAATTTCAAGCAGAAAACCGTCAAAGGCAAAGAAGCAAACGGGCTCGAAGGCAAGTCGGTCGCGCTTCTCTTCCAGAAGCCTTCGACGCGTACACGAGTCTCGTTTGATGTTGCAATTAGTCAGCTCGGCGGGCACTCCGTCTACCTTGGATATGCCGAGTCGCAGCTGGGGCGTGGAGAGACGGTCGCGGACACTGCGCGCGTCTTGAGCCGATACGTCGACTGCGTGGTGGCAAGGGTGAACAAGCACGGAGACCTCGAAGAGATGGCAGAGTACGCAAGCATCCCAGTGATCAACGCCCTGTCGGACCTGCATCACCCGTGCCAAGCCGTCGCGGACCTTTACACCGTCTGGGAGAAGCTTGGGACCTTGGAGGGCGTGAAGGTTGCCTACGTGGGGGACGGGAACAACGTGTGCAACTCTCTACTCGTCGGATGCTCCAAGCTGGGCGTGGACGTTTCGGTCGCGTGCCCGCAAGGCTACGAACCCGACGAAGGCGTGCAAAAGATGGCTGAGACAAACGCGCAAGGCAGCGGCTCAAAGGTCGAGATATTCCGCGAACCGCTTATAGCCGTTAGGAACGCGGATGTTGTTTACACGGACACTTTCGTGTCGATGGGCGACGAATCTGAACGCGAGACAAGGCTGAAGACGTTCCTGCCAAAATACAGGGTAACCTCGGACCTTTTCAAGCACGCCTCGAAGGACGCGTTGTTCATGCACTGCCTGCCGGCGCACCGCAACGAAGAAGTCACGGACGAAGTCATGGACGGACCGCACTCAGTAATCTGGGACCAAGCAGAAAACAGACTACACACAACAAAAGCCATACTCGTAAAGATTGTTGCTTAAATAAGCCCAAGTTTTAATGGGTCTTTTCAAAGGTTATCAGATATTCTACAACTACATAAGACCACACCAAACATTAGACGGAAAAACCCCAGCAGAACAATCGGGAATAAACCTAGAACTCGGAAACGACAAATGGTTAAACCTCATAAAACAAGCGTCGCAACTCTCTTTTTCTCCATAGGATAATCTTTAACATATTCTGGAAACAGCGTAACCTTTTTAGAGAAACTTAACGTTGTAAATAGTGATATTATAATGACGGGCAATTTCTACGAGTTTGTGGAAAGATTTAGAGCTGAGGCTGAGAAAGCAATCAAGGCTGAACTGTCTAGAAGGTCATTTTTTGAACGTGCTATTATCTGGGTTTTTATGCCACTAACAGTAAATGTTGTTACTAACGATGGTAAGGTGTCTTTATCTTTTCTTAAAGATGGGTCAGTTCAACTAAGAAAGCGTCTGTATTCCAATCCTAATATTGTTATCCAAGCTGATTTTGAAATGCTAAAGGAACTGTATTCCTCTCGTAACAGAGGTCAGTTTGTTCAAGCGGAAAGAGAGGGAAAGATTGGAATAACTAGCAAGGATTTGAAAGGGCAACAAGCTGAGAAAAAAATTCGAGAACTTCTGGGTTGCTAGGATTAAGTTACCAACCGATAATTGGACAGTACCGTTTTTCATAATACTTATATAATTCTGGGGGGTTCAAGTTTAGTCCTGTAACGTTTCAGGGTGAATCGTGTGAGCAAGCAGGAGGCGCCTATGCTGTTCGGCAAGTGGAGCTTCGCGGTCGAAGTCAAAGACCTAGGGCTCCAAAGGTACATTTCGGTTAACCCCGTCACCGTCCCGCACTCGATGGGGAGGCACGAGCACCGAAAATTCCACAAGTCCCGAGTCAACGTCGTCGAAAGGCTCATAAACGGCCTCATGCGGCCAGGGCAGAACGCGGGCAAAAAGGTCAGAGCCATCAACAACGTGAGGAACGCCTTCGAAATCATTAGCCTTCAGACGGGGCAGAACCCCGTCCAGGTTTTCGTCACAGCCGTCGAAAACTCTGCACCGTGCGAAGACACGACCAGAATCAGCTACGGCGGAATCGCATACCAGCAGGCCGTCGACATCTCGCCACAGAGGAGGGTCGACATAGCCCTGCGCCTGATATGCGAAGGCGCACGCAAAGCGGCGTTCGGCAACCCGAAGCCCTTCGAGGAATGCCTCTCCGAAGAGATAATCGCTGCAGCCAACAAGGACAACAAGAGCTACGCGGTGTCGAAGCGGAACGAGATGGAAAGAATATCCATACACGCCCGCTAAAAAGCATTCATACTTTTATCCTACCAAAATTCTTATTATTGTTATTAGCAGTCATTCTATTTTTTGACTGCCTTCTTGTAGATAATGGATAAATAAATGCAGCCCTTAATCTGTGGATTGTCCGTAATACTGTCCCATAAAAAACGGTTATTCCGCGAGCGTATTCGCCTCAATCCATGTCGGAGCGTGCTGTTTATGGTCTTGCTGGTCAAAAACGGGTTCGTCTACGACCCCCTGAACGGGGTGGAAGGCGACAGAATGGACGTCGCCGTCGAAGGCGGCAAGATCGTCGAAAAAGTAAACATGGAAAAAGCTGAAGTCATCGACGCCTCGGGCATGGTCGTGATGCCGGGCGGAGTCGACATCCACACCCACATCGCGGGCTCGGAAGTCAACGCGGGGAGGCTCCTGAGGCCCGAGGACCACCGCCGCGAAGCCGAACCCAAAACGGCAATAACCAGGTCGGGGGTTGGGCGTTCCGTTCCGTCCACCTTCACGACGGGTTATCGGTACTCGCGGATGGGGTACACGACCATATGCAACCCGTCCATGCCCCCGCTTGAAGCCCGACACACGCACGAGGAGCTCGACGACACGCCGATAGTGGACAAGGCGACGTTCCCGCTTCTGGGCGACTGGTGGTT
>CAZOKM010000014.1:0-27878 GCA_964580405.1 uncultured Candidatus Bathyarchaeia archaeon | reverse complement strand
GGACTGAACGCCACGATAAGGGCGGTGGTCAGGAAGTGCGAGAAATACGGGTACGAGGTCGTCGGAATCAGGTACGGCTGGGCGGGACTACTGGAACTTGACACGATGGAACTGAAGTACGACGACATCAAGGACATAATCCACAAGGGCGGGACCATGCTCAAGACTTCCCGAACCAACCCCATAAAAATGCAGGACGGGATCAAGAAGTCAGCCCAAAACTTCAAGAAACTCGGGCTGGACGCGCTCATAGCGATAGGCGGGGACGACACGCTGAGCGTGGCAGCTGCGCTGAGCAACGAGAAACTCAACGTCATCGGCGTCCCGAAGACGATTGACCACGACGTCCCCGAAACCGAGTTCACTATAGGGTTCGACTCTGCGATTAACCTGGCGATGAGGACGATAGAGAACCTGCAGGACACGGCTGAGTCCCACGACAGGGTCTTCGTCGTTGAAATCATGGGGAGGCACGCAGGCTGGATCGCCCTATATTCTGGGCTGGCGGCAGGCGTCGATCTTACCCTGATTCCAGAGGAGCCCTTCAGCGTTAAGGATGTCGCCAACCTCGTGAAGAGGAAAACGTCTGGCAAGGGAGGCCAATCCGTCATTATCGTTGTGGCTGAGGGGGCAGTAATTAAGGACTACGAAGGCCCAGTCACCAAGGACACGAGCGTCGACCAGTTCAGCCACGTCCGCCTCGGCGGCATAGGAGATTTCCTCGCCAAGGAGATAGAGAAGGCGACGGGCGCAGAGACCCGAGCCGTCGTCCCAGCGCACACGATCAGGGGAGGACCGCCGACAGCCATGGACCGCATCATCCCGACAAGATACGGGCTCGCAGCCGTCGACCTAGTGAAGCAGGGCAAATTTGGCTACATGGTGGCGCTGAAGGCCGGAGAAATCGTCCCAGTTCCGCTTTCGAAGGCGACGGGAAAGACGAAGACCGTCAGCAAAGAGCTGTACGAAGAAGCGAAAGTGTTCTTCGAGTAAAAGCTTTCCACGACGTGCAGAGAATCCCTGAAGAAAGAAAATGGTTCTATTTGGATTAAGTGTATTCTACGCCTAGGGGTCTCTTCAAGAAGTCGAAGATTTCCTCCATTTCCTGAATCTTGCCTCTCAGCTCCGCAAGTCTTGCCTGCAAGGGTCCGCACGTTTTCACGTATTCTTCTTCGGTGATTTCGCCTAGGTTGTACGATGTCGTGATTCTTTCAACTTCAACCTCGATTTTTCCGATGTCGTCGTGAATCTGTTTGTGGTGAGGCTCCAAGTTGATAGTCATCGTCCTTAGCCTTTTGGATCTCTCCTCGATCATGCTGATGTACTTCTCTCTGAACTCGTTGTAGATCTCGTCCGAAAGCTTGCTCTTCTGCCCATCCAGTATCTTGATCTTCTTGCTGCAGTCCTTGACTTGGTTCACGATTTCCTTGATCTCAGCCATGATTTCCTCTATCGTCTTGACCTTGTGTGGCGCCTCTCTGATGATCGTCATCTTCAGCTGCATCTCCTTCCACGAGGAGAACCCTATCATGTACTGCTCCAAGTCTCGGGTGATCTGCCTGATCCTCTCGTAGCTGCGGTAGCTCACGGGGAACTGGATGACGGGAACGAGGATGTCGCCATCTCTCACGCCCTTTATCTCGCACGGCACGGTGACCCGAGCCATCTCGCCCAGCGCGACGAAGGACACGGTGAACGTTCCGTCCCTGTACAGTTCTCCCTTGACAGAGCGGGGGTCCACGAGCGACGTTTTAAATTTCCCGATGGTCTCCCTGACATAAGAGAACAGCATCTCTCCGTTCTGGACGCTTTCCCTGATTGGTAGCGTCAAAGTTGTGGCGCCACCGGAGCTTATGAGTTCGCCGACCATTTCGCGTTTTTGTTCTCTGCCCATGAGGCTTACTCCGCGCGCCCTGACAGCTGGGATGTATCCTCCAAGGAACACCATGACCACGCCCGTCAGGAGGGCAACGAGGATCGAAGGCATCGACCAGTGAGCCAACGGCAACGCAAGGGTTTCTATACCTGGAGTAGCCATGAAGCTAGACATGAACGACAGTCCGGCTCCCAGAATGTAGCTGCCGAAGAAGCCGATGAACGTGCCCATCATTCCAAGCAGTAGCGCCTCGACGAGGAAAACCTGGAAGGCGTTCTTCGGGTCAAGCCCAAGCGTGGCCAACGTGGAGAACTCTCTCTTCCTTTCCTCAAAGACTGACACCATCGTCGTGTACATCATCAGCCCCGCGATCACGAGCGGTGGTAAATAGGGGATGAGTCCAGTGACTGAAAAATCTGTTGACCACGCGAATTCTTGGGATATTCCGTCCTGGTTGGCTACTGTTGGGACTGCGAGGGTGTAGGCGAGTTCCTTTGCTACGTCAACTGGGTTGAAGCCTGCGTTTGTGAGAATCGTTATCTCGGAAACGACGAGTGCTGAGTCTTTGAGGGACTTTAATGGAATCAGAGCCACCGTTGAGGCGTCATCAAACAGTGGAGAATTATCTATTTTCACCAAGTCGCTGAAGGCCGTCTGAGGGTCAAAAACGCCCACCACGCGGAACTCGCCCACCGACCTAGAGACGGGGAACATCACTGTCTCCGTGATTGTCATGCTGACAACTTGGTTCACTAAGATATTGAAGTCGGATGGAACGATGATTACAGGCTCTCCTTCCTTAAACTGGTTCCAGAATCCCGTTATGTGACTGGATAAGTTATAGTGTTCTTCCATGTAGGCGGGGTCAATAAATACCGCGATGATTTCGTGGGTCACTCCTCCTGCGTTGATGTATACTCTGCGAGCCAAGACGGAACCGGATGACGACTCCTCCTGTGGCTGTATCACTTCAGTATAGGACAGTTCCTTGCACCAGTCTTGTTGGCGAGTCCAGTTCACATCATATTCAGATACTGGAGCTGCAGTTGTGTCCGGTTCTACAAGGACGCCTGAAACGTTAGTGCCTATCCACTGCTTCTCAAATTTTGTTTCTCTACTCGTAGTGATGTTCACGAAGACTATGGCCGAGGAGACGATGATTACGATTGTTATCAGGGTCAGCAACGTCCTCGACTTTCTGCGTTTCATGCTTCTCACGCCCAGTTGCAGGGCAAGGTCCGTCATCGTCTTCTGACGCGCAGACAGCAGCTGCATAGCGAAATAGGTTATGCTGCCTATAACGAAGCAGCCAATCAGGGACAGGGGCAGGCTGACGCTTCTGCTCCCGATCATTATAGCGAAGGTTATCTTCAGGGAGGGATGCGAAAGTGAGAACATCAGCATGACGAGGAAGAAGATCACAACTTTAACGAAGAGCCGAATCTTGTTTTGGGACGGTTCGTCGAAAATAAAACTCGAAAGCAATGACCCAAACCCGTACGCGAACAGGCTTATACCGACCGCTGTGAACACGGCTGTGATTTTGTTGTCGGAGAGCCACTTCATGAGGTCGGCGTACTTCGTGTCTGAGGTCTTGGCGCCGCCGAAGGCTGACGTGTACTGGCCTTCCTCGTAAAGTCTCAAGACTCGACTCCAGAGGCTTTTAATCGCGTTGCATTCCTCGAATTCCTTGTCAAGAGGGTATCCTGTGGAGTTGAAGAATTCAAACTCTTTGTCCATGCTGTACGTTGCACGCTGCACGTCCTCAACAGCCGCATGGTACATCCAGTTGACCGTTGTCGTGTTTTCGTCCACTGTGACTATCATCGGCGAAATGGGGTCTTGGCGATACCTCAGCTTCTCGGTGTTGACGTTTGACCATGTTGTGGTTCCGTCGTAGACCGTGACTTCATAATTGAGCGGGAAGAAGTACAGGTGTTCGAATTCGCTGGCGTTGCTGGCTATGTCTGTAAGAATCGCTGGTGTCAAGATGAGGCTTTGTGTTTCGCCAGTTATTGGGTCGCAGTCGATGACTCTGACGAGTTTTCCCTTAAGGACCCATACTGTGCCCTCTATGTACTGCTTGTCGGCTGTGACTCTGCTCGAAAAATCAATCCCCATCTGAGTGTATGTTGTATGGTTCGCGTAATATTCACGACCATAATAGTAGAATTGAAGCTGCTCTATGAACACGTTCTGAACTTTAATCAGCGTGTAGTTATCCGCCAAGTCAACGTTTCTGAGCGTCATGTCGCTGGGAACGTAGTTTGATTCAGCGTCCCCCAGATACATTTGTACATACCCAATTTCGTCGGTGCGGTTAACGATGCGCTTGTACCCCCAATCGGTAAAAACGTTAAAGGTCACAGACAGGTTGGCAACTGCGATACCTGTGTTGTAGTCTCTGACCTGAATGGACAAGTAAACGGGCAAAGTCTCCGTTCCCTGAAGCACATTGGCAGCTCGGGCTGGCACGGCGACAAAAGACCCACAGATTGCCAGCAGAACCATCAGGATGACTATTCGCGACGCCTTCATCGCATCTCTCTGCCTCCCAGCTCCATTATTCTAGCCTCGTATTCTTCCCTGATTTTCCTATAGATTTTGTACTCGACTTGGCCGTTCTTGTACATGGCTTCCAGCTTCGCCAGCATGGTCTTGTATTTTCTGATTTCGAGGGGCGTCCTCAGCTTCCTCCTTTCCAGAAGGACGGTGAACGACGCGAAGGGAACGATGAGGAGCACGAGCGAAACCCAGATGAGCGATTTGATGCTGCAGTTGACCGTGTAGCTTTGGTCGCTGTTGAGGTTGACGGTCTGCGTGCCCGAGAAGATGCCGTGGTCCACTGTAATCCCGTAAGAGCCCTGAGGAAGCAGTAGCGTGAGGCTGCCAGTATCGTCCGTGTCCGTGTCCGCCCTAATGCGTTCGTTTGGCGCCACCAGCAGGACATCTGCCTTCGACAGCGGGTTGCCAAACTGGTCCAAGCAGCGGAGCGAGAGGCTGTAGACCCCGCAAAGGATTACTTTGCCGTAGTCGGTTTGGATGTTCACTGTTTGAGACGCAACCTGCGTCCCCATCCACTCGACGTTCACCGTGTAGGTGCCTAGGCGCAGGCCTTGACGGAAGATGTGACCGTTCGAGTCCGTGTGCTCCCAAAACACGAGGTTTTGTTGGTCGTCGTAGACTCTGATGAGCGCCCCCGAGAGGGGCTGGTACGTCCTCGTGACGAACCTCAGCGACATGTAGGTTTTTTGGCCAATAACGACGACGGACCCCATGCTTTGGAGGCTGATGATTCTTTCATTGACGATTTCGCCACTTGACACAGTCATCCAGTAAGTCCCGTTCCAAAGGTCGGTGAACAAAGCAACGCCATCTGAATCGGTCTTCGTCCAGTTCACCAGTTGCCTCGTCTCGTTTGTTATCACCGTGACATTCGTGGGAGAGTAGAAGATGACTTGGTCGTACAACAAAACGACGTATCCAACCAGAGGTTCGCCGTCAAGGTCGTGGCATGTGACGGTCAGGTTGTACATCCAACAATCTATCGTGAAAAACTCTGACTTTTTAATTTCAATCTCCTTGTAGGCGATGGTTCTGTTGCCGTACCGAGCTGTCACTGCGAAGTCTCCGTTGAGGAAATAAACATTCTCGTGCTCAACGTAGCCCGTCTCGTTCGTGTTGTCCGAGAAGAAGAGGTTGCCGTCCATATCGCGGATAAAGACCTGGGCGTCTGTGACGTTATAATCGGAGGCTGCGACCAAGTGCAGACCGAAGTTGACCCTGAGAAGCGGTAACGTGACGTTCAACGTGTTTTGGAAGTTTATCATTCCTTTACCTGAAGCTGCGGGAACCTTTGTAATCACGAGCTCGCCAAGGATGTATTCCCTGATTTCCGTTTCGACGCCTACAATCGCCATCCTGTATGTTCCGTTCCAGAGGTTCATGAAGCTCAGGGTTCCGTTGTTGTCCGTCTTTCCCTGCCTGACCAAGGTGCCAAGTTCGTCTGTGATCGCAGTTATGTTCTGGCGCTTAACGACCGTGCCCGACGCGTACGAAAACTTGGGCGTCCCAAACTCCTGCTGCTCGTAAAGCATCACTGTATGGTTCGCTAGGAGATTCCCGTCCTTGTCGGTGAGCGTCATGTTGAAATCGTAAGACCACGTCCTGATCAGGTGGGTCGCGTTCTGGTCGATGCCGATTTCCTCGTACCCGACGATTCGGTTCGCCTTCTGGACCGAAATGACGTACAGGCCCGCTTCGATGAACCTGAGGTTGACATACCCCGTTTGGTTGGTGAGATAGCTCGTTGACCTCTGCGCTTGGGCGTCGAAGATCGTGACGTTGACGTTCGCGTAACTAGTCCTGTTCAGCCAATCTCTCACCCATAATGTCACGTTATACCTCGGGCCATCGGCTATTGGTCTCAGCAGAGCTTGGGCTCCGATAACGTTTAACCCGTTGTTTAGGTATGTTATCCCATAAATTTCTTGAGACAGCAATACGGTTAGGGCGAGAAATGCGCTGAAGACTATTTTCTTGTGGATACTCATTGGGTCTCCCTCAGCAGTTCTGAGCACCTGAATATCTTCATGTCCATGTCGTCCATTAACGACCTTGACTCCGTAATTTCGTATTCGACCTTTTTAAGGTTCGTCTGAAAAGAGCTAATCCTCACTTCGTAAAGCTGCTGAAAAATTTCGCCCACCGAGTACCGGACTTCGAGCTCCTTAATTTCGTCCTTCGCCTGCGACGCCTCAATCTCAAGGTTCATGATTTTTTCGATTTTGCTTCGTCTCAGGGCTGCCCAGCCATCGGAGATTGATACGAGCCTTTGCCGACACAGCGAGAAGGCTCTCTCCATTTCAGCCGTCTTGGGCCCGAGTGTAGATTTCTCTTTAATCAGCGAAAGGTACTGTTCGATTATCCCCGTTTCGTCCTCAATGGGCAGAGTCGACAGGGCGGAGTCAATCTTCAAAATCAAGTACTCCCACCTCTGAAACCCCACTGAAACCATCTTCACCCGGGAAGCTTCGTCGGCGAAGAAGTCGCTTTGAATGACGTCCGAGTACGCGCGGACGTACTGGAGGTTCTCGTTTCTTGGTGCCCGAGGGGCTGCAATCACGGGCGCCGTTGGCGCGGGCGTGCTGACCTTCTCCTTCGCCCATTCGAGCTTGGCCTTCGCCTTGGCTAACTCTAGGGATTCTCGCAGCCTAAAAATGTCCTCGACAGCCACAGACAGCTGGTTGCCCAGCTCGTCCATGATGAGCGCGTGCGCGGTTTCCGGGATTTCGCCGGTTTTCGTGAGCTTGCCGAGCTCTTCGAGGCTCAGGGATATTTCTTTTACTCTCTTGACGTACGACTGGAACTCTTTAAGGTACCCGTCGACCTCGTTGTCGAGGTCCTTGATTGAGACCTCCGAGAGGGGAACTAGGTTGCCTTTCGTCTGGGAAGCAGGCTTCGCCTCGTCCAAACGCCTCTGGGCAGGCGCAGCCACCCTTTGCTTCTGGACTGACGCAGCCGAAGGTTTCCCTCTTATACGCTTTAAAATGTTCGCCAAATTTTTTGCCCTACTTTTATACCCTGAATACTTTTCGGTTCTCCAGTCGGAGGGTGATTTATTTCAAGTATTCATGGATATATATTCCTTTTTGTAAAAAGGGAACAAACGAAGAGCCGCCATTTTCTTTCAGGTTCGTCTGGTCTGGTTTATTCAACAAAGGTCTTTTTTTGTTTGAACAACAAATCCCGCCAAGCCCTATCTGATTTGTGTGACATTCGAGTTTTTGTTTTGTGCGACATTGCTAGGGATTGTGAAAAACAAACTATTTTACGGCATGTTTGTTCTGTAGCATCCGTGCAATTTGACCAAAAATGCATTTGGCCCTTTTGACGCTCGGGGTTGTTTGTGAAAACGGGTTTTGCTAGATTGCCAGTTTCACGTTGTTCTGGTTGAGGAAGCCGTTCAGCTCGTTCTTGTACGGTAGGGCGGTGATGGCGCCGCGTTTGGTGACAACCAGTGCGCCTACGGCGTTGGCGACGGTGACGCAGGTTTCGAGGTTCCACCCTTTCAGTTGGCCGACCAGCAGCCCCGCGTTCCAGCCGTCCCCCGCACCCGTTGTGTCCACGGCTTTAACCTTGAAGGCGGGCGCGTGAACCTTTCTTCCGTCCTTCGTCGCTGCAAGGGCTCCGTCCGAACCGAGTTTTATGCCGACGAGGGACACGCCGTACTTTAGTGCCTTTTGCGCCGCCTTTTCCGAGTTGTCCGTGCCGAAGATGAACGCCGCCTCTTCCCGAGAGAAGGTTGCTATGTCTGATTGCTTCAGTATCTGGCCGTAGAACCTGCGGATGGTTTGTTCCGAGCTCCACACGTCAACCCTGAGGGTCGGGTCGAACGAGACCTTTACTCCCTCCTTCTTTGCGTGTCTGACGGCGGCAAGCACCGCCTTTCTGGATGGATTCTGCGACAACGCGAAGCCTGACACGTGAAGAATCTTGGCTTTCCCGATGTACTCGAAGTCAACGTCGCCGACGGACAGGGAGCTGTCCGAGGTTCCGCTGACCCACGGCTTGCGGTAGAACATGAACGAGCGCTCCCCCGTCTCGGGGTCGTTGGCCACAAACGCTAAGGTCGTGAGGGTGCCCTTCTTTGCCCTTACGCGCGAAACGTCCACACCGTTCTTCTTTAATTCCTGAACGAGGAACTTGCCGAACGGGTCGTCTCCGACAGCGGTTATGGCGCCGGACGTTGAGCCCAGCCTTGCGACTCCGACTAGGGTGTTCATGGGCGCCCCGCCGAAGCACTTCTGGAAGGCAGGCACCTCAATGTAGGATACTGGCTCGGTGGCTACAAAATCAACTATGACTTCACCTATGCCCACAATGTCCGGCGACAACAGGCGTCACCCAGACATATTCTGTTACTTTTTGCTTAAACTCTTTTTCCCGTTCATGTACGGCCTCAGAGCCTCGGGGACGAGGATTGAGCCGTCCTTCTGCTGGTGCTGCTCCAGAATAGCCATCATGGTGCGGCTTGTGGCGAGGGCCGTGCTGTTCAGCGTGTGAACGTAGTCTTTCGGAGGCTTCCCGACGCCCTCGCGGTACTTGATCCCCAGCCTGCGGGCCTGGTAGTCCGTGCAGTTCGAGTTCGAGCCAATTTCCCTGAAGTGCCCGTCCGCCATCCAGACCTCGGTGTCGTACTTCTTGGCAGCGACGGTCCCGATGTCCCCCGTGCACACGTTCACGACCCGGTAGTGCAAGCCGAGCTCCCTGTAGAGATCCTCGCAGTTCTTCTGGAGCTCCTCGTGGAACCCCCAAGACTGCTCCGGCAGGCAGAAGATGAACTGCTCAATCTTATTGAACTGGTGCATCCTGAAGAAGCCCTTCGTGTATTTCCCGTGAGCGCCAACCTCGCGCCTGAAGTTCGTGCTGATTCCGATGAACTTCGCCGGAAGCTCGTCAACGTTCAGGGTTTCGTTCATGAACATGGCTGCGAGGGGATGTTCGCTTGTAGCGATGAGGTAGTGGTCCTCGCCCTCAATCTTGTACATGACCGTCTCGAAGTCCGACAAGTCCGTGACTCCCTCGTACGGCTCCCTCCGCAACATGAAGGGAGGCTCAACCAGAGTGTACCCCTTCCTAATCATGTGGTCAATGGCAAACCTCTGGATAGCGAGGTCGAGGAGCGCCAAGTCGCCCTTCAGGTAGTAGAAGCCTGTCCCCGCGACCTTGTTCGCCCTTTCCTCGTCGACGAGTCCAAGGTTCATAACGAGTTCGAGGTGGTTCTTCGGCTCAAAATCGAACTTAGGAGGAGCTCCCCACTGCCTAACCTCGACGTTCTCGTTCTCGTCCCGGCCGTAGGGAACAGTTTCGTGAAGCAGATTCGGCACCTTTTTGAGCAAGGTCTGAGACTTCTGGTCCATTTCCTCAACTTGGGCAGTTAGCTTGGCGATTTTCGACTGAACCGAGTCGGCTTCCTCGAGGAGGGACGCTCCGTCCTTGCCTTCCTTCTTAAGCTTGGCGATGCCTGCGCTTAGTTCGTTGCGTTTCCTCCTCAGCTCGTTGATTTGGGTCTGCAGAAGCCTCCATCTCTTGTCGGCTTCGATGAACGCCTCTAGAAGCGCCAGCTTTTCTGGGTCGTTCCGCCGCTTCAGGTTGTCCCTGACGAGGTCGGGGTTTGTTCGAATGATCTTAACGTCAATCATACCGAGGACTCCGGTTGCTTCCTAGATAAAACAAATGGCAAAAATATAAACGTGCGGTATCAGAGGCGCTCGGAGTTGGTCACTAAACCTTTTAATACTTCATTTTTTTCAATAACATGAGTCACCAAGTGGTGTTGCGAGTGTCAAAACCAGGCCGCGTTAAGGACAAGTGGCGCAGTAAGAAGTGGTACAGCGTGGTCGCTCCGGGATACTTCGGAAGCGCTGAAATCGGGTCCATACCCACGGACGATACTGAAAACATCATCGGACGGACTGTCGAGTCCACCTTGTACGACATTACTGAGGACTTCGCCCACCAGTACCTGAAGATGTACTTCCAGGTGGTCGGCGTGGACGGGAAGCGGGCTCTGACCATTTTCAAGGGGCACGAATACTCGAGGGACTACCTGAGAAGCCTTGTCAGGAGGAGGACCACAAGAATCGACCGCATCATCGCCGTCACCACGAAGGACGGCTACAAGATGCGAATCTCGGCTTGCGCCTTCACTCTTACGAGAATAAGGACTTCGCAGGAAAAAGAGATACGCGCAATCATGCAGAGGATAATCGAAGCCAAAACGGCGTCGCTCACGTTCGACCAAGTTGTGCAGGAAATCGTCCTTGGAAAGATTGCGTCCGACATCTACAACGAGGCGAAGAAAATCTCGCCACTACGCCACGTGGGCATAAGGAAAACGAGCCTCATCTCAAAACCGACAACCGAGGCTGAAGCACAACCAGAGGCAACCGCTGAAGCAGCGCCTGAAGCAGCAGAAACAGCAGCTGAAGCAGAACCTGAAGCGGTCGATGACGAAGAAGAAGCCAGTTAGGCGTCAAGCGCCCCTAATCTATTTTTACTTTTTTCTAGAAAACCGTTTTAAAGTCAACTGAATCGAAAGAATTGTGCCCTTTTAAGCTGCTCTTCAGTTAGGCTTAATGGCAACGGCTCGTTTTTAAGTTTATTCGGATGGTGTTTCAGGTTGACCGTGGTGCCCGAGGCTAACGTCGTAAAGAAGGACTGGCGGAAGGTAGACCTCAGAGTCGGGCTCTGCTATCCCAACGTCTACCGGGCGGGCATGAGCGGGCTTACGGTTAAGCTGCTTTACACCCTGTTCAACATGCGCGGAGATGTTCTCTGCGAACGCTTCTTCGTGCCCACGCTGCGGGAGCCCTGGACGAGTCTCGAGTCCAACCAGCCCCTGAAGAAGTTCGACGTCGCAGCCTTCACCCTCCAGTACGAGGAGGACTACACCAACGTTGTCCAGACGTTGCGGAGGTCAGGCGTACCGCCGAGAAGGGAAGACAGGACGGACGGGGACCCAATCGTTGTCGCTGGCGGCCCGTGCGCGACGGCTAACCCTGAGCCAATGTCAGACTTCGTCGACCTCTTCGTCATAGGCGAAGCTGAGCCCATAATGGATGAACTGGTTGACCAGCTAAAAACCTGCAAACAAGACCGAAGGCGCATAGAGGATTTTTCGGATATAAAAGGCGTGTATGTCCCGCAGGTTTCGAACCCGACGGAAAGGGTCTGGGCGCGCAGCCTCGACGACGCGTTTCACCCGGTGGCGCAGCAGGTTCCAACCGTCGACGACCGCAGCCCGTACATGACGATTTTCGGCAAAGCACTCACGGTGGAGGAGACCCGAGGTTGCGGAAGGCGGTGCCGGTTCTGCCTGCTGAAGCACATCAGCGGCCCGAGGCGTGAGAGAAGCCTTGCGAGGGTCGAGGAAATCGTCGAGGAGGGAACAAGGTTGACGCCCGTAGGCAAGGTTTCGCTCATCGGCGCCAGCGTCTTCGATTACTCGCGCCTTGAGGATGCCTGCGAATTCGCCGTTTCCCGCGGGCTCGAATTATCGATTCCCTCGATAAGGCCGGAAAGCGTCACCGAAAATCTGGCTAAGCTGCTTGTGAAGGGGAAGCAGAGGAGCGTCACGATGGCGCCCGACGCGGCGTCGCCCAGAACACTCGAGGTTACGTGCAAGCGCATGGACGCGGACGCCTTGGTCAGCGCCGCCAAGGTTCTTCTCAGCCAAGGCGTCAATCGCTTGAAACTGTATTTCATAGTCGGACTGCCCAAAGAAGATGATGAGGACGTCGAAGCAGTAGCTGACCTTTCAAGACGCATCGCAGACGCGGGGTACGGACTGAAGGCTGTTCACCTCAGCGTGAACCCGCTGGTTCCCAAGCCTCACACGCCTTTCCAGTGGGAGAAGATGGCGTCTGTGCCTGACATAAGGGGGAAGCTTAAACTTCTAAGGAAGCTGTTCAGAGGCGACAGAAGGTTCGTGATGGAGGGGATTGACGCTCGCCACGCCCAAATCCAAGCCTTCCTGAGCCTCGGCGGCAGGGAAATCGGCAGAACAATCGAGCTTGCCTCAGTCCACGGCGGGGGTCTGGGGGCTTGGAGGCGTGCCATGAAAGAGACTGGAACCCGAATCGAGACTTACCTGCGGGAGAAGAATTTCGGCGAGTCCTTGCCTTGGGACAACATCAACGTCGGCTCAGATAAAAGGGACCTTGCCAGAGAGGCTGAAGGTTTCAGGGGTTCTGTATAGTCCCGTTACATACACCGTTTAAGATATAAGAGGGAAAATATTACAGCTCTCCGTAAGCAAGTGCAACAAGATGGAAATGGAGAAAGAGCGCTTCAAGAGGATGTTTCCTCATCTGGTGGATGAGATGACCAGCGAAAAGAACCGTCTTTCGATAAAAGCTCCTCGTTCAGAACCCGAAGGTGAGGGTAAAGAAGACTCCAGCACGTTCGAGGGCTACGAGCCCGGCGTCGTCGACTTCCTGAGGAGGTGCGACGACGAAAAACAGGCCGTGGAAGTCATCAACTACCTCGAAAAGAAGGGCGAAATCTCAAGCAGCCACGCAGCGAAGCTCAAGAAGCAGCTCAAAGAGAAGGGCGTAAGAAGCTTCGGGGCGAAGAAGGGCGAAAACTACTACATAAGACAGGCAGAAACGAAGCCGACCCCAACAAAAAAGAGCAATCGTCTTCAGTAAAAAGCGTCATCTACTTTTTAACGATTCAGTTATCGTTTTTCGGACATGCAGCAATCAACATACGAAATTTTATGTCATTAGAATGATGCAGCTACGACTTGAAATTCTGACTCATCAACCTGAAGGAGAATGGTGGTTCTGGGTCTAAAAATACATAAATTTAAAAGACAATAGACTAACATATTTCCTCTAAAATAAGATGTGGTTCCCCGATTCAAGGTTGAGAGGATTGGACAGGAAATTGGTGACGCAACGTTCGCTGCTTAGGGCAAGTGGGCTGTTCCTAATGTTCTTCTTGTGCGTGGGAGCCGCATACGGCAAAGCGGCGAAAGCTGATTCACCTCTGAACGTCCAAGCGGTCAATCTCAGCGGAGTCGAGGACAATGGCGAATCCGCGGTCAATTACACTTACGTGATTGAGAACTGGGAGAGAGACATAAAGATTAACGCATGGGGAGGAATCTCAGCCACCGACAAATGCGTCGTAATCAACAACTCGAACGCAAGCTTACGTCTGTTCTTTTTCTACATACCCCTGAACGCCTCATCAATATCGGTTCAGGACATTTTCGGGACGTACGGGTCCACCAGCCTGACAGTCGTAAATTATGAAACGTTCACGTCCGTCAGGATATACCTGAGAAACTCTCTGAATGTCCAGAACAAAATGAGTCTCATGATCTCGTACAACCTCCCGTCCAACGCGTATATCACGCAAAGCGGATGGCAAGACTGCGTCCTCAACGTCGCATTGAGCAAGCCCTCCGACTGGTACGTGGAAGAGTCCAAGCTCACTGTTTCCCTGCCCGAAGGAGCAGAATACGGGGCAGCCTCGAAGACTCCCTCGCTAGTCCAGAAAACGGGCCTCTCGGTCACCGTAGAGTACGATGACGCCAACTTCACCCAGATCAGCGACCCAATCATCGTCCTGCAGTACCAGTACTTCATCCTTTGGGCAATTTTCAGGCCAGCCCTCTGGACCGGAATAGCGATTGCTGCCTTCGGCGCAGTGTACTTCACCCGGAGAAGGTTCATGTCTTCGCCCACAGCAGCAGCTGCGGCCCCCTTCACCTCCAGCCTGCTCAAGGACTTCGTCAACCTGTATGAGCAGCGGAGAAGGTTGAGGTCGGACTTGGAGGCGATGGAAGCCCAGACCGAAAAGGGTAAGCTTTCCAGGCGCAAGTACCGGCTGAGGAAAAGTTCAGTGGACGACCACATTTCGAGACTCGAAAAGGAGCTGTCGCAGCTCAGCGACAAGATCGCGACGGCCAGCGAGCAGCACTCAGAGCGGATGAAGAATCTCAAGAAGGCGGAACAGGAGATTGAGACCATGAAAAACGACGTACAAAGGGCGGAAGCAAGGTTCCTCCGCAAGGAAATCACCGCCGAGGCCCGTAGGAAGATGCTGGACGAGTACGACCGGATGAAAGAGCGCGCGGAAAACACGATAGAGGAAACGATTCTGAGGCTCAAAGAAGAAATCCATTAAAGACTTTTCGAATTCTGACCCCGACTCAATTCAGATTAAAAATAATTCTTAAAAACCGCGGAAGACCTCAATAATTCTATTAAAATTCCTAACCAAAATGCTGGCGCTTGTTCGCCTCTGGGCAGCATGGCGTTGTTCTGTAACTGTCGCCAAGTAGTTGCTAGTGACAGTTACATCAGACATAAAATCACATAAAAAAAGGGATAAATAGTGGTGGTTTACATCACCATGACAAGGGGAAGCTGGGAGATAACGCAAACGCAGCACGATAACACATGGCAGGGATTATGCGATTATCTTGGACTCTCCGAGTACGAGGCGAAAATCTACGTCGCCCTCATCAAGGCGGGTTATGCGAACGCAAGAACCCTAAGCGCCGTAAGCGGCGTCCCAAGGACCAAGGTCTACAGCATCCTGAGGAAACTCGTCAGCATCAACCTTGTAGTCGAGATTCCCGAAGAGCCAAGGAGATTCTCGCCAGTTTCGCCTGAGGCTGCCTTCAAGACTTACTTAGAATCCTACCAAAGCAAAGTCGATAACCTTGTTTCCGTAATCTCGACTTTGGACGTAACTTTCAGGAAGACAAAAAGGGACGAAAACCTGCACAAGGGGGAGCTGTGGGTCATCATCGGAGAGCAGCAAATTCTGAAGAAAATCCAGGGGATGTTCTCTAAAGCGAAGCATACTGTTGACTTGGTGACCAACGAGAACGGGTTGACCCTCCTTTACAAGGAGTTCAGCAAGTTTTTCGATGAGCTTATTGAGCGGTCAGTAAAGGTCTGGATAATTGCTCCGAACGGTTCGAATAACCAGCACATGCTGAGCGAACTGAGATACACGTGTAATGTCCAACAGGCGAATTTCGAGTTGCCAATGATATTTCTGTGTATCGACGAACAGCAGTTCCTGCTAACTAACCTTCAGCCCAACAGTCTTGCACCAGATTTTGATAATTGTAGAGCAATCTTTTCCGACGATTCCGTTCTACTGAATCTTGTTCGGTCGCTTGCCGTAAAAAACGTGTAATTCCACCTTTTTCTCGACTAATGCATTGAAAAATGTTTCAATTGCCGATAAAATTGTTACCGTGTTTCGTTGAGCGACGGTTACACAATATTTAGAGATTATAGATTGGCATCTTTATTCGTGTTTTTTTGGGGAGAAAAAGCTAATGCAGACTACGTTGAAAAAAAAAGAAGCGTAAATCCCGTCAGCTACACAGAACTTTTACTCTCGTCTCTCACTCAATACGAGAAGAATCTAAGCCAAATAGCTGATAGACTGGAACAAATCACAAAAAAACTTGAGAAATCGGTGACCGACTTTCAGAAAAAAATCCTGAAAAACATAAGTGCTCGTTTTAAGGTTTGGGCACATCTACAAATGCCTCCCTCAGGATAGTTTTGAACATGATTCTTTTCGTTTCGGTCAAGGCGTCTTCGTTACTTGTTGTCCCAAAAAGCTTTTATTCGACGTAGAGCCATGTCATTGGAATTTCGGAAGGTGAAGTGTAGTTGGTTAAAATCAAGATAAACTTGGACAAATGCACTGGCTGCGGAACATGCGTCGACGTGTGTCCAGTAGGCGTCTACGAACTCAAGGATGGCAAGTCGTCAGCAGTCAACGTCGACGAGTGCCTCATCTGCAGAGCCTGCGAAAGCCAATGCCCAGAAAACGCCATTGAAGTCATCGAGTAAAAATTGCAGCCAAATAGGACTCGTTGGCGCTAAAGGGTCCAAAACTCAGACTGAACCTTTTTCGCGATTTTTAAGCTTTTTTCTGCCTGCTTCTGTATTTTTGAGTCCAAAGGAGGAGACTCGCCGTGAAGCATTGCTTTTTGCCCAGCCATCTGGCCGATGACAGCGGGGACGACCCTTCTGAGGACGCTGAGGCAGTAACCGCCCTCTAGCACGGCTACGACTTTGCCTTTGCACGTTTTTTCCGCGAAGTCGAGGACCGCCTGAAAAATCATCGGGTAGACCCGAGAAGAAAGCGAGAGCTCGCCGACGATGTCCCTGTAGTGGCCGTCGAACCCAGCGGACACCAGAACGAACTGGGGCCTGAACTGCTTCGCAATCGGCAACACAAGTGTCCTCACGGCCTTCCAGTACACCGCGTCTCCCGTGCCGAACGGGAAGGCAACGTTGACCGTGAAGCCAAGTCCCCGCCCTTCGCCGGTTTCGTCCGCGAACCCCGCTTCGGGGAACTCGGTCGGGTCCTCGTGGAGGCTCACGTAGAGGACGTTCGGGTTGCTGTAGAAGATTTCTTGGGTTCCGTTGCCGTGGTGCGAGTCGATGTCCAGAATGAGGACGCGGCGAAGATTGCGTCTCCTCACCAGATAGTCCGCGGCCAACGCGACGTTGTTGAAGATGCAGAATCCCATACCGTAACCGGGGCTCGCGTGGTGCCCCGGAGGCCTAGCGAGGACGAACGCGTTTCTGAACTCGCCTGATGCGACTTTGTCTGCGGCTTCGACCGCTCCGCCCGCCGCAAGCCGGGCAACCTCGAAACTTTGCCTCGAAACCGTCGTGTCGGTGTCCTTGTCGAGTAAGCCGCCGCCTGACTCTGAGAGATGCTTGACGTGCCCGATGTATTCTGGGCTGTGAACGCTTTTCAGGTCCTCAAGACTAATCGGACCTGGTTTCATGAACGCGCAGTTTCCGTTTTCTAGCAGATGGCTTTGTCTTATTCCCTCGATTATCGCCTTAAGCCTTCTCGGCGTCTCCGGGTTACCGCGACTCACGTGGTGGTTCAGGAACTTCGGTGAGTACACTATGGCCATTTTCTTCATCACGTTTTCCTCGAAGGCAGCAGTAACTTAATTCTATCAACGCAGTATTTGTTGGACAATTGTGAAGTGGAAGATATTTATTTACCGCTTCCGAATTATGACATGAGGCGATGCGGTTGCCCATCCTTCCAATCGACACGGGCCGGTACGGGACACCTGAGATGCTCCGGATTTTCGAGGAAGAAAATTACGTCCAAAAGTTGCTTGACGTGGAGGCGGCGCTGGCTTGGGCCCACGGTCAGGTCGGCGACATCCCCGTCGCGGACGCGGAGAAAATCGTCAGCATGGCTTCGACGAGGTACGTGAAGCTCAGCCGAGTGAAGGAAATCGAGAAGGAAATCAAGCACGACGTCATGTCGCTCGTGAGAGCCTTCGCCGAGGTCTGCGGGCCAAGCGGCGCCTACGTCCACTTTGGGGCGACTAGCTACGACATCGTGGATTCCGCAAGGGCACTGCAGCTACAAGAAGCTTTACAGGTAATTAAAAACAAGTTGGACGAGCTTGAGCTTGTACTCCTTAAGGCAGCTGACTGCCACAAGGGCACGATTATGATGGGCAGGACCCACGGGCGGCACGCTTTACCCATCACGTTCGGGCTGAAGCTGTCCGTTTGGATGAGGGAGGTTTCCAGACACATCGAGAGGCTGGGCGAGTGCGAAAAACGTGTGGTCGTTGGCAAGATGAGCGGAGCGGTAGGAACTCAAGCGGGTCTGGGTCCGAAGGCCGTCGAAATTCAGAACCTCGCGATGAAGAAGCTCGGCATCAAATCTGCAGACGTTTCGACCCAAATAGTTCAGAGGGACAGGCACGCTGAACTGGTCTGCCTGCTTGCTTTGCTGGCTTCGAGTTTGGACAAGTTCGCTGCTGAGGTTCGGGAGCTGCAGAGGACCGAGATTGGGGAGGTTTTTGAGCCGTTCGAGAAGCGGAAGCAGGTCGGCAGCTCGACTATGCCCCAGAAACGTAACCCCGAGCTCTGCGAAAGAATATGCGGCTTGGCGAGGGTCATGAGGGGGTTGGTGGTGCCAGCTCTTGAGGACGTTCCGACGTGGCAGGAAAGAGACCTGACGCAGTCGTCTACTGAAAGGTTCGTGATTCCCGAAGCGTGCATCCTCGTCGACTACATGCTGCTTCTGATGGTCAACATACTGTCCAACCTGGAAGTCGACACCGAAAGAATGAAGAAGAATATCGGCATGACGGGGGGGCGCGTGATGGCTGAAGCCGTCATGATTGCCCTTGTGAGAAAAGGGATGAATAGACAGGAAGCTCACGAACTTGAACGCCAGCTGGCAATAAAGAGCGAAGACGAGAGAACGCCCTTCAGGGATGCCCTTCTGAAAGACAAAACCGTATGCCGTTTTCTCAGCAAAAAAGAGGTTGACGCAGCGCTTGACCCCGAGAATTATTTAGGAACCGCGGTCGAACAGGTCAAGTTAACCATTGAGAAAACGGTGAGGGAGAGGCGAAAGAGAGGACTGAAGTCATAAAAATAACGTTATGATTCGAAAAATTGTTTTTAAAATGTTGGGTGGGGGATGTTGAGGGTTGTTCTCAGCATCATCCCGTTTTTCGCGTGTTGTGGCTGCTTTATTCTGTTTCTCTTTTTCTCATCACGCCGACGCTGAAGACGAAGCCGCAGACCTCGCAGCCCAGATTATAGCCGCCCGTTGGCTTCAGCTTCCGCGACCGGCACTTCGGGCACGTTAGCTGCGCTGCCAGGGCTGGGGTTGCTTCCTGTGGCGCGTAGAATATGTTCGGCGATTTGAAGGCTTTGGCTGCGATGTAGAGGATGAGTGCCACCGCGAACGCTGCGAAGATTATGATGGAGCCGACGACTAGTTCAGAGGACACGTCATTCATCTCCAAGGAGCCTTGGTCGGTTCCAGTTTAGAACCCGAAGAACCCTTTCTTTTTGGGTGCAGGTTGCTTTACGACCTCGGCTTCCATTCCCGGGCCTGTAGGCTGCATCAGGGGCACTGGCGCCATTGCTGCTTCTAGGAACGGGCTTTGGACTCCGCCTAGTACGATCGTGGCTCGCATTGTGCCTTCCAGTTTGCTGTTGACCCTTGCGCCCCAAGAGACTCTTGCGGTTGGCGATATTCGGCCTATGAGGATTTCGCCTGCTTTGGTAACGTCTTCAAGCGTCATGTCGTCGCCGCCTTCCAAGTGGATTAGTCCGCCTTCGCTCTTCTTTAGGTCGCCGATGTCGAGGAGCTGGTTGTTCAACGCCTTCTCAATGGCGTCTTCCACCATCGTGTCTCCTTGTCCTTCGCCGATTCCGATTGCGCAGATTTTTGCTCCCGTCATAATCGTTTTCAGGTCCGCGAAATCCAAGTTTACGAGGCTTGGGATTGCGATTGTTTCAGCGATGTTCTTGATGAAGTTGGCTATCAGCTCGTTTGCGACCGCGAACGCCTCTGAAAGCGGCAGCGCTCCAGCCATTTTCCTCAGTCTCGAGTTGTCTATGACGACCACCGCGTCGCATTCTTCTACGAGTCTGGCTAGTCCTTCCTTGGCTTTCTCCATCCTCGTCCTTTCGACCTGGAACGGGATGGTGACTACGCCTAGGGTTAGGACGCCGAGTTCCTTCGAGATTCGGGCGATGACTGGCGATGCGCCTGTGCCTGTTCCTCCGCCTAGTCCTGCTGTTATGAAGACTAGTCCTGAGCCTGCGACGATTTTCTCGATGTCTCCTGCGTTTTCTTCCGCGGCTTTGGTGCCTTGCTCTGTGAAGCCTCCTGTTCCGAGTCCTCCGCACGTCTGGTATCCTATGAGGATTCTCTGGTCAGCGTTGGTTATGCTCAAGTGTTTGGCGTCGGTGTTCAGAGCGTAGATTCTTGCTCCTGCGACTCCCTTTTCCTTCATCCACGATACGATGTTGCATCCTGCTCCCCCAGCGCCTATCACGCAAATTTGGGGGATTGATTCTCTGGCTATTTCTTCGATTGTTTTTTCTGACGTTTTGCTAACAACCTGTGCTACATTTTTCGACATTTTTCTTTTTTTCTCCTTTCTTTTCTGTAAATTCGATGAGCTGATTTTAGTTAACTCACCGTGAATATAAGGTTTTTCAAAAATATGCGTGGTCTTGCATAATGGGCGACTAGAATAGAAGATAAAAGAATTGCAATTGGCGTAAACTTCTATTCGCCAAAGAAGTTAACTTAATTATAAAAAAGGCTTGAGACCCATAAATCCGAAAAAGGGCATCGAAAATTTTAACTGTTTTCTTACAATTATGAACACTGGACGTTTAGATGCGTCGGTCACGAATAGGAACGGTCGGCGGGTTCATGGCGGACAGGTTCGAGTGCATCTTGGCGGCTTTGCGTCACGAGGAGCCTCGCGTTGTGCCTCAGGTCATTGATTTCACGAATGAGATGGCGAGGGCGAAGTTTACGCCTTTGATGAAAAAGGCGGGTCAGAAAGCCAAGCGAAACTCGGCAGTCGAGTCTTCGTCATCTAGGAGGGTGGTTGCCCAGTTCAGCGAGAGCTTGAGGGAGGCTGAGTTTTTAGACATCTTCACCGTGGGTGTCGGCGGCGGAGGCTTCAGGGTCAAGAGCAGGACGAAGGCTGATTCGGGGAGGTTTCTGGACGAGTGGGAGACGGGTGCTGTGTGGCGGGTGGGTTCGTCCGAGACCACTTGGGTCAGGGAGTACGTGAAGTACCCCGTTGAATCCGAGGACGACTTTGACAAGCTCGTTCTCCCCGACCCCGACGACCCCGGAAGGTACGAGGGCCTCGAGGAGTCCATTAAGTACGTGGCGGAAAGGGGCTTCTTCCCATTCTGCAGCATAAACGGGTTCTTCTCGGGCGTCTGGTACTTCCTGCGTGGACCGCTCGAAGTTGTGCTTAAGGACCTTTACTGCAACAGGCGCCTCTTCGAGAAGATAATAGCGAGGGTCGGCGAGTTCAATCTGCGGGCGGAGAGAAACCTTCTGGAGCGGGGCGCGATGATGGTTGGGTGGGTCGACGACTTGGGCTACAACAAGGGGACGTTCATGAACCCGAAGCTCTACGAGGAGCTCATCTTCCCATGGCACAGGAAGGCCATCGAGCTGGCGCACAGGCACGGAGCCTACGTGAACATGCACAGCCACGGGAACATCAATGCTATTGTTCCTTTGCTTGTCGACGCGAGGTTGGACGTGTTGAATCCGATTGGTCCGTCCGACAACATGGACCTTGCGGTTCTGAAGGAGCGGTTCGGCGACCGACTGTGCCTTCAGGGCGGCTTGAGCAAGCACATCGGCTTCATGGGCGTCGAGGAAATGAGACAACACATCGTCGACAGACTAAAGATTGGTTCTCCGGGAGGCGGCTTCATCCTCAGCTCCGAGGGGAGCCTGCCCTACGAGATGAGCAAAGATAACTTTCTGGCATTCGTTAAGATGAGCCGAAAGCTCCGAAGAAACCTGCCTCCGTAGGTTCATTTGGCCTGTTGTTGCCTGCGTCTGGTCTGTTTTGAGTATCAACGGAATTTTGCGTTTGAGTGTCATCCAGCCAGCCAGTCTAGAGGGGGGCTATATATAGGCGGGTCAGAAAAGCTGACCACCCCCATGACCTATCTGATTTGCGGCGCATTTTTTCTGTTGTTATGGGGCGCAAATCCGTGTATACTTCACTATGCTGTGTACGGGCTTTGTGATTTTTTGAGGGTTTGGGGCTACATTTTTCTGTCGAGTACGTAGTAGAAGGCGGTAGAGAAGGCTTCGATGATGATCACTGCCGCGATTGAACCTACGATTTGCCCCGTCGAGAAATAGGTCACCAGAAGCGCAACTGGGTCAACGATTAATCTGTATAATAAGGTTTTCTTGAATGAGGTCCTTCGCGGACGCTTCGAAATTGGCGGGACATCAACACCACACCCGTTGAGGTACAACTTTGATACTGAGACACGGTATTTAAGGTTTCAGCCCGCAAAGATGCGCACACGACGCTAGAAAGGCGGTCCGTGTCCTTCTTCGCCTGTGGGTCTGGGGGGAAGGAACGGTGGCGGACCGTGTGGACTCTTGAACCCTCTTTTCTCCATCTTCTTGAGGATTTTTTGCCATTCGCGGCGCGAAAGCCGTTTCCGGGGAGCTAAATACTTGCTTAGCGCCTGTTTGAAGTCTTCGAGGCTGGGTGGGCAGCCAGGGACGAAGGTTCCCTTGAGATTGTTGTAGAAGGTGGGGGCGAGGCAGTTGCCACAGAGTATGCAGGCTGAGCCCTCCTCCATGGGGGCTGGCGGCTTGGCTTGCGGACCCATAAGCACGTAGAGCTTCGCCTTCGCGGAGTTGATGTCGTGCTCATGCAGCAGCATGGTTGAGAGGCGTCCGTAGCAGCCTGTGCAGGCGCCTCCGTTGATTATTTTGACGTTCTGGCTTTCCCTGTTGACGAAGTCCACATTGTTCACTGTCTTCGTACGGAAAGCCTCCTCGATCGTCAATCCCACGATTCTGTGCTTCTCGATGTCGGCTGAGCCTAAGCCGCGCTCCTCCGCCCACCTCAGGTACCGCAGGGCCTTCGGGTCCGCTCCCATAATCTTTGCAGCAACAGCGTCAACCAGAATTGCGTTGTTTCCCGCCATGGCTAGGTCCATTTTGTGGACCTCGAACGCGGGCTGGTGGTGTGTCGAGTACCCCCCGTCGACGACGACTAGGCTGGCTGGCTTGACGAGGTTCAGGTCCACGATGACCTCTTCAATCCTGTCAAGATGGTGGTAGTTCATGCGGTCCTGCATGTCGAGGACGCCGTACATGTTCTTGACTGCGACAGTCGCGCCGGCCAAGTGGTGAGTCTTCAGCACGCCCGCGTTAATCAGCACGTCGCATTCGACGAGCTCCTTAGCGACCTTAAGATTCTCGAAGAAAACGGGATTTTTAACGGTAACCTCGGCTCGTGGGCTCTTATCGAGGTTGACCCATTCGCCGCCCTCTTCCCTGACGATTGCTGCGACAGCGTCGTAAAGGGTCATGTCCCACGACGTGATGGCGTCTCCGGCGAGGACCTGCGAGGCTCCTGCCGCCTTCGCCATCTTCACTATGGTGCGGACGGTTTCGGGGTGGACCGTTTCGCCCGTTTCGTAGGGACTGCCGTCGACGAGGTTGACCTTGATGAGGACCTTGTCGCCCTTCTTGACGAATTTCGCCATGCCGCCGACGAGCTCAATGGCTTTGGTCACGCGGTCTACGATGTCGTCCCCCCTGACAATCGAAACGGTGTACTGCCTATCACCGCCCCCTCTGGAAGACGGTTTTTTACGGGACATGTTGGGTCATGCAGTTTAGCAAAAGAGGTCTTTTATACCTTGCGCGATTTCGTGGCTGCTTTTTTAGTCCTCGATCCCTTCCTTAATCGAAGAAGTCTTCGTCTCCTTCGGGCAAGTGCTTCCTCGCGGCTTTCTCGTTGAACTCGACGCCCATGCCCGGCTTTTCCCAGACCTCTATAAAGCCGTCCTTGACGACGGGGTTCGGCAGCCCCTTGACTATGTCGTACCACCACTCTGGCCGCCCAATCGGGTATTCGAAGGCGATGTAGTTCTTGGGCAGAGTCGCGCACATGTGTACTTGGGCTGCGAGGCCGAACAGGCCGTTGAAGACTCCGTGGGGTGCCACGAGGATTCCGTGGAGGTCAGCGTACTCGGCGGTCCACTTGAGCTCCGAGATGCCGCCTACGTCGCACGGGTCGGGTCCGATGATGTTGACGGCGTGCTTCTCGATGATGTCCTTGAAGTTCTGCCTGAGGTAAATTTGCTCGCCCGTGTGGATGCTAGTGCTTGTTGAACGGGTGACCTCGCGGTACACGTCAGCCAAAGTGTACGGCGTGTAGTCGCCCGTTATCATGTCCTCGAGCCACATCACGTTCAGCGGCTCCAGAGCCTTTGCGAACTTTATAGCTGATGGCACCACCCAGCCTGGTCCGCAGTCGAGTGCGAGTCCAACCTCGTCTCCCAGAACGTTCTTCATGGCTTTGACGCACGCGACGGCGTACTTGAACCCCTTTTCTGTTAGTAGACCGCGACTTATGTAGGGTGAACCATTTTCGACCTCGCCGTAGAAGAAGTCGGGCATCGCATGGTGCATTCCGCCGTGGAAGCCGACGGCCTGTTTAATTATCGTGAAGCCCTCCTTGGCGTCCTTCATCTTCTGCATGACGTCGGCGTAGTCCTCGGGCGCGGTCCCTTTCATCGGGAACCTTACTCCGCCGTTGTAGACGCGGACCTTGTCCCTGATTTTCCCTCCGAGGAGCTTGTAAACGGGTAGTCCCGAGGCTTTTCCAGCGATGTCCCATAGCGCCATTTCGATTGCGGACACGGCGCTGCCCCACGGCTTGTAGCTGCCCAGATTCTTGATTTTGAACAGGACTCTATTAACATCAGTTGGGTCCTGTCCCACGATGTAGGGTTTGTAGAACAGGACGTGGGGCTTGATGTACGTCTTGGGGGACTCGATTTCGCCGATTCCGCTTATTCCCTCGTCGGTCGTTACGCGGACGACGGGGTTCTGCCCGATGATTGCGCACTTCAAATCGGTTATCTTCATGTTCGCCACAGCCTTAAATTGACAGGTTGCAGAAGCATACGCTTTCCCTGTATTTCATTTTTGCCCTAACCCGTTATTGAAGATTTGGCGAAGGAGAAAACAAACGAAACTGAAAAAAATAATTGAGCTTAGGATGAAGATTGATTATTCGACGTACTTGTAGTACCTGTAGCCCACGTCGTTCTCGGTTGCGCCAATACTATTCAGGGCGAATTCTTCCTTTGGCGGGATGACGCTTTCGCCCAGCTTCCGTTTTCCCTCGTGCAGGTCCTCGTAGACGTCGAAAGTTATCTTCTGCCTCTTGTTGAGCTTGTGGATTAGTTTAATCTTACCTAGGACTTGCTTGTATTCTGGCTGCACGGTGAAGCTGCACACGATTGCTGAGCTTCCGCTGCCATAAGAGCCTATGCCGACCCTTTTACCCGTAAGATCGTCTTTACTGGTCTCGAAGTGGCTTGTCACTCCCAACCAAACGGAAGCCGTATAAGAGTTGCCGATTAGGGTGATCGCTTTCAGGGAGTCCGAGAGTTTCCTGTCGTACTCAGCTGCAAACTCGAGGGTGTTTGTGAAGTTCTTGCGGTAATCCTTGTAGCCTTCCGAGATGTAGAACTCAACGTCGCTAAGATTTTGCCTGCTTGGTTCGGGACCGATGGTCTGCGCGATTTTGGACCATTTTGGGAGGCTTCGCCAATCGTGGATGAGGAACGAGGCGAAGGCGTACTGGACCATCTTGGGGTACGGAGCATGGAATGATACGATGTCCATTTTGTCCATCAGGCTGTCCGTAGGGGACTTGAGGACGCCCGCGTTCTGCATGTTCCTCCTATACTGGTCTGTGGCGATCTTCATGTCCCTGAGGTAGCAGCCGACTGAGTATTGTCCATTGACGACGGCTGTGGTTCTCTCGACGGGCCTGAAGAAGTCACGGTCGTCCACGGTTCCGAACCCCGTGAACTGCGGCTCGTAAGCCAGAAGCCTCGGGTTCTCCTTCAAGAGCAGTGCGATTGCGGCTGCGCCCTGGGTTGGTTCGCCTGACGAGTGGAGCTCGTACCTTGCGATGTCGGTGGCGACGACGATCGAGTAGGGTCTCCTGTTCCATCCCGAAGCGATGTAGGCGAGTCGGTCGATCATGGCGTAGGTTGCGCCGACGCACGCGAACTTGGTTTCGGGCGCTCCGATATGGTCGAAGCTGCCCTTGCCATACTTTAGCTCCAGCATGCCTTGGACGTAGCTCGAGATGGGTTTGGAGGCGTCGGGTCCCGTCTCGGTTGCGATGTGGATGAAGTCGACGTCGTCGGGCTTCAGGTCGTTCTTTTCGATGAGCTTCAGGGCTGCCATGGCTGCCATGGTTGCGGCGTCCTCGTGGGCGTCGGGGATCGAGAGCTTGCCTATGCCCAGTCCCTTGGTGTACTTTTCGGGCGGCACGCCTCGTGCCTTCGCCATGTCCTCCGCGTCGAGGTAGAGCTTGGGGACGTAGGTGGCGATGTCGTCGATGCCGACCGTCTTCTGCAAGGGAAGTTTTCACCTAGATATCCGTGTTTTGGTGGACTATGAGTTAAACTTGTTCAGAATATAACTGTTTCTGGAAGCCGCGATTATCGGTGTTTTACAGGATTTTGCCTTTTTTCATGATTTTCTGCTTGGTGTCGAGCCTTTCGATGGTCGCGGTGGGGGCTGAGACGAAGTCCCAGTGCATGGCGGAGACCGAGGTTCCGCCGTAGCTTAGGTTGGAGCCGAAGGCGAGGTGGACGGAGCCGCCGAGCTTCTCGTCCGTGAGGATGTAGCCGATGGCCTTGTCGACGGCGGGGTTGCAGCCTATGCCGAGCTCCGCGATGTTGGTGGTCCGCACTTCCTTTTCTTTGGCGTCGATTTCGAGGCTCCGCTTGAACGAGTCAATCATCTGGTCGCCGTTGACCTCCGCAGTACATTTATCTAAAATCAGCTTGCCGTTCTTGAAGTGCAAAGTGACGTTTTTGACGATTTTGTTGGTGAACCTGTCGATTGTGACTGGGCAGAATAATGTTCCGTCGCCGAAGGTTTCGTGGGGCGCGATGAACAACTCCCCAGCGGGCAGGTTGTTGCCGAGGTCGTTGATCTCGATGTCGTGATCGTCGACCAGTCCGTCGTCCTCGTTTATCCGTCGCCCCTTGATTCGGCACGTGAAGTCTGAGCCGCTCTCGTCGGCGACGTGGAGGACGTCCGCGCCTCTGAGGAGCTCCGCGAGCCTCGATGTGTTCCGCTTGAGGGTCTTCGCGGGGACCGCCATGCCCTCGACGATGAGGTGCTCTAGGTCCTCGTAGTCAACGCCGTAGAACTTTGCGGCTTCGGGGCTCGGCCAGCCTGCGTAGGTCCACTTTTTGCCCGCGCTGCCGTCTTCGCCGTACAGGACCTTCCTCACGGGCACGCTGGCTTCGGTTCGAGCCGCGATTTTCTGGGGCGGGAAGCCCGTCTGCACCGCTGGGTCCTCGTATGGTTCGATTGTGATGACTGCGTCGGCCTCTTTAACCGCGGCGAGGTAGTGCTTGGGCGTGTCCTTGAGGGTTTCCTCGGGGACTTCGCCGTAGATTCGGGCCGAGTACCCGTCCGTCGAGGACATGATGAGCGGCTGGGCGCCCTTCTTGTAGCAGAGGATGCCGATTTCCTCGAGCAGTTCTTGGCTATAAATTCCTCCGCGGACGATGACCAACTCGCCCCGCTTTAGGTTCATGCCGTCCACGATTGCCACGGCGCACTTATGGATTTTCACCTTCGTAATCAACTTAACATCACCATTCAAAGCTTTAAAGACTGCGGATTCATCTTTGACTTGATTATTTATCGTTGTTTTTTACTATATAATATCTACCCAAAGTTTCTTTACACAACCTATAGACCGATTAAATTAGTTCGTCATCTTTTTTTCAAAAATACAATTTGAGATTTATATTATTTAAAAATTCTAGATATTCTATATTGGATTTGGTAAAGGGTCTGAAAGCATTGT
>CAZOKM010000013.1:0-28261 GCA_964580405.1 uncultured Candidatus Bathyarchaeia archaeon | reverse complement strand
AGCAGATCGCCGCGTTCACGAAGCGCGACTTCTACAGCTGGACCACGTACAAGACGGCCGTAATCACCCAAATCATCAACATTTTCGTCGGGGTGTTCTCGTGGGGAGTCGGGGCCACTTACGTGCAGAAGCCTGTCAGTGAGATGTACGGGAGCGACTACATTTCATTCCTGGTCGTCGGGATAGCGATCGGTAACCTCATCATGCCCCTCGTGCAGGGGGTCCAGAGCCAGCTGAACCCTTGGACGATCGAGACCATTCTGATGACGGGCATAAGCACCCCCGTCTTCGTCGTCGGCAACATCACGTGGACTTACATTTTTTCGACGATCACGTTCATCCCCTACCTCGTCATCGGCATCTACGTGTTCAACGTGAAGCTCAACCCGAACATACCTTCAGTCATCCTTGCCTTTGTGATTTCTGCTGCCATACTGATGGGGCTGGCGATGATTTCCACGGGCTTGCGGATAGTCACGAAGTCCATTGACCCCATCACTTGGGCGATAAACGTGCTTCAGAACCTGTTCGCTGGGGTGTCCTTCCCCGTCGTCTATCTGGACACCATATTCTTCTCAGGAGTCTCGATGATCTCGTGGTTCCTCCCGCAGACTTGGGTCTACCACCTGTGCCGACTGTCGATGCTGACTAATCCGTCGCTCCTCGACCCCGCGGTCCAGATCCAATTCCTTGAAGGCGCCATTTTCGCCGTGATCCTCTTCCCCATCGGCATGAAAATCTTCAAGTGGGGCGTCAAACGGTCGAAGCGGGAAGGAACCCTAGGCTGGTACTAGACAATAATCTCATAAATTGAAATGGCAACACGCAGCCTTTTTGCCTAGGTCTGATTTGTTCAACAATGGTTCTGCAGTTTTTACTAACAATACGCAGTCTTGTCTAATTTGAGTGGCAACTGAATTTTGCGTTTGAGCGTCATTCATTGCTAGCGAAGACCTATCTGTTTTGCGGCGCACTTTTTCCGTTGTTATGGGGCGCAAATTCTGAAATCATCTGGTCTGATTTGTGTGACATTCGAGTTTTTGTTTTGTGTGACATTATTAGTGAAATTCTATTATGGACAGAAGTGTACTCGTAAGCTTTAAATATGACGGGTGTGTGCAAAATGTTCATAACAAAATGAAGTAATGGTGAACAAAAGTGCAACAAAGAAAAATATTGCTAAGCGAAGAAGAACTACCAAAGCAATGGTACAGCATTCTTCCCGACCTGCCGAAACCTCTGCCGCCGACCATAGAGCCGGACAAGAAAGCGCCTGGACCCGGAATCGTCCCCCTGATTTTTCCGAAGGCAATCCTCGGGCAAGAAATGAGCGCGGATAGATTCGTCGACATTCCAGAAGAAGTCAGAGAAGTCTACAGCCTCTGGAGGCCAACGCCCGTTTTCAGAGCCCTCGAACTCGAGAAGGCTTTGAAGACGCCTGCGAAAATCTACTATAAGTACGAGGGAGTTAGTCCCGCTGGAAGCCACAAACCGAACACTGCTGTTGCTCAAGCCTACTACAACATGAAGGAAGGCACAGAACGCATGTCCACCGAGACTGGTGCCGGACAGTGGGGTTCTGCCTTAGCCTTCGGTTGCATGATGTACGGGATAAAGTGCACAGTCTATATGGTTAGAGTCAGCTACGACCAGAAGCCGTACCGAAGAATAATGATGGAATGCTACGGATCAAACGTTTACGCGAGCCCAAGCGACAAGACTGAGAGCGGAAGGAAAATCCTCAAGGAGAACCCGAACAGTCCTGGAAGCTTAGGAATCGCCATAAGCGAGGCTGTCGAGGACGCCCTCAAGAACGAAGGCGTCAAGTACGGCATAGGCAGCGTCTTCAACCACGTACTCATGCACCAGACGGTCATCGGCTTAGAGACGAAAAAGCAGCTTGAGTCCGTGGACGATTACCCGGACACGATATTCGGCTGTATAGGCGGCGGAAGTAGCTTCTCAGGGCTCTTCTGGCCGTTCTACTACGACAAAGTCACGGGAAAAGCACCGAAAGACGCCAAGTTCATCGCCACAGAAGCAACAGCTTGCCCAAAAGTCACGAAAGGAGAATACACGTTTGACCACGGAGACACCGCGAGACTTACACCTCTGGTCCCAATGCACACTATTGGGCACGACTTCATTCCTGCCCCGATTCACGCGGGAGGACTACGCTACCACGGAATTGCCCCAACGATAAGTCGGCTGGTCTCGGAGAAGAAGATGGAGACGCGGGCGTACAACCAGGTTGAGGTGTTCGACGCGGCGAAAATCTTCATACAGAGCGAAGGCATAATCCCCGCGCCTGAGCCTGCCCACGCCATTAAGGGAGTCATCGACGAAGCTCTGCGGTGCAAGAAGACAGGAGAAAAGAAGACTATCCTGTTCCTGCTGTGCGGGCACGGGTACTTCGACATGCAGGCCTACGGAGACTACCTCAGCGGCAAACTTCTGCCCTACGAGTATCCTCAGGAAAAAGTCGCGGAAGCAATGAAGAGACTCAAAACGCTGTACCCATGGCTAGACGAAATGAAAAAAATGATATAGCCAAAAAAGACCGAACACCATATCGGGCATTAAAGTCTATCATTTTTGGCCCCCCTCTTTTTCTATTTCGCGCCATTAATCAAGTTTATTACGTAGACTCTGGAATTATTGTCAAACCAAAAAGGTGACGGAGTTGCAGCTAGGTTTCAGCACGGTCATGTACGAAAAAACGGGTCTACCGTATCACCGAATCGTCGAGAAAGCCTCGGCCCTCGACTATCAGGGCATTGAGCTCAACTTCAAGGAATGGCCGTCCGAACTAGAGATAGACCCCATAAAAAAGGCATTAAGAAAAACTGGCGTAAAAGTAGCAGCCGTAGGAACGAGGCACCTTTACGTCACGCATGGCATATACTTTGCCTCCCCAAATTCGGACGTCCGAAAAAGGGCATTTTCCTATATGACTGATTGTATGAGTATCGCCAAGGAGCTGGATTGTGGCATAGTCCAAGCTGGATGGGCATTTCAAGGCTCAAAACTTGAGGTTACATACGAAGACGCTTGGAACCAAGCCGTGAAAAGCCTTAGGCAAGTCAGCCAATTATGTAGATGGTACGGGATGGTCTTCGTCATGGAATTCGCCTGCAGGAAGAACGCGGGGTTGGTCAATACGATGGCTGACGCGCTGCGGATGCTGGACGAGGTCGGCGAAGATAACGTTCTCGTCATGGCGGACGTTTTTCACATCCATGCGGAAAACGACTCCCTTGAGGACACCGTTCTGCAAGCTGGAGAAAGACTGGCTTACGTGCATTTATCAGACAACGACAGATTGACTCCAGGCAAGGGAGTTATAGACTTTAAAGCGTTCATTGACTCGTTGAAGAAAATCGGCTATGACGGGCCGATGGTCATGGAGTTTGAGCCGGATTCAAACATCGACGATTCACTAAGAGACGCTTCAGAATACATCAGAAAATTTATGTAAAGAATGAGGAAGCTTTTCCATTCTCCGAAAAGTTTTTTCACTGGGTTTAGAAAATAGAAAAATGGTTGGGCGAGTGAACGAAGATTATTGTCACTTTCAATTAATTTTTATTGGCTGTCTTTCAAAGCATCTTGGTACTTTTCGAACAGGAGCTCCAGTGATCGTCTTAAAGCCTCAGCCCTACTTGAGAATATTCTTTTCACGTCTATCAGCAGCTCAAGCTTTTTGAGGTAGTCCTTCGAGACCGCGAGCTTCACGACAATCTCTCCGTAATCCTTCGTTTCTGTTCCTTGCTCGGCCAAGGCGAATTCCTCAGCAAAAGTGTAGCCTTTTTAGTATATAAAAGTTATTGATTAATGCACTTTCTAATAACTCTTTTGGTCTCCTAAGACGCCTCCTAGGATGTCTCATAGTGATATTTTCTTGCCATACATATGCGCACTCTTGTGTCTTAATATAGTTTACTAATAGAGTTAGTTTATGACACTCTTGGAAAGCTTTATATCCACGGTTGTATAATTAAAAATCGAACTTAAATAGAATAGAAAATTAACACAAAAAGGAGAAGAAAAGAATGGAACGAAGCATCGAAGAGATTGCTAGAGAAGCTATCCCACAGATTGCCGTAATGGGAATCGGTGGAGCCGGATGCAACATCGTTTCTTGGATGAAGGGCAAAGAGGTCTCAGGCGCAAGGATCTACGGAATGAACAGCGACGCGCAACACCTAAGCATAACAAAAGCAGACCAAAGAATACTGCTCGGATACAAAGTCACGGGCGGCCTCGGATGCGGAGGTTTCCCAGAGCAAGGCGCGAAGGCAGCTGAAGAAAGCCTCGAAGAAATCGAGAAACTGCTGTCTGGCGCTGGACTGGTATTCGTAACGACGGGTCTAGGCGGTGGCACAGGAACAGGCGCATCTCCAGTGATCGCAAAAGTCGCAAAAGAGATGGGCGCACTGACGCTTGCAGTGGTCACAACTCCTTTCTCTGTCGAGAGAGCGAGGCTCGTTAAGGCGAAGGAAGGGCTGAAGAGGCTAGTCGAAGTTTGTGATGCTGTGATCGTGATCGACAACAACAGACTGAGAAAAGTCGCTGGTAACCTGCCGCTTTCAGAAGCCTTCGCAGTCACCAACGAACTGATCGCGACCTTCATAAAGAACACCGCTGAAACCATTGCTACCCCAAGCCTCGTGAACCTCGACTTCGCTGACTTGAAAGCTATCATGATGGGAAGCGGAGTGTGCGCGATGGGTGTCGGCGAGGGTCAGGGAGACACAATGGTCGAAGACGCTGTCGAAAGAGCATTGAACGCGCAACTGCTGGATATAGGCGACATCAAGAAGTCTGAGGGCGCGTTGGTCCACGTTGAAGGTGGCGACGACATGACCCTCGAGGACGTCAACAGGGCAGGAGAAATCGTCATAAGCAGAATTTCTCCAACCGCGAGGGTCTCGTGGGGCGCAAGAGTCAACAGCTCAAGGCAAGGCAGCATGCGTGCAACAGTGGTCTTGGCAGGCGTCGAAAGCCCGTTTCTGGTAGGAAACCTTTCACCCTTCGGGGTGCTAGAAGGTCCCACTGGAGCAGGACAGCAGGTCGACGTTGTCAAGCAAGAGGCACCAAAGAAAGGGTTCTTCGGGAAGCTTTTCAGCGAATAAACGAAGGCAAAGCTGTTAGGAGACAGATAATATCAACGACCCAATAACCTACGCGATACTGGTGTTCGCTGCCGTTGCGGTAGTGATAATACTCTACATCGCCATGAAGGCCTTCAAACCTCCCACACTGTTTTTTGCTACAGAAGAGTCAGTCGACGAGCTAGCAACTAAGCTTAGCTGCCCGAAATGCCGCTCAAGACGCTTAAGGCCAACAGGCCGCTACACGATCGGATGCGACAACTGTGGCTTTACGTTCAGCGTCGGAGTAGTGACCAAGAAGCAATAGAGAAGCCGAGTACAGGCTACGGCGTTCGGTGGATAGGCTTAGTCATCAGCTTCGACTGATTCTTTTTCTATTTTTAAAAAATCCAATGCAGCATCCGTTTTTATTGTAATTCAGATTTTCTGCCATTTTTGATACGGACGCTTCGTTCATAACTATTTTAGCCATCAGCATTCGTCTTCGAAGTAGACGACATAGTCCTGACCAATTTACGGATGGACGACACTTGCATAGGAAACAAGACGCGATAGTCTTGCAGATTCTTCTAGTCGCAATGCTAGTCGGTTTTGGGACAAACACGATTCGCTGCGGCAAGGTTCAGGCTTCGAGCACCCCCGTAGTTCCGTACCACCTCGGAAACTGGACCTACGTGAACAAGCCCGTTTACCTGGTGACGATTAACGCCTCTCAGATTCCAGTGGGTAAAAACTGGACCTACGTCTACACGTTGAGCCACTCTTCCCGTTACCACGTCTACTTCTACGGGGACTGGATAGGAACCCTCACGGATTACGACATCTACGTCTACGACCCGTCGGGAACCCTAGAAACCCTCCACACCGAAGCAGCTGGACTGCCTGAGCACCTGGGCACAACCGTCGCGGAGCCTTTCTTCCAGCCTAAACAGTCGGGCAACTACAGCTTCCTCGTGGTCAACGACCTCAAGGAAAGCCAAGGGAACGCGTCAGCAACCCTCATGCTGATCGAGAACGTCCAGTGCAACAGGTGGCACGAGCAGTACCTAGAGGGCAAGGTCAACTTCGAGCACGCCTACAACACTTCGTGGGCCTACGAGTTCTCAGCAAGCAGCGACAGAGTCGAAGTGTGGATTGACGTGCCCAGCACTCTCGACATATACGAGGCCAGACTTTACGTGATGGCTGACCCCGCCAAGAACAAAGGCAGCTTATTAAACGGCGTGCCCTTGGCTTGGGAACCGGGGCTAAACGGCACTCTGGACTCCACGGGGGTCTACGGCGGGTACAATTTGGATGACGATGGGTACAAAATCGCCGAGGCGACAGCGAGCTGCGAACACTTCGGTCAGGACATGCTCATCAATTATACTTCCCCGCTTAAGGGAGACACCGTTCTTTACCACCTCGTTCTGATCGGCGAAAACGGGAACGGCACGTTGAGGTTCATGGTTAAAACCGACTTCGACCCTCCCGTGATAGAAGTGTTAAATCCCGTCCGAGAGATTGCTTCGGTGAACGAGACGACGATTTCAGCGAACATAACCGACCAGGACACCCTGAAAACAGTAACTCTGGACTACTCGGTTGACGGCTGGAGAACGGAAACCTCCCTCCAGATGAGCAACGCTGTGAACATTACCTACGCTGCGACGATTCCCGCCCAAAGCGGCGGCACGACCGTCAATTACAGGGTCGAAGCCTCGGACGAGGCTGGAAACTCAGCTGACGCTGAGGGAAGATACGTGGTCAAGGACGTGACCACTTTAACGTTGTCTCTGCTGGACTCAAACATTTACATCAACGAGCGGGTGGTCGTGACGGGGCAGATGTCGGCCGGCGGAACCGTGCTGAACCTGAATTACTCGTGCGACGGCTCGGAGGAGGCAAGGTACATCTACGTCGGCCAGAACGGCTCGTTCACCGACACGTTCGCTCCCACGAAAATCGGGAACTGGACGGTCCAGGCTTACTGGCGGGGAGACGGAGCCCACTTCAACGTGACGAGCGAAGCGCTGAATTTCACCGTTCAGAAGGTCACAACCTCGCTTGACGCCGTGTCATCCGTCGAGGTCATAGACTTGGGTGGAAAGGTGACGATTCGGGGAACAGTTTCTCCGACCATAGCTGACAGGGTAGTCGAGCTGCAGCTCACGATGCCAAACTCCACTTTGGTCAAGAAGTACGTCTACACTCAGGCGGACGGAACCTACGAGTACGAGTTCGTCCCCAACCTCACGGGAACGTGGCACGTGCAAGCGAAGCTCGCGGGCGACAGCGTGTACTTGCCGTCCTCCAGCGCACTCGGGCAGTTCGCGGTGAACGACACGTGGATGAACATCATAGTGACGTTCGTGACGCAGTATCTTCTGTACATTGTCGCTGTGGCTGGTGCTGCTGCCGCTTCGGTTGGATTCCTCATTTTCTGGCGAAGAAGAGAATAAAAATTTTTTAGGTTATTTTGAGACGCGTTGATTAAGCGAACATTTTAAGCCAAAAAGCATTAACTATCATTGATAGACGAGGATATCGAAGTCCATTAGGCGATTTCCGCGTATAAACGGAGGATGGTGAAGGTGGGTTTCCCAGAAGGGTTCCTTTGGGGCGCGTCGACATGCGGGTTCCAGTTCGAGATGGGCGACCCCGCGAAGGACGGTCTGGACCCATATACGGATTGGTATGCTTGGGTGCACGACAAACGGAACATCCAAAAGGGCACGGTCAGCGGGGACTTGCCCGAGGACGGCGTGGACTACTGGCACCTGTACGGGCGGGACCACGACATTGCCAAAGAGCTTGGATTGAACGCTTTCAGGTTAGGGGTGGAGTGGAGCCGAATCTTCCCCAAGTCCACGGCAGAGGTTAAGGTCGGCGTCGACAGGGCTACCGACGGTAACATCGCGAACATCAACGTGGACGACGGAGCTCTCGAGAGCCTCGAAAAAGCCGCGGACAACAAGTCGCTAAACCATTATAGGGGCATTATTGAGGACCTGAGGCGGAAGAGCTTCAGGGTCTTCGTGTGCCTCAACCACTTCTCGCTTCCCCTATGGGTTCACGACCCAATCGCCGCTCGTAATTCAATTTTTGGCGCGGGTCCAAGGGGGTGGGTGGACGAGTCTTCGGTGGTCGAGTTCACGAAGTACGCGGCTTATGTTGCCTGGAAGCTAGGCGACGTCGTGGACAACTGGGCAACGTTCAACGAGCCCGCGGTCGTGCCTGAAGCTGGCTTCCTACTGAAAGAGTCGGGCTTTCCGCCCCAGAAAAGGAGCTTCGGGGCGTACAAGAAAGCCATCGTCCACTTGGCCTTGGCGCACGCGCGCGCATACGACGCCGTGAAGAAGGCGGACACTGTAAGGGCAGACGAGAACAGTCCGTTTGCAGCGAATGCCGGAGTAGTGCAGAACGTCATTCCCTTTGAGCCACTGACCAACAGCGAGGAAGACCTCAGGGCAGCCAAGGTCATGGGGTTCATGCACAACAACTACTTCTTGCAGTCCATCACTAAGGGCGTACTCGGATTCGATTTCGGAGGAAAACAGAAGGAAGCAAAGCCGTACATGAAGGACAGAACGGACTGGATTGGCGTAAACTATTACACGCGCCTCGTGGTCAGAGGAAAAAAGTCTCCTCTAGTAAAGTTGGCGACTGGGATGCCCTTGATGCCAGACCTGCAGAGGGGGTACGGCTTCGCCTGCGAGCCGAGAAGCAAATCCCGCGACGGGCTGCCCACGTCGGACATGGGTTCCGAAGTCTACCCGCAGGGACTACTGAAAGCCTTGAATGCTGTAAAGGTGTACGGAAAGCCCATTTATGTGACCGAGAACGGTGTGGCAGACGCTGAGGACACTCTCAGGCAGCGGTTCCTCGTGGACCACCTGAAGACGCTGGAGACAGCCATAAACGAGGAGAAAATCGACATCCGAGGGTACTTCCACTGGTCGCTAACCGACAACTACGAGTGGGCGAAAGGGTTCAGCATGAAGTTCGGTCTTTACGCCGTTGACCTGAAAACCAAGAAGAGGACGCCGAGAAAAAGCGCGGAAACGTTCAGGAAAATAATACAGAACGGCAAAGCGAGTATTAACTAAAACGGAAACGATAATGATTCTTCCTTTTAGGCGCCCCAGAAGGGCGTCGTCTTCCGCATTATCTCGACCAGCTCGTTCAGGCACTCAATCTCAGCCGGATCCAGTCTGTCGAGGAACTTCTTCTGGAGGATGCTCGCATGCTCCTCCGGGACTCCAACGAAGAGCGTGTCTCCCGCGTCGAAGTGGCGGCCGACCACGGGCTTGTCGATGGAAACCGCGACCTCCTTCCCCGACTCAGCCGACGAAATGGCTTCGCCCTTTTCCTGAATTTGAAGTATTTCGCCCAGCTCCTTCCCTTCGACGGTGACCAAGCGCTCCTTGGGCTTGATTTTTCCCGCAAGAACCTCTACCCCGACTATTGCGGGCTTGGCCTTCCTGAACACGTAGCCCGGAAGGACCTTGATTTTGGCGGGTGAGGTGAGTTTTTCGAACTCGTGCTTTTCGCGGGCTTCCTTTTCCGCCCTCATCCACTTCATGTACTCGTCGATCAGGTGGTAGATTATTGCTTCCCGGAAAATCGGGACCTTACGGTCCTCTGCCTCTTCCGCCGCATCTTGAAGGACCTTCACGTTGAAGCCCAGAACCGCCGCGTACAGGGGTTCGCTTTCCTTGACGACTGCAGCTTCGGTGACGTCCCTCTTCGAGATGTCGCCCACGTCCGCCACACGTATAGGGATGCCTTCGTTCTGCAGGCTTTCAGCTATAGCTTCCAGCGAACCCAAGGCGTCGGTCTTCAGGATGACGCCATCTATGTTGGTTGACACTCGGATTTTTTGAATCTCGTCCGAAACCTCGTTAAGGTACGTCGCCAACCTGCTTCTGGAGGGAACAGCGTAGACGGGAGCCCCAGCCAGAGCATCGTCGAGGTTGGGTGCGGCTATTTTTACGCCAGCGGCGGCGGAAACCTCGTCCACCGCTGAGAACTTGTCCCTCGGGTCCCTTATCTCGTCAAGTGGCTTGGGTAGCAGGATGGCGCGAACCGTCGTTTCAATCGGTCCGTTTCTTCCGCCCAAGATTATTGTGTCGTTCCTTCGCAGGACGCCTTCGTAGATGACCGCGTTGACCGTCACGCCAAGCCCAACCTCCTCCTTCACTTCCAGGATTGTGCCCTTCGCGGGGCCCTTCGTCGTCTGAAGCCTGTTCTGGAGGAACTGCTGCGTGAGCCCCGTCAGGACCGCAACCAGCTCGGTTATGCCTTCGCCCGTCTTGGCGCTCGTTGGCACAATAGCGATCGTGCGCGTGAAATCTGTGACCCTGTCGAACCTGTCCGTCTTGAACCCCATCTCCGAGAACTTGCCGATGATCGTGTAAAGGTGCTCATCCACGGACTGTTGGACAAACCTATCCTGCTTCCTGAAAGACTCTAAAAAGGAGGGGGTAGACTGGGATATCCACCCCGCGATGCGGTCGACCTTGTTAGCCGCGACGAGAAAGGGGGTTCGCCTTGACTTCAGAATCTCGATGGACTCGAGCGTCTGGGCCTCGAACCCCTTCACGATGTCGATGACAAGGATAGCAATGTCGGCCACTCCGCCCCCGCGGCGCCTAAGATTAGCGAACGCCTCGTGCCCGGGCGTGTCAATGACGAGGAGACCCGGAATCTTTACGTCTCCGCCCAGCTTCTGGAGGAGCGGACCCGCCAGGTCCTTCAGCGTCTCGACTGGGAAGAAGCTCGCGCCGATGTGCTGCGTTATTCCGCCCGCTTCCCTCGCCTGCACGCTGCTCTTGCGTATCCGGTCTAGCAGAAGCGTCTTCCCCGTGTCCACGTGCCCGAGGACGCAGACGATTGGTTGTCTAAGGGGCATAGCGGGCTTCTTCCTACTCAATCTCTTTTCGGTTAATTGTTACTTCAGCTCTTTTGGAGAAACTGCTTCCAATCCACGTTCTCTTTGACCAGTTTCTTGGCTCTGTTTATGCGCGTGTTGTCCGTGGGCTTGATTCGCCCAACGATTTTCTGGATAATCTGCAAAGTAGTGTACGTGTCGAAAGGCACGAGGATCATCGGAACCTTCAGCTCGTCGGCCCGCGGAAAGATTTTCACGCTGGGATGCAGGTTCCCCGTGAGGACGAGGGCTGAGACGCCTGCCTCGAACGCGGCTAGTATTATGTCCGTCCTGTCTCCTCCGGTGATGACGAGCTCGTTCTTGGCATTCCTGAAGTACCTGACGGCGCTTTCGAGGGTCATCGCGCCTATGAGGACCGTTGAAACGGTCTTCTCCATGCCGTCATTCCCGGCGAGGACCGTTCCGCCGACAGCTGCGTAGATTTCGCCGATGGTGAGGGCGTTTATCGCCTTGTCTTCGGGGACTATGCCCAAGACCTTTATTCCGTTCTTTTCGATGATGGGCTTCACGACGTTCTTGGCTTTAAGCATCTTGGATGCGGGAACTTGGTTCAGAACGACTCCGTTCAGTTCAGCCTTCCATTTCGCGCAGTAGTCCCGAGCCTGGAGGACGTCGTCTACCGTGTTTTCGTCCTCGAACCTCTCGACGAGAAGGATTCCCGCGCCGAACTCTACAGCCAGCTTCGGCACTGGGCAGCCGAGGAAAGCTCCAGTCGACAGCGCAGGAGGACCCTCAATCAGGACGAGTTCTTTCCCCCGAGAAACCATCTCATAAGCCTTTTTTATCTTATTTTGAACCTCGGAGGCGTCGACGTTTGCGAACTGCTCGATGAAAGCCTCTCTTCGAACGACGAAGGGGCACACGGAACCTGCCTCGTCCTTAATGTTCAGGATTTTCCTCATCGTCTCAGCGTCTTCGTCAACAGGCTCTCCCTTCTCGCCTGTCGCGCTTTCCACGCCCAGTGGCTTGAAATAGCCCACGTTCAGCCCCGCGTCCTTGGCCAACGAAGCTAAGGCTATGGTTACGAGGCTTTTTCCCGCGAGCTCCTTTGTGGAGGCTACGTATACTGCTTTCATGCTCTTTCCATTCTCCTTCTTTCGTTATTCACTTCGTTATCACCATTTTTATGTCTACTGCAACGCATCCCTTTTTCTCCTCGTAGACGAACAGCGGGTTAATCTCCATCTCGACTATCTCTTCGAACTGGCTCATTATCTGCGAGATTTTTAGAATCGTATCAACCACGGAGTCAATGTCGCATGGCGGCTCTCCCCTCACGCCCCTGAGAAGCGTGTAAGCCTTGGTCTCCTCAATCATCTCCATGGCCTCAGACCTTGTGAGGGGACACAGGCGGTACGAGACGTCCCTTAGGAAGTTGACGTAGATTCCGCCCAGCCCGAACATCATGAGGGGGCCGAACTGGGCGTCTCTAACTGCGCCTATAATTACCTCTTTGCCTTTGGGGACCATCTCTTGCACGAGGACGCCGAAGATTCTGGCTTGAGGCATCAGGCTCTGAACCTTGCTCAGGATGGCGTTGTAGTTCCATTCCACCATGGCGCGGGAGGCAACGTTGAGTGCGACTCCCCCCAAGTCCGTCTTGTGCAGAATCTCGGGAGAAACAACCTTCAGCGCGACTGGGTAGCCGATAGAATCCGCGATTTGCCCAGCTTCGCCCGGAGACCTTGCGACTGCCGCTTTTGGCACCGAAATCCCGCATTGCCCCACAACCCGGAACGACTCGTCTATCGTGGGAACCAACCTGTCGTCGGCGCGTATCTTCGAGAGTATCTGCCTAACGTTTCCCGCGTCGATTTCTGTGGGGAACGACAGCTTCTCGTCTGGCTTCTTGAGGATTAGGCTGTAGTCGTACATCGCCTTGAGGGCGAACGCGGCTGACTCGGGGAAGGGATAGTTTGGGATGTTGCTCTTCAGCAACGTCTGGATAGCGGCGGAGTCGTCGTCCAGCCCCATGAAAGACGTGACGATGGGCTTGTCTGACGACCGCCTGACCTCGGCGACGACCTCGGCGACCTTTTCCGAGGGCGTCATCGCCTGGGGAGTCAAAATGACGATGATTCCGTCCACGTTCTGGCTCTTCAGCCCCGCCTTCAAAGCTAGTCCGTACCGGCTTTCGTCCGCGTCCCCCAGCACGTCCAGAGGATTGCTCAGGCTCGCGTGGGGCGGAAGCTGCCCCCGCAGCTCCTCAATCAGCTCGAACTCAAGCAGCGGCAGCTCCAAGCTGTTCTTTTCGCAGGCGTCGGCGGTCAGGATTCCCGGGCCGCCGCCATTGGTCACTATGAGAACGTTTCTGCCGTTGGGCAGAGGCTGGTCCTCGAACGCCAGAACGAGCTCGAAAAGCTCCTCCAGCGCGTTGACCCTGAGCACGCCAGCCTTCCTGAAAGCGGCTGAGAAGGCCGTGTCCGAGCCCGCGAGTGACCCCGTGTGGGAGGAGACGGCTCTCACGCCGACGTCGGTTGTTCCCGCCTTCAACGCGATGACGGGCTTCTTCCTGGAAACGTTTCTGGCTTCCTCAATGAAGCGCTGCCCGTTCTTGACGCCCTCAACGTACAGCCCCACAGCCCGCGTCGACTCGTCGTCGGCCAAGGCTTCGAGGAAGTCCGCGGCGTTCAAGTCAGCCTCGTTCCCCAGACTGATGAAGCTCGTGAACCCGACGTCGTTCTGGAGCGCCCAGTTCAGGATTGCACTACCTAATGCCCCGCTCTGCGAAATGAAGGCGATGTTCCCGACTGCGGGTTGGGCTGCGGCGAAGGTGGCGTTCATACAGTTCTGGGTGCTTATGAAGCCGAGGCAGTTGGGTCCCTGCATCCTCATGCCGTACTTCTGGCACACGGCGAGGAGCTCCTTTTCGAGCTGCGTACCCTCTCTGCCCGTCTCGCTGAAACCCGCCGAGACGACGATTAATCCCTTGACGCCCTTTCTCCCGCACTCCTCCGCAACTGCTGGTACAATTTTCGCTGGGACAGCAATCACGGCAAGGTCAATCCCCCTTGGGACGTCAGAGACGCTGCTGTAACACTTTATGCCTAGTACCTCGTCCGCTTTGGGGTTGACTGGGTAGAGTTGTCCCTTGAACCCACCTTCGACGAGGTTCCTGAATATCCTGTGCCCAACCTTCTCCTGCTCCCTGCTTGCTCCCACGACCGCTATGAACTTGGGCTTGAAGAAGGCTTCGAGCTTCATGGCGTCGACCTCGTCAAAGACTGGATTGTGAAGGCGCACCTTATGAGGGCGTCGTCTAATATTTATGTGTCGCTGATTCTTATTTAGGTGACGATGAGACGTTAACAAAAAGGGTGTTTTTGTATTGAACGCCGCGCCCGAACTGCGCCGAAGGTCCTACGACGAGAAGAAAACGAGCCTTGACGAAGCCCTCGGCCTGATAAAAACTGGCGACCACATCTTCATTGGGTCAGCGTGCGGCGAACCCCAGTACCTCGTCAACGGACTCGTCGAGAAGGCCAGCCACCTCGCGGACAACGAGATACTCCACGTCCACACCCTGGGCGTTGCACCATACGCGAACCCCAAATACTCCGATAGGTTCAGGCTGAACGCCTTCTTCGTCGGAGTCAACACGCGGTCAGCCGTCGCCGAGGGAAGGGCGGACTATACTCCAATGTTTCTGTCCGAGCTGCCCAAGCTCATAGCCAAGGGCATGGTCCCCATCGACGTTGCCTTAATTCAAGTTACGCCTCCAGACGACCACGGCTTCTGCAGCCTAGGAGTCTCAGTTGAAATCACGAAGACAGCGTCCGCGAAGGCTAGGCTCGTGATTGCGCAGGTGAACAGGGAGATGCCTCGGGTGTTGGGCGACAGCTTCATCCATGTGGACGACGTTGACGTTGTTGTTGAGCACGACGAACCGATCCTTGAGACCCCGTATTCTGAGCAGGACATAGTCTCCGGCAGAATCGCGAAGCACGTGGCGGACTTGGTGGAGGACGAGTCGACCCTCCAGATTGGCATAGGAAGTGTGCCGGACTCGGTCCTCGACTCGCTGGGGGGCAAGAGGGACCTAGGACTCCATACGGAGCTGCTGACCGAGGGGGTCGTTGACTTGGTGGAGGACGGGGTCATCACGTGCTCGAAGAAAACGATTAACCGCGGTAAAATCATCGCTTCCTTCGCGATGGGGACGAGGCGCCTCTACGACTTCATCGACAACAATCCCATGGTGGAATTTTACGAGTCGGACTACGTGAACAACCCGTTCGTCATCAGCCAGCATGAGAAGATGGTCGCGATTAACCAAGCCCTCGAAGTGGACTTGACGGGTCAGGTATGCTCGGACTCTCTGGGCTACCGCTTCTACAGCGGCTTAGGCGGGCAGGCGGACTTCATGAGGGGAGCCAACATGTCGAACGGCGGGAAAGCCATAACGGTGCTCCCGTCAACCGCAAAGAAGGGCAAAGTCACCCGCATCAAGCCCCTTCTGTCCAAGGGCGCAGGAGTCGTATTGACGAGGGGCGACGTGAACTACGTAGTCACGGAGTACGGCGTCGCGGAGCTGAAGGGGAAAGCGGTCAAGGAAAGGGCGCTTTCGCTGATTAACGTCGCCTTCCCCAGGTTCAGAAACGAGCTGCTGGATTGGGCGAAGAGCCACCGCTACGTTCCTCAGGAGATCATGTCCTTCCCGGAGATTGAGTACCCGGAGGAGCTCGTTAAAAACGTGACCCTTAAGAACGGGTCAAAGGTCGTGCTGCGCCCAATTAAGCCCTCGGACGCGACGCTGAAGCAGCACCTCTTCTACTCGCTGTCGAAGGAAGCCGTCACCAAGCGGTACCTCGGCTCTCTGAAGACGATGCCCCTGAAGCGCGTGTGGCCCTACGTCATCGTGGACTACAGTAACGAGATGGTGTTGGTTGTGGCGACGATGGAGGAGGGGAGGGAAATCGTCGTCGCGATTGGGAGCTACTCGCGCATCCCGAACACGGACACGGCTGAGGTGGCGCTTCTGGTCAGGGACGACTGGCAGAATCAAGGCTTAGGCACCACGCTTTTCCGAAACTTGGTTGAGATTGCGCTGAAGTACGGAATCGAGGAGTTCACCGCTTGGGTTATGAATGACAACGACCGCATGATGCACATCTTCAGGAAGTCGGGATACCCGATGAAGTACGGAATCGAGGGAGACCTCTACCACGCAAACTTGGCACTTAAAAGACCGTGAAAAAATCTAAGTCTTCTTTGACGGCTTCTTGAAGTCTGAGCCTATTTTCTCCTTGACTTCAGCGAAGTGCTGCCCAATTTTCTCGGGAGAAAGCCCCCTCTTCGCGTACGCTGAGAATAGGCGGGCTCGTTCGTCGGGATTGGCTGACAGCTGCTCAGCGTAATTCGCGATGTGGGCGCCCGCTATCCTTTTCTCGTCTGGCAGAACCTCTTCGTCGTGAGGGACATCGACTCCCGCGTCTAAAACGCCCTTCAAGGCGCTGAAGACGTCTGCCCCCTTGGACGGGATGTGGAGGCCAACGTCCAGGACTGCCTTTTCCACGTTGTTGGCTTTGGACCTGTAACCGCAAAGCAGTCCCGTCAGGTACGAAGCCGAAATGTTGTTGAGACTCCCGAGGTAGCCGTACTTCTTCCTCAGTTCGCTGGAGTGAGCTGACGTGACGACCTTGTCGCCCTTGACTTCAGATTCAATCAGCTGAACGATGACGTTCTTGCCTGTTCGCCTGACGACAACCCTTGGAAGCCCCGAAACTACCAGCTTCTTTCTCAGGCCGTAGTTCGTCTTTCCCTTTTTCCGCCTTCTGTAGGGAACGTTGTATGTTGGACCTTTGCCCATTTACCTTCTCCTCCTGAGACCGTGCGCTTCCATGTAACGGTCAAGGTCCGCAACCGAACGGAACTGACCGCTTTTTGACATGACGTAGAGCTGCCGATAAACGGTTTCGTTGAGCGCGTGCGAGTCCCTCAATTCGCGGAGCCTCTTCCTCTGGGCTCTCACCCTCCTCATCCACGCTTCCTTGGACGGAGTCCTAGCGCCCTTCGTTCCTTCGCGGCTTCCGTACCCCCTTCTTTTTCCGTCAACCTTTTTGTCGTGAAGACGCTTTGCGCGTGCCCTGCTTATTCCCTTAATGGGTTCTTTTTTGATGGCTCTGTCTCCGATGAGCCTCCTGATTTCCTCCCGCGAGATAGCTAACTCCACGTCTTCAGCTCTTTCAGGGTCAATCCAGACTCTGTTCTCGCCCACCTTGAGTATCTCTGCAGCCATGCGACGTTGACTCACCAAACTCATACATCATCATCCTCCGAAGTGGCGTCTCTACTTCTTTGTCTCCTTTGTTTCACTTTTCTCGGCGGACGGCTTCTCCAGCTCCCTGAACTTCCGCGGATTAAGGACGCGGATTCCCATCTCTCGGGCTTTGTTGAGTATGTCTATCCTATTCCTGTTGCTAACCGTGCGGGAAATCCTCGCCGCTTCCGACTCCGGCTTGACCTTGCCAAGGTCGTCGGCGTTGTGAATCATGACCTCCATGAATCCCGAGGGGTGCAGTCCTCTTGAGCCCTTTGGTCCGCGGTAGCCGCTTCCGGGCGACTTGGGCCACCCCTTGACCTTCTTCCGCATCTTGTTGTCTATACCGCATGGCTTCCGCCAGTTCTCTTTAACGCGTTTGTAGCGCCAGCTCTCTTGGCGGCGGAACTTGGGGTTCTTGCTCTTCTCCTTTTCCCTCTTCTTTAAAAGTGCTGCAGTGGTTGGTGCCTGTCCTGTCAATCAGTCATCCCCTCCAGCTTTTCGAAGATGTAGATTCCGTCGAGGAACTTCCGCGTGTCCCTCCGCCTCACGACCGTGGCCTGCTCGATGTTGGCGGCGGTCTGGCTCACGTCCTCCAAGTTGACGCCCTTGACGATGACGTCGTCCCCATTCACCGAGACGGATGACCCGCCTATTATGTTGGCCGTTCGCGGGTTCCTTTCTCCGATGAAGTTCTCGATGACGACGCGGTTTCCCTGTGCCTTAACCGAGATTGGGAAGTGAGAGAAGACGATTTTGAGCTTGTACGTGAAGCCTCCAGTCACTCCCTTAATCATGTTATTCAAATGAGAACAAACTGTGCCGACGAGGGCGGACTCTTTCCTTTTTGCCCGCGTGGCTGAAATGGTTATCTCGTTTCCGTCAACTCGGATGACGATGGGAGTCTGGGAGAAATCTTTGACCAGACGCCCCTTCTCGCCCTTGACTTCGACTGTCTTGCCGTCCAGCGCAACCGCCACTTCCTTAGGAATTTGGACGGTCCGAGTTTCCAAACGAGACACACTATAACCTCCAAGTTAGTATACGAAAGCTAGGAGCAGTCCTCCAACCTCTTTCTGCACAGCGTCTTTATGCGAGATGACGCCCTTGGGCGTCGAGACCGCGATTATCCCTATGTCCCTCGACGGGAGGAACGATTTTTCCCATTTCTCGATGTCCCTAGACTTGACCGCGAACCTCGGCCTGATGGCGCCACACTTGTTTATCCTTCCGAGGAGCTGGACCCTGAACTTTCCCGAGCGCCCGTCGTCGATGAACTCAAACTCTCCGATGTAGCCGTTCATCTGGATGACCCGAAGGACGTTACCTAGGAGCTTAGAGGCGGGGGTGATTATGCACTCCTTCTTTCTCCGCAGCTCGTTGTTCAGTATCGTTATCAAGCCGTTCGCGATTGTGTCCATCCATTTCCCTTCATCATTGGTACTTCTTGAAACCCAGCTTTTCAGCGACTTCCCTGAAACAGTGCCTGCACAGGTTGAGACCGTACTTGCGGATTACGGGACCGTACGACCCGCACCTTCTGCACGGTCTGCTTCCCTTGCCGAATTTCCGTACCTTCTTTGTGCTCTGCTTGCTCATGCCAAGTGCTCCTAAGTGATTGCTACACCGTATTGTTCTTTCAGGAATGATACCGCTTCATCGGTGGTTAATAAATGCTGCGAACCCACCTTAGTGCTCGCTCGGCGCCTGTGCTTAACCCGGTACCCAGCCCGTTCGAGAGTAACCGCCACGTCCATGCCGATGATGCCCAAGTCGGGAGAGTACTTCGTGCCGGGGATGTCGATGTGCTCCTTGATGCCGAAGGAGAAGTTGCCTTTCCTGTCGAACGACCGCTGAGGAATCTGGTTGTCCACTGCCCTCAAGCCCTTGGTCAGGAACTCGCGCGCCTTTTCGCCACGCAACGTGACCATGCAGGCGATGGGCTCCTTCTTCCTGATGCCGAACTCTCGCAGAGTTTTTTTAGCGCCTCTTGTGCACGGCTTCTGGCCTGTCAGGTCCTCGATGATTTTCATGGCTTTGTCGAGGGGTTCACCGGACTTGCCGATGGAAGAGTTCACGACGACCTTGACGATTTTAGGCCTCATCATCGGGTTATCATACTGCTTTACGCCGGTTTCCGCTGAGCCCACTTTACTGCGCCTCCTTGACTGGCAAGGTTATCTTGAGCTTCTTGTCGCCGACAGCGAAGGCGTACTTGAGTATCGTCTGGTAGGATTCGCCCTTCTCGTTCTGTATTGTAATCAGGAAGTTCCTCCGCTTCTGGCCCGTTTGCTCCTCGATTGACGTGACTGTTCCGTACTTGCCGATGTTGTTCCCGTCCGCGAAGACCGCTAGGCTCCCCTTTTCCAGTTCTAGCTGCTCAAGGACCTCTTGTTCTGGGACGCTGATTTTGAGGGTGTTGAAGGTTTTGTAGATGTCTTCTTCGGGCTTCTGTGCGTTCTCAACGTGGACCAGCAGGTTTCTGCCGTCATGAAGGTTGATTTCGACGTTCCCCTTATCCAGGGTTTTCTTGTTTTCGATTCTGCAAATCTTGAATTTCGCTTCATCCTCGTCTATCGGATGAAGAGTTAACCCCTTATCCGACGGGACGACGCGGTAGTTCTGGTTGTTCTCGGGTATCGAGACAACGTCCATCAGGCCCACGGGGAACCGTTCGTCGCGGACGGTCCTTCCGTCAACCACTATCTTTCCCGTCGAGACGATTTTCTTGGCTTCGTTCCTCGTCTTGGCTAGGCCTAGGACCTCGCGAGCCATAATGACCAACGGGATGCATTGATGAATGGGATGGGGGCCCGACGCGGGCTTAACGGTCCACATGAGCTCCTTCCTGTGAATGGGCCAGAACCCGGGAGCTGCCTCTCGCTTCAGGTGAGATTTTCCGCCTTTCTTTCCCATGCTATTCCTTCTCCGTTACCTTTTTGGGTTTTTCTGATTTCTCGGTTCCTTTTTTCTTAGTGCTTCGTTTCGCGGCTTTTTTGGCAGGTTTCTCTTCAGGTTTTTCCTCAGGCTTTTCCTTTTCTTCCTGTCCTTTTCGCTGGAGGATCTTGTTTCGCCACTTGTCGTCAAGGTCCAGTTTGATGATTTCAACCTTTGAGGGGTGGATTCCGACCGGTATCGAGGTGCCGTCTGCCTTTTCCCTGTTTATACCTTCGACGAAGATCCTGTATCTTCTTCGGCTGACCCTCGAGACTTTGCCCTCGTAGTTCTTGTAGTCGCCTCGGAGAACCTTCACCGTGTCCCCCTTCTTCACGGGCAAGGTTCGAGCGCCGTGCGAGCCCCTCAGCTCAGAAGAGAGATGAGCGGAAAACGCGTGGCCACGGCTGTGGTACGGCGCTTCGTAGAGCCTTTTCCTCTGCTTGCCTGGGCTCTTCGTCTTAATCTTCATGCAGACTTCACCATGAACCTATACTATCATGCTCGAGGCGCTCGCAATTCTCGGCCACCTCTCAGCAGCCTCACGAGCGACGGGGCCGCGAATCTCCGAGCCCCTCATCTCGCCCTCAGGGGTGAGTATAACAGCCGCGTTGTCGTCGAACTGCACCCAGTTCCCTTCGGGCCGCCTGAAGGGCTTGACCTGCCTGACTATGACGGCTCTGAAGAGCTTCTTCCTCATGTCGGGGGTCCCACGCCTGACCGAGACAACGATCATATCGCCCACGGCGGCCATCGGGACCCTTCTGAGCCTTCCCTTGTACCTCGTGACCTGAACGAGCCTGAGGATCTTCGCGCCCGAGTTGTCCGTGCACTTAAGCATCGAGCCAGCTGGCAGCCCGGACGAAATCTTCATCCTGTACCCGACGGTTCCCTTGGCGAGTAAGCCTCTTCCCTTCGCTTTGGCTGCCATCGGTCGCTCACGTTCCTGTTTTCTCTATGATGACGAAGGAGACGGTTTTGCTGAGGGGTCTGCACTCCGCTATCTTCACGCGGTCGTTTTCGGAGGCTCCTATGCATGGCGGGTTGTGGGCTGCGATGTGGCTGTGCCGCCTCTCGTAGCGCTTGTACTTGCGGACGTAGGACACGAAGTCCCTCCGCACAATGGCGGTCCTGTCCATCTTCGCGCTCGTGACCACGCCGTCTAAAACTCTGCCCCTCGTCTTCAGCGAGCCGTGGATTGGGCAGTCGGGGTCGCTGCACGTTTTTTCTGGTCCTGCTGCTTTTGCCATCACCAATTTCTCCTCACGATCTTTTTGGCTCTGTCTTCTGGTCGTCCGACCAGGACTTTGCCGTTAACTTCAATGACTGTTTTGTCGGGCAGCGTGAACTGGAATGTTGACGTTTCCTTCGCTATTCGCTTATCTTCGCCCTTGCGTGATATCGTCAGCGTCTTCTGGGTCTCGTTCAAGACTTCTCCCTGCATTCCTACTTGGCTCGGGTTTGAGCTGCGCACGACCTTTGCCTCGAGGCCAATGAACTCGCCTTGAAGGATTGACGGTGTGGCGGTCATTCCTTTTCGCTTTTCTCCGGTTTTTCGTTCATCAAGGTTTCGATGCGGGCAATCGACCTTCGGAGCTCACGGATTCGGGCTGGGTTCTCGACTGAACCGCCAGCCTTCGACATGGTCCTCATCCTCACGAGCTCTGTCCTCAGCTCGGAAAGCCGTTTCAGGCGCTGCTCCTCCGAGAGCTCGCGGATTTCCCGTATCCTCTTTATCGGCATTTAGGCTCCGCCCTCCTCTTCCTCGGGTTCGACTGCAGCCTCAGACGCTTCTTCAGAGGGAGCTTCGTCCTTTAGATGTTCTTCCTGTTCTGGGGCAGCCTCTTCCGCCTTCTCATGTGCTTCTGCAGGCGCTTCCTCAGGCGTTGCTTCAGGCGTTACCTCAGACGCTTCCGCAGGTGCTTCTGCAATTTCCTCTGGAGGCTGAGGCTTGGGCTCTATTTCCTTTATTGTGACTTGGTCGGGAAACTCTATTCCTGGAGGCATAATTGAGACTCTGATGCCGAATATTCCTGGTTTCATCTGAGTGTGAACAACTGCTCTTCTTACGTATTTTATCGAGGGTTCTCCGCTTTTGGGGACGTATCCTTCGCGGAACTTTTCTTTTCGGGCTCGTTCGGTCCTCAGTTTTCCGCTGATTATTATTTCGGCGCCTAACGCTCCTGCTGCCATTATTTGTGTGAGTGCCCAGAATCCTGCTCTTCGGAAGTGTATGCCCCGTTGCAGGGTGGACATGATTCGTGAAGCCATGACTTGAGCGTTAAGTTCTGGGATTTCGATTTCTGCAACTGAGACTTGTGGGTTGGGCAATCCGAATTTGGCTTCCAGTGACACTGCGAGGTTTTTTATCGTTGTGCCCCCTCGGCCTATGACTATGCCTGGGCGCATCGCGTAGACGACTATGTTTGTTCCCAGCGGGGTCTTCGTTATGTCTACGCCTCCGTAGCCTGCTCTGTCAAATTCTTTCCACAAAAATTCGTCTACGCCCGTCTTTTTGATCGAGTCGTCGATAAAATGCTTGGTAGAAGACAATTAAACTTCTCCTCCCACCTGCTCTAAAACAATTTCAACGTGGCACAAGATGTTGTTCCGAGGCGTCGCCCTCCCCATGGCCCTCGGGATGAACCTTTTCACCTTCATGCCAGGATAAGCCGCGGCGTGTGACACCCTCAAATGGTCCGTGTCCAAGCCCTTGTACATGGCGTTTGACTCGGCGCTTTCGAGGACCTCGAGGATTTGGGTCGCCGCTTTCACGGGGTATCTGCCCGCGGCGATTGTTTGGAGGTTTTTTCGGTGAGGAAGCGTCTTCCTGTGTTTCCTGTAGGGGACGGCCTTCTTCTTCTTTTGGACCTGCTCGAGGAACGTTTTGGCGTCGTCGAGCTTCATCCCCTTTATCGCCGTGCACACTTCCACGGCTGCCTTGGGCGATACTCTCAGCTCTCTTCCGCTTGCCTTCACTGTCGTTTCAGGGTCCAGCCCTGCTACGGAGTATCCCCATTTTGGCAATACGCATTCACCGACTTTCATCAAACAGATGCATGGTAGTTTATAAGAATTATCCCGAACTATTTAAACAAACTCCGCTTGGCGAAGGCCGTGGTTTTTGGCTTCAGCTCAGGGGCTGCTTCAGAGCCAGCGCCTTTTTCAGAGCCGCTATCATGGGTGCGCCGATGATGAGCGAGACCGCCACGACGGAGACGTCTTCGATGTACGAGCCAGCTGCTCCAAAAATGAACGAATTATAGACTGTTTCCGCTGGCCAGCCCAAAACAGCGTACATACCGACGGGTACCAGCAGGAATATCCGTGCCAGGGAGTCCGTTACTGTCCCGATGAAGGCGATAAGAGGAACGGTGTAGAAAAGGGAACGGCTGTTTTCCTTGAACAGCTTTTTGCTTATCACTGTCACGGGATAAATTAATACCATTGCGATTAGAACGTCAAGTATTGTCCAAAGCGGAAACCACCTCCCGAAGGGATGCGCGAAGTACGCTCCCAGCATGAGAACGTAGACCGCCAGCAGGGGCTTCCACTGTCTCTTCGCGAGGAATCCGCACGCCATCACGCCCAATGGTTCAGCGACCACGCCGAACAGCCATAACTCCGTTGGCCTGACTGCCCTCGCAGCTAAGCTGCCGACTAGGGCGGAGGCGAAGCCTACCCACGGTCCCAGGATGACTCCTTCGATGGGCTCTAGGTAGATGCTCCAGCTCCGCCAAGGTAGAAAGGACGGCAGATACAGCGCGGCGTGAACGGCGGCGAAGACGCTTATGAGCGCAACCTTCTTTGACGAAAGCCTCATTGCCAGAACCGAAAGTAGTCTTTTCGCTATGGTTAAATCGTTTTCGCCGAGAGAGGCTCCCACAACAGCGTACGCATTATTTTTTGATGAGTTTAGCATGTTTTCCTCCCAAAAATATTATTCTGGGAAGAAAGTGCTAAATGCTCATGGCCCCACAGTAATGGTGGTTTTGCAGGAGAAAATTCCAGTGTCGGTGCCTGATGTCTTCAGGGGTCTCCGGTGGTTCAAGCCGTACTTCGACGTCTGCAGGGTCGAGAGCTGGCTGAGCTGGGTCTGTGGCTTCGCCCTGGGAGCTGTGTCCTTTAGTTCCCTCCTGCTCGGTCAAACCGTGGCCATCTTCTTCGCCTTTTCGTTCGCGACCGCAAGCATCTTTGTCTTGAACCAGTATTTCGACCGCCAGGATGATGGAAAGAACAAGCAAAAATCGAACCTTCCCATTGCTTCGGGCCAGATTTCGCCTATGAACGCATTGATTTTCTCCTTTCTTCTCATGAGTTCGTGTTTCGTCCTGGTCTACCTCGTGGACATCAACCTCTCCTTGCCCTTATTCGTCTACATTGCCTTGTGGGGTTTATACTCGGCGCCGACTCCGAAGCTCAAGTCAAAGCCGATCGCGGACTTCCTGACCTCGGGCGTCGGCGCGGGGTTCCTCCCCTTCTACATAGGCTCGAGCATTCCGCACCAGTTAGGCGTCAACCTCCCTTTCATTCTGTTGGCAGCTGCGCCGTTGGTGCTGTTTCAGTCTGGAGCGCATATAATCCAGACCATCGGCGACTTCGAGGCTGACCGGGAAGCGGGCATCAGCACCTTCGTCGTTAGGTACGGGAGGAAGCAGGGAGTCTTAATCGCCAGCCTCATGTTCCTTTCGGCCTTCCTCTACCCGTTTGTTTGCCTGTTCGCGGGGCTGGTTTCCCCCGACCACGTAATTTTCCTGTCCGTGCTCCTCCCACTGTCGTTCCCCTCGCTGCTTCGGTTCAGGGACCTTTACAGGGACCCATGCTCAGGCAACGTTGACCGCCTGCAGAAGTCGGTGAGGAAGTACGGAGTCATAGTGCTGATAATCGCTTGGGTCTACGTCCTGTTCACGAAGAACGTTTTCGTCGGGTTTCCGTGGGACAGGATGATCTAGGCGACTAGGCTGTCTGCGTCTGGATTAACAAACGGTTTTATCTCGGAATGCGGTTATTGCGGTAATTAATGAGTCAGACGGAGACCCGAAGGCGTTGACTGAAGGAGAAGGATTCGCGAGGCGGAGGCAGCGCAGAAAAGCCGAGAAGCACGTCGCGGAATACATCAGGAAGTGCAAACAGGGCAAAGTCGTAATTATGCCAGACTAAAAAATCCAATTATGACGTTTCTCGACGAGAATGCTGAATCACGCCTTTATTCGTTGCTCAATCTTAACTGCATTTCAGGATAATGAGGTTCTGCGAATCCTGCCTTTCTGTAAATGCCTATCGCGTCCTTGTGGGCGCGGAGATGCAGGCATCCGAGTCCCAGCGATTTCGCTTCTCTAATCAGCTCAGCGAGTAATCGCGAGGAAATGCCGCGCCTTCTCGCTTCGGGAACGGTGTACACGTTGCACACGTAGCCTTGTCTGCCAGACTCGAACCCGTACCTTCCCGGAACCCTCCACACCACCATGCCCGCGGTGCCGATTATTCGGTTGTCGTATTCTGCAAGGAAACCTACGAACTCGCCAGCGGGGATTGCTTCAGAAAAATATTCCCGCAACGCCTTTTCGAGTGCGACGGAATTTTCTTCAGGCTGGTTTCCGAATTCTTTCAGGAACCTGATTCTATACTCCACCATTATGTCGATGTCTTCTTTATTGACTCGGCGGTATCTGACGTTCGCAGCGTTGAGCTCCATTTTTTCAGCCCCTAACAAACAATGGGATTATATTCTCGGACATAAAAATAGTGATACCTTTCAATAACATCCAGGTTAGGTCTGATTTGTTCAACACTAGAATTTTTTGTTTGACCAACAAACGCTTAAGCTGAACAGACCTATTTGATTTGTGTAACATCAGTTTTCAGATTTTGTCTAACATTCGGCGCTAGGACTGGTCTGATTTGCGTGACAATGCACAAAGACCCCATTTGATTTGGGGCGCAATTTTTCCGTTGTTTTGGAGCGCAAGTCCGTTCCTGCAAAAGAAATAAATCTTGAACGCGACATGTTAAGTAGGCTTTAGGTGACGGTGAAGAATGAGCAGCCCTCCTCAAGCAGAAAAAAGGTTCGAGAGAGCCCTGTATCCGGGGCGTTTCCAGCCATTCCATCTGGGGCATCTTGAGGCTGTCAACCACATTCTGAGGAACTCCTCCGAGGTCGTCATCATGGTCGGCAGCGCGCTCGAGAGTCATACTTTGAGGAACCCGTTCACGGCGGGCGAGAGGATAACGATGATTCGGATGGCGCTCGACGAGGCGGGCGCTGACCCTTCGAGGTTCTTCATCATCCCCGTCGCGGACCTCGAAATCCACGGAATCTGGGTCGCCCACGTCTGCTCTTTGGTGCCCAAGTTCGGCGTCGTCTACTCGAACGAACCGCTGACGCGGAGGCTCTTCATCGAGTCCAACTTCACGGTTGAGCCCATCCCGTACTACAAGAGGGACCAGTGCTCCTCGACCGAAATCAGGGAAAGGATGATCCAGGACAAGAGCTGGACTACACTGCTGCCAAAAAGCGTCGCAGCCTACATCAAACAAATCCAAGGCGTCGAAAGACTCAGAGACCTAATGAAAACAGACAAAGTACAAATCGACAACTAAATTTTAATTCCAATCTCCTCCTAATGAGGAAATTTTCTAAAAGACATAATTTTATAAACCTTTTTATTCATTTATTAGCCGAATATCATTGAAAAACTGGTTTTTAAATGATAGAATTTAGATGTTTACGATGTAGAAAGTGTTGTCAAAACTTATTTAGAGAAACCCCATATGGGCTTAACGGTTTGGCTTTATTCTCTAATGAAATCCAATTATTTTCCCAAAAAGAAATATACCCTTTCCATGGGATTGGAAAATCACCAGATGATGAAAAATTCAAAATTAGTGTGTATCAATTGGGTGTAAAAAATTACCCGCACTTAAATGATAATGGGTGTACTATTTATAGTAAACGCCCTCTTGCGTGTAAATCTTATCCATTTGAACCTTTTAGAATAGCACCAGATGGGGAAATTCAATTAACTTTTGATGTTGAGTGCACTGGGATTTTGGAACTACAAGGTAGAAACCCATCTGAATTTGCTGATGGAAAAATTTCTGCACCTGTTGAACTTAGATACTGCTTGATACTGCTTGAAAAAGTAGCGAAGATTCAGCAAGAAGAAGAATTAAAGTGGTCTTTTGATTTACAAACAAAAAAATGGAAACAGGATAAAATAATAAAAATCAAGTAATGCCAGCTAACTTTGTCTATATCCGTTTGTTTGGTTGTTTGATTAATTAATTGGTCAATTGGTGGATTAGTTAATTGTTTCCCCCAATGCAAATGTGTGCGATCGATTGAATGATTGGTTGATTGATTGGTTGAGTTTGGGATTAAATTTTTATCTATTTTTTTCTTCTGTCACGTTTTGTCTTGTCGTGTTCTCTACTCTGCTGTTCTGTTCTGTGTACTCTCTACTCTCTGCACTATTCTATTCTTTAGTAAAACAAAAAACACATAAAGCAAGAGTATAAATATTGAAATTAATTATAGAAGTATATGTAATTCAGTATTAGGTGATTAATAAATGGAAATATTAATTAAAAAATTGCATGGAATCATGGAAAAGTGCCGACTATATGGAGACAAGCTAGAAAAAGAATTGGTTAATGACCATATTGCGCATGACCCAAGACATTCATGTTTTGCAATGGTTTTTAATAATTCCACGATTACTTTGGAATTATTAAGTTATTATTATGAGATATGGGGTAAAATGCATGGAGATAATGTTGAGGAAATAGAGAGAGCCAAAAAAGAGAATGCTGAAAGATGTATAGAATCGACCAAATGGCTGTTTATAGGTTCAATGTCAAGTATGGAATTTTGCGTAAAAGAATCAATTAAGCTATATCCTAAATCTTCAATTGTTAAGGAACTACAACGCAAAAAATACATTTATCTAAGTGACATAGTTAGAAAATCAAGTGAGGAGGGACTAATTTCAAAAAAGGCAGAAGAAGACTGGATACATA
>CAZOKM010000012.1:0-29549 GCA_964580405.1 uncultured Candidatus Bathyarchaeia archaeon | reverse complement strand
AGGATTATTTGGGCTTCGTTCTTCAAGTCCTTGAGGGTCTTGTCGAATTCTCTGCTTATACTTTCGTGGATTCCTGACGGAATCACCTTGCTTTCGGCTAGTTTGTCGAGGATTTTCTTCTTCTTCCTCATCGTCGGCAGCTGCTCGGAGATGGTCTCGATCTTCTTGTCGAGGTCGGAAACCACCGAGACTTCGTCTCTGCCGACTTTGAGGAGGCTGACGGGATACCTGACGAGTTGGCCGTTGCCGTTTTCGACCAGCGCCTCCTTCGTTTGGCCTGAGGGATCGATGAGGAACGACACTATCCTTCCAGTGTCTTTCACGTTCTTACCGACAAGCCCCGGGGCGTTGAAATTTTCGCTCATGTTTTTTCTTCTCATTCTTTCAAATGGGGGTATGGATCTCGCTCTTTTAGTATTGGGAGAATCCTGAGTCTTGTGCGAATGTCTCTGGTTGCTTCAACGCTGGGAGCTCAGGGAACTTCTCCTTCATTCTCTGTTCTGCGACTGACGAGGCTTCGTTCAGTATCTTTCTCGCATCCTCGCTTGCTACTTCAAAGTCTGGCGATATTCCAGCGGTTTGACCAGCCTCTATCATGATGTCGTTCAGCATCATACCCACCGATTCGAGTTCTTTCTCAGCGTTAGGCAGTATGCCCGAGATTCCCGACCTGACGCTCTGCAAGACTTGAGCAGCCGGTGCCAAGCTTACAACGGCGTTGCCGAGCTGGGTTACTGTCCTTAGCCTCAAAACGACTCTTTCGAGGGCGAGCTGGGCGTTCATCATGAAGTTTGCCATCTTCCGCAGTTCCGCTAGTTCGTTGGCGAAGACGTTGGCTCTCTGTATCTGGTTCTTTGAGTAGGCGTCGACCACTTTTGAGAAGAGGTACTTGTCTCTGTCGGTGAATCTGTTGAGAGAGCTCTCGAGATACTGCACTTGGGCTTCGATCCGTCTGATGGCGAGTTCGATCTTCGACCTCAACGGCGCGGAGGGCTTTATGACTCCCGTTATGCCGCTTCGGTCTTTTTCCTCCCATCGTTTGGAGAATTTAGACAATGCTCTACACCTCTGAGTAGAGGGACCACCATTGTGGATTAGAACCTTGTTATTATGCTGAGAATATCACCCTATATATGCTGGTATAGTCGTCGCTGAGTACCCATACTAGGGTTTTAATCATTTCAGAAGCAAAAAGGTAGCATGAATGATAATTCAATAGACATAAAAATGGATACAACTAGCTCTTGCTACACATTAAAAAGCTAATTAAATCTACTAACTATTCACCAGTATACTGATTCAGTCGGTCTCCCAACCAGCACGGCTTCCGTTTCGTCAGAGTCCAACGTCTTCTTGACCCCGAGCTTGAGGTGCCAGTCGAAGCAGCAGAAGCGGACGAGTTTAATCCTTTTTCCTTTAACGCCTTCAGGCAGAACCTCGTTCGGGGTGCGTTTCGAAAAGTTTGTCAGCTCAACCGTGAAGACGCATTTTTCCCATTTATCCCCTTCGTCGTCCGTCGCTGATTCGCCTGTTTTGGTCACGTTGACCGCGGTTCCCTGAAGCTTCCTCGTCGTTTCTTTCATTCATTTCACTTTTTCCTGAATAAAGGGCATGAGTGTATTATGTTTTTTGCAATCCAGCTCTACAATTGCAGGCGTTCAAACTGTTCTGTGCGGGGCTCGAAAGTCTTAAGTTTGGCTCAGTCATCATCAATCAGAGGTTTGTGGCGTTGCGGGATGTCACGCAGGGACGACTTCTTCTAGTACTGAGCTTCGCGACGATGGTTCTCTACGTCTGGGCGCTCTTCCTCTCCCCCACGGACATCACGTTTCTGGGCAGGACGATAAGCGACTGGGCTTTGCTTATTCCCGTGATGATTTTCGTTTTACTCTTCCTCGTCGTCGTCGCGTGGATAGGCTGGGCGATGGCGACGACTCCCCCACCGATTCCGCTGTCAAGCAAAGAAAAGAAGGGTGAGGACGGAAAAGAGTATAAGGGCACAATCTAGACGACTATAGGCCCGTTTTTTTGGCTATCTTTCCCTGCGTTGGAAGGTTGACCCGGTATTTGCGGTGGGATGCGCGACCAGTGCTCGTGGACGAGCTTCCATTCTCCGTCAACTTTAGTCAGGAAAGCGGTTACACGCGACTGCACGTAGAAGTCGAGATCCCGCATCTTGCCCCGGTACCTGATTAAGAACGTTACGATGGCAGAGTCCCCGAAAACGGTGGTCTTCCACGACCTCGTCTCGTACTCGTACTCCTTGAGCGCCTTCAGAGCCTTGGCTTCGCTCGCAAGCGCCTCGGACTCCTGCAGCTCGTAGGGCGGCCAATCGTCAAACTTCGTGTACTTCTCCTTGAGGACGGTGCCTGCGATGGCGTCCGCGTCCCTGTTCTTCAAGCCGTCTATGCGCCGGATCATGACGCTCTGGATTGGGTCCTCGACCGTTGGGGTCTGCGCGGAACCCATTCTGTACCCGCAGTACTGGCAGAAGTTCGTGGCTTCGCCGATTTCCTTTCCGCAGTTCGGACAGAACATATCCTTTCGCTCACTGAATTGAGTGCACATCTTCTTCTAAACTTTTCTGAAAATTTGTGTCCGTTTTCAGCGAGATTCGATAGTTTCATATGCCATGAGCCATAAAAATACTCCAAGCATAATTCTGTCTGAGGCATGGAGAGAAACGATTTGGTGAAGTCTTCGCAGGTTTCGGGCTTCTACAGGCTCAGCCTAGACGACAGGCTGAAGGTCATCAAGGAGTTCGCGGGCTTGACCGACGAGGAAACAGGGCTCCTGAAGACGACAAGTAGCCTCGAATTCGGCCTAGCCGACCGCATGATCGAAAACGTCATCAGCACCTTCCCCCTGCCCCTCGGTATAGCAGTGAACTTCCTGATCAATGGCAAGGACTACCTCATCCCGATGGCGATTGATGAGCCCTCCGTCGTCGCCGCCGCCAGCTACGCCGCTAAGATGGCCAGAAGCAAGGGCGGGTTCCACACTAGTAGCACCGAACCCATCATGAGGGGACAAATACAGACGGTAAGGGTCCCCGACCCGAACAGGGCGAAGATGGCAGTCCTCGAAGCAAAGGACGAGATTCTCAAAAAGGCCAACGACCAAGACCCCCTGCTTGTTTCGGTCGGTGGCGGAGCCAAGGACGTTCAGGTGAGGGTCATAGACACACCCCGCGGTCAGATGGTCATCACGGAGCTGCTTGTCAACTGCGGCGACGCGATGGGCGCAAACGCCGTCAACACGATGGCTGAGGCGGTCGCCCCCATGATTGAACGGATAACGGGAGGCAAAGTCTTCCTTAGAATCATCTCAAATCTTGCCACGGAAAGATTAGCTAGGGCTTGGACCGTAATCAGCAAAGAAGAAGTAGGTGGAGAAGAGGTTATCGACGGCATCCTCGAAGCCTACGCCTTCGCAGCTGGAGACCCCTATAGAGCGGCGACCCACAACAAGGGCATACTAAATGGTATTATCGGAGTTGTCATCGCTACGTGTAACGACCACCGAGCCGTCGAGGCTGGTGCTCACGCCTACGCCGCGAAGACGGGGGGGTACATGCCGCTTTCGATTTGGGAGAAGAACGAGAACGGCGACCTCGTCGGCTCGATTGAGCTCCCGATGGCCATTGGCACAATAGGCGGAGCCACCAAGGTGCACCCCGTCGCCCGAATCGCCCTGAAAATCCTAGGCGTGAAGTCAGCCCGCGAGCTCGGCGAGGTCATGGCAGCGGTCGGTTTGGCTCAGAACCTCGGCGCTTTGAGGGCTCTGGCGCACGAGGGAATCCAGAGGGGGCACATGTCGCTTCACGCCCGGAACATCGCCGTCATGGTAGGAGCCACTGGGGACTTCATCGATTTGGTCGCGGAGAAGATGGTGGCTGAGAAGAAGGTCAGGATGGACAGGGCGAAGGAGATTCTTGAAGGGCTCAAAGCCAAGTAGACATCGCACACATTATTTGGTCAGAGAGGACTAAATCGTGGACACAGTCTTCTTCCTCGTTTCGGGAGAGCATCCGACCCTCCCCTCCTCCGAGGTCAAGGCGGTCCTCGAGGCTGAAGGGTTCACCTACGAGGTTCTGGACGGTTTCCCGCAGGTCTTCCGGGTCCGTTCCGACATCAGCTGCATAGAGGCGGTTCAGCGCAGGGCATCCATGACGAGGGTCTGTGGCGTCGAAGCGTTCTACTGTAAGGCTGGAATGGATGAAATATTTCGAGGCGTCGAAGAAGCCGACTTCTCCCCATACATTGATGAAAACGAGAGCTTCGCCGTCCGAGTGAGAAGGATAAGGGGAAGTTCAATCGGTATCGAGACGGAAACGCTGGAGGGAGAACTCGGCGAAAAAATACTCAACAAAGTTGGGGGGGTAAGGGTCAACCTCAGGTCTCCGCAGAAGACGTTCATCGGAATATTGACAGGAAACAGATTCGTCTTCGGGCTGATGAAGGCGGAGGTCAGGGCGAAGAGCTTCATCAAGCGCGGGTCCAAGGGGAAAGCCTTCACCCATTCCGCGGAGATGCCGCCAAAGCTGGCAAGGTGCATGGTGAACCTCGCTCAGCCCAGAAGCGGGGACGTCGTCGTTGACCCTTTCTGCGGGACCGGGAGCTACCTCATCGAAGCCAGCTTAATAGGCTGTAAAGTACTGGGGTTCGACGTTCTGAGGTCCATGGTGAGGGGGAGCCTCAGGAATCTTTCAAGGTTCGACCAAGGCTTTGAGGGGCTGGTGGTTGCGGACGCTAAGTGCCTTCCGCTCCTTGACGGAATGGTTGACTGCATTGTAACTGACCCTCCATACGGCATCTCGGCGTCGACTATGGGGCTTGGGAGGCGGGAGGTGTTCGAAGGCTTCCTTTCGATTGCTGCTAATTTAGTTAAAAGGGGGCGTAGGATGTGCGTGGCGGCTCCCGAAACCGTTAACATCAGGGAAATCGGGGAGCGATTAGGCTTTAAGCACGTCGAGTCACATTTGATTTATATCCACCGCAGCCTGACCCGCGAAGTCGCCGTGTTCGAGCTGCCGAGGTGACCCGTCCAGATGAGCCTGCAGATCACGTTTCTTGGGACCGCCGCCAGCATCCCCACTTCGACGAGGGCGCTCTCCTGCGTAGCTGTCCAGCGGCAGGGCGAGCTGTTCCTCTTCGACTGCGGCGAGGGCACCCAGAAGCAGATAATTCAGGCGAGGATGGGGTTCAACCGCAGAACAAAAATTTTTGTCACCCACATGCACGGCGACCACGTGTTGGGGCTGCCTGGGCTGCTTCAAACCATGTCGCTGCTCGGAAGAGACAAGCCCCTGCAGGTCTTCGGACCCAAAGGCGTAATCGGCTTCATCGAGGCGATGGTTTCCACCGTCGAGTTCTCGCTCAGCTTCCCCATCGAGGCGTGCGAAGTGGAGAACGAAGGACTCGTCACGAAGACGAAAGAGTACGAGGTCCACGCAGCGTGGGCGGAGCACTCGGTGCCGTCCCTAGCTTATGCTTTAGTCGAGAAGCCGCGAGCAGGCAGATTCCACCCCGAGAAGGCAGCTGCCCTTGGTGTACCCAAAGGACCACTGTGGCACAAACTGCAGAAGGGCAAAAAGGTGAAACTGCCAAATGAGCGAGCAGTCAAACCGCTGGATGTACTGGATCCGCCTAGGCTTGGGAGGAAAATCGTGGTCGTCGGAGACACGAAGCCCTCGGATGGCATAGCTAAATTGGCGCGTGGCGCGGACGTTCTAGTGCACGAAGCCACGTTCGCTGAGGAGCTCATAGAAAGGGCGGAGGAGGACCTGCATTCGACGCCCGGAGGAGCAGCTTTAGTCGCGAGGAAGGCTAAGGTTAAGCGCCTCGTCTTGACGCATATCAGCGCCCGTTACGGGGACCCGAAGGTTCTGCTCGAAGAGGCGAAGAAGATTTTTCCGAATACCGTTGTTGCCGAGGACTTCATGCGGATTGAGGTCCCGATGAAAGAACCCTAGATTTCGTTCAATAGTGTCCTTAGATTCTGGACGCTTTCTTTCGCGTTTTTAGCGGATTCGACGACGAGTGTCCCCTTGAAGTCGATTCTCTTGAACTCTGCGACGGTTTTGTGCCAGTCGATGTTGCCGTCTCCGATGCCGAGGTGCTCGTCGCTCGCGCCGTGGTTGTCGTGCAGGTGCGCGTGGACGATTCTTCCGGGTATCTTCTGGAAGATTTCGTCGATTTGCCCGTTCACGTTCGCATGCCCAAGGTCGAACGTCACGCCCAGGCTGGTCTCGCCGAGGCTCTTGTAGAAGCGCACGAAGTCGTCCGCCGTCTTGCACAGGAATGGAAGCGGGTGAAGCCCGTTCTCGACTGTCGGCTTGACGCCTAGTTTTTGTGCCGTCGAAAGCAGTTCACGGACAGATTCAAGGTTCAGTTTCCATTCTAGGTCCTGCTGCGTGTAGCTGTTTCCCGTCCAAAGCCCCGGGTGGAAGACCCAGTAGCCTGAGCCTAGCTCGCTGGTGAACTGCAGCGACCGCTTGAGCCTCGTGAGGACAGCTGCTCTGGCTTTTTCGTTGGGCAGCGCGATGTTGACATCGATAAAGGGTGCATGGACCGAAGTTGCTAACCCCTTCCTCTTTATAACCTGCTTTATCTGTTTCACGCGGGCTCCGTCTAGCGAGTGGCGCCCGTCGTCCACGATTTCGACGCTGTCCGCGTCTATGGTTTCGACTTCTCTGAGCATGTCCTCGAAGGGCAGCTCGAAGAGGTATAGGGTAGACAATCCGACCTTCATTTTCGTTGACTCTCCTGTGACTTTGCTGTTCTCGGGGCCAGCCATTCGACGAGCTTCCGCGAGTTGCCGCACCTGACCTCGACGCGGATTGGTCCGAGTGGCGACTCCCCCTCGGGCTGACAGAACGAAACGTGCCCCACGTATGCGACCTGTTTGTTCAGGAAGAAGGTTACCGTGTCTCCCGTTATTCCCCTGAGGAGCACCCTTCGGGCTGCGTCCCTTATCCTCTCCTTCTTGAGAAGCTCTTGGAAGGCTGAAAGTCGCTCAAGCCCCTTCGCGATGCCTTTGAGGTATATTCGGTCGGCAATCTCCGTTTTTTCGAGGGGGAAAGGTCCGAGAACCCTTTGGACCGCGACTTGGACCTTGTCCGGGTCTTCCGTGGGGTTAACCTCCACTTGGGCGGTGATTTCGACTTTCTCGGTTTCACTCATAGACTGAGCTCCCTGCTGAGTATCTTCCGCAGCCTCTGCTTGAAGGCTTCCTTGTTTCCTTCGTTGACGACCATGACGTCGGCCGACGCGATAACATTGCCTAGTCCGACGCCGAGCTCGCGCCTATCCCGATCATCGAAGGTCGCCCGGTCGTCAGGGTCGTCGCTCCTGCTCCTCCTGACCAGCCGCTTGAATCTCGTCTCGGGCGACGCATGCACCGCGATGACCTTCATACTCGGGTAGCTCTTTCTGAACTCCGCCACCTCGTCGGGGCTTCGGATGCCGTCGACTACCACTGTCCTTGAGTTTTGGGCTTCGATTTTTAGTATACACCTTTTCGCTAGTACTGTGGGGCCTTCCTCCGCTCTAAGCCTGAGCATCGTTTCGCCGAGGTTCTCCGGCGTTGGCGGCAGCCCCTTCCTTTCAGCTTCTGCCCTGACCTCGTCGCCCATGGTCACGATTGGGTAGCCGAGCTCGCGGAAGACCTCTCGGACGGCGTCTTTGCCCGCGCCGGGCATCCCTGTCACGCCGATGACGATTTTCTGCGCCACTTTGCCCTTCAGCACCCTTTTAGATGTTTACGGTTTTGTTGGGTATCATAGTGTGCAAGGTATAATAAATTTTAATATACGCAGTCCTCGGTTACGTATTATTCGACGGGTCGTTACGAGGCAGGATCTGGTCAGGCATGGAGTTGATTCGCAGTTTCATCGCGTTCGACATCGGGGAAGCATCTGTCTTGAGGAACCTCGCCAAAGTGCAAGACGTTTTGCTGGGGACTGACGCGGACCTCAAGATCGTCAAGCCCGAGAACATCCACATCACATTGAGGTTCCTCGGCGATGTAACGGCGGAGATGGTGGATAAAATCCATAATGAAATGGGGCAGGTTCAGTTCCATCCGTTCGAAGTCAACGTCAAGGGCGTGGGCGTGTTCCCGAACCCGAGGCACATCAGCGTCGTCTGGACGGGCATACGAGAAGGCGCTAACGAGCTTAGGGCCATCTTCGACCAGCTGGAGCCCAGGCTGCAGGCGCTCGGGTTCACCCCCGACAGCAAGGGGTTTAGTCCCCACTTGACGGTCGCCCGCGTCAGGACGGGCAGGAACAGGGACGCCCTGGCTGAGCAACTTAGAACCCTAGAAGGCTTCGAGTTCGGCACGGTCAAGGCTGAGTGTCTACGACTTAAAAGAAGCGTCCTCACGCCTCAGGGACCGATCTACTCGGTTCTACGCGAAACCTGCCACAAAACCTGATAAAATAAGCTGAGCTTCGGAACAGGACGATGTTTGAACTTGAGCGGAAATCGTGCGGAAATCCAGAGAATCTGCAAGCAGGTGCTCAGGAAGGCTACTCCCAGCGCCGAGGAAAAGGAAAAGACTGAGCGGTTCTCGAAGCGGCTGACGGCGAGGCTTCAGCGGGAGCTCAACGAGGCTGGGCTGGAGGCTGAAGCTCAGGTTGAGGGCTCAATTGCGAAGGGCACGTGGTTGGCTGACGAGAAGGACGTTGACCTGTTCGTTTTAGTGCCCAAGGGTCTTGGTAGAGAAGCCTTCGCGAAGGTCTTGGATGTCGCTAAAAAGGTCGCTGGAAAGGATTTTCTGGAGGCTTACGCTGAGCACCCGTACGTGGAAGCTAAGGTCGGAGGCTTCACGGTAGATTTTGTTCCGTGCTTCAGGGTCGGGTCCGCGGGGCAGGCTGAGTCGTCGGTGGACAGGACGCCGTTCCACACCGTGTACGTCAAGGAGCGCCTGTCCGGCGGAGTCGCGGAGGAGGTCCGCCTGCTGAAGAGGTTCATGCGGGGCGTAGGCGTCTACGGGGCGGAAATCAAGGTCGGTGGCTTCAGCGGTTACCTGTGCGAGCTCCTCGTCCTACATTACGGTGGTTTCGTTAAGGTTCTCGAGGCTGCGGCGGACTGGAAAGAAACGACCGTCATCGACTTGGAGGACCATTACGGAGGAAAACGTGACGAAATTCGGGAGGCTTTCCCTGAGCCTCTGGTTGTTGTGGACCCCGTTGACAGGGAAAGGAACGTCGCCTCCGCTGTTAGGACGGATAGACTCTTTGAATTCGTGGCGGCTTCGAGGCGGTTCCTAGAGGCTCCGAAGTACGAGTTCTTCTACCCCGAACCCGTTGAACCCCTTTCTTTCAACGACTTTCGCCGAACTTTGGAATCAAGGGGGACGACGCTGGTCCTGCTCAAGACTTCGTGCGCCGAGGCTGTGCCCGACGTGCTCTGGGGGCAGCTGTACAGGTCCCAGAAGGCGCTGGCGAAGGTGGTTTCTGCGAACGGTTTCAGCGTTGTCCGAGACGAGGTTTGGAGCGACGAGAAAACCGTGGACATCTTCGTGTTCGAGCTGGCTTCCCGTTACCTTCCATTAATCGAGAGGCACTTTGGTCCGCCCGTTTCCAAGAGGGAGGACTGCGAGAAGTTTCTGGCGAAGCACGCAAGGTCCAGGGAAGTGCTGTCGGGTCCGCGGGTCGAAGGTGACAGGTGGATCGTCGACAGGCGAAGAAGGCACACGGACGTCGCTGAGATGCTGCGCAAAAAGCTCAAGGACGGCGGCAAGGGCTTGGGGCTGGCAGGTCAGGTCTCGGAAGTTCTCTCTTCAGGCTTCGAGATATTGGTTGACGATGAGGTAAAGGGCTTCTATCGGCGCAACCGCGGCTTCAGCGCGTTCCTTACCGTGTTCCTCGCCGGCAAGCCGAGTTGGCTGCGGTGAACCGATGTCTGAGTTCGTTCCGCTGGGCAGCCTCGAGGAGCGGGGCTTCAGGCGCATCGTCTGTTACCCGAGGTTCGACTCTGAGGAATTTGGAAAGAGGCTGTCCGAGATGGAGGGACTCAGCGTGGAAGCCCTTTCTTTCACAGGGAATAAAACGATTAACAACGTTCAAGTCTTGGGCAAGGGCTACGTCGGCGTCGTCATCCTAGCCAAAACCAAGGTGGAGCTCGCGGCGGTGAAGGTTCGGAGGACAGACTCGGGCAGGGAGGGCATGGGCCACGAGGCTGAGGTTCTGGCGAAGGCGAACTCCGTCGGCGTCGGCCCGAAGCTGATAGGATGCTCAGAAAATATTCTGCTGATGGAATACGTGGACGGGTCGCCTTTTCCAAAGTGGATTGAAGGCCTTAAAGCGACCAAGAAATCTCTGTTTACCGCGAAGAACGTCCTGAACGAGGTTCTTGAGCAGTGCTGGAGGCTCGATGAAGCGAGCGTGGACCACGGGGAGCTCAGCAACGCCCAGAAGCACATCCTCGTGCGTGACAACGGAAGAGTGTGCATCTTGGACTTTGAGTCGGCCAGCGTCGGGAGGAGGGTGTCGAATGTGACCTCGGTGTGCCACTACCTGTTTGTGCGTAGCTCAGTTGCCGAGGTTGTGAGGGAAAAGGTTGTTGACGTGGATTCGGCTCTTCTCCTCGGAGCACTGAGAAGATATAAGGAAGACCGGACGCGGAGCAGCTTCGAGGCAGTATTGAAAATCGTGTTTTAGGCTTCGGTTGTTTCGCACTTCAGCTTCTTGAGGACCTCGTCCACCTTCTGGGGGTCAACCTTCATTGTGTACAGTTCTTTCCTTGTCCTCAGCTTCAGCTTCGTCTCCTTCTTCGTCTTCTTCACGAGGCACTGCCCCGCCTTCTCGGACAAGCGCACGAACTCGTCGACGTCCAAAACCTCAACGGGCACTAAAACCAGCCTCCAACAAACACTACACACGCTTCACATCGTATTTAAGCTACTCGCTGAACGAGAACCCTCTTCATATATCCGGAAAACGACCGCATCAACTTGAAAATATTGCTGGATGAGTTCATTCGATTGTTCAAAAATCCCTAGGCAAAATGGTTTTTCCTTTTTCGTTAATGCTGTTTAGAGAGAAAGAAGCCGTGAAAATTTTATTTATCTAGGCATGGATTATCTGAAATGAGGGAACTGCGTTGGACATCTCGAAAAAGGACAAGGTCGTTCTACGCGAGCTCGGGGGACAGGTCGCCAAGATTGCTGCCTTGCCCGTGAACGATCAGCGAAGGGAACAACGCAGAAGAATAGACAACCTCGAAAAGGCGAAGCCCGTTGTTCACATTTACGAGCTCCCGTGGCACGAGATGGACGTCAACGGCGAGCTCAGGCTCAGGACGAGGGACTCTTTTTGTCAAGGCATCGAGGCAGACTTGCGGCGCACGCTTTACCAGTGGAGCCACCTGCAGGGCGACATGATAATCGAGCCCTTCGTCGAGCAGCCCCTGTGCGTCAACGACACGGGCTTCGGAATCACCGAGCAGGTCGACGTCGCCCGGACGGACGCGAACAGCGACATAGTGTCCCGCCACTTCCACATCCAAATCAAGAACGAAGAGGACATAGAGAAGATAAAGACGCCCAAGGTGTCCTTCGACAAGGAACGAACTGACGAAGAGTACCAGGCGAGGTGCGAAATCTTCGACGGCGTCCTGCCCGTAAAGAAGCACGGGTGGCCCGCGTACAAGCGCGGAAGCGAATGGTGCTTCTGGTTCAATCCGTGGGACGACATCGTTCGGTGGACGGGAGTCAAGGAGGTCATGGTGGACATGTTCCGAAGGCCCGACTACGTGCACGCCATCGTCGACAGGCTGGTGGACGCGTGGCTCAGCAGGCTGGACCAGTACGAGCAGCTTGGGCTCCTGCAGGACCCACCGATGAAGGCGTGGGGCGTGGGGGCAGCACAGATCTTCGCCGCGACTTCCCCAGCGATGCACGAGGAGTTCGCACTAAGGCACGAAGCCCGCTGGTACGGGAGGTTCGGGCTCAACTATTACGGGTGCTGCGAGCCGCTCCACCACAAGGTCGAAATCATAAAAAAGAACATCCCCAGGCTGCGGAAGATCTCCGTGAGCCCCTTCGCCGACTTCGACAAGGCAGTCGAGAACATCCGAGACGAAATCGTGTTCGCATGGAAACCCAACCCCGCGGTTCTGGCTACGTCAGTCTGGAACCCTGCGGAGGTGTGGAAGGACTTGGAAGAGAAGCTGGAGAAAGCTAAGAATTGCATTGTGGAGATTCACATGAAGGACATCAGCACCGTCAGGTACCAGCCCCAGCGCCTCTGGCAATGGGCGCAGATAGCCGCCGAAGTAACCGAAAAATACGCAAGATAATTATTACGTCGCTTATGCGTTTATTCATTCCAATTATAAACGAAAAATTCTTGTCATCTTTCGGTCATTCTGGAAAGGGACCTGTAGAATAAAATGGTCTCAACCATGCTGACCAACGTTGGGATGAGCATTAAAGCGAATGAAAAGATGTTCCATTTTTCTGGAAGCGTAAAGAGGAGGCACGTTCCTAGGGTCAGGAAGAAGAGCGTGTAGAAGAACGTTCGGGGGACCATCCATTTTCCCGTTACGACGAAGAAGTTGAGTAGTCCGAACCGTGTAGGGCGGACGTGGTAAAGGCCGTCGGTCTCTTTGGTCACGAGCTTCAAGTGGTTGAGCTTGCTGAGGTGGTATTCAGCCAGATAGGGGCTGGACATCCCCAGCTCTTGGTAGACTTGCCGTGACGAAGCTTGCTTCACCTTCAACAAGTGCAAGTAGACCACAAGAGTTGTTCCGACGACCTTCTCGCCCAGCAGTTGTTCAGGTTTCTCTTCAGCCAACCTACGCACCCCCAGTCTGTTAAGCATTTTTACTTTGGTATACATGACCTAAAGCGTCTTCACTCAACTGTAAACTCAGTACACCCCCAAATTAAGACGGTTTTTTCGTTACTAGAAATCCAGCCTTCTACTAAAATCCTGTACCTTCCAGAAACGAGATTTGCGCCGCCTAATGCAATTTTAGAGGACAAAATGAAATTTACTAGTTTCTCCTCTGGTACTAAATTTCCTAGCGACTCAAACCCGAGATTAAAAACATTATTTTCGCATTCCACCCATGAAGATCCATCCAATCTTAGGTAGATAAAATTGAAATTACTGCGTATGTTTCCGCTGGAATTACCAAATATTGCCGAATTGTTCTCTTGACTGCTAATCATTATCGTGAAATTGTCATCGTAATGGTACGTATCTTTGTCGGTTATGACAGCGAGTACAATCACGTCTGGGGGAGGAGCTTCACTAACCTCACATTCTTTATAGGCCTCCACAGCGATTGTGAACCCATTCTGGGAAACTTCCCCAATCGAGACCGCTCTGTATCTGCCTAAGCTGATGTTCTCTCCCAAACTATAAGGTACACATGCTCTATTAGTAACATTTACTACGGGGTCGAGGTAGCTGGTGAGAAAGGAGTTTCCCAGAGTTTGCTTGAGTTCCCATGCACCGTTCACCCATTTCTCTATGCGTATTCCGTATGAGCTGTCGTTGAAAGAGATTTTTTCCTCAAGGAGATTCACTAGATAAATATTAACGGTGTCTCCTATGTAGTATGTGTCTTTGTCCGTTTGAACAACATAACACAGCGGATCCTGTATGATGTCCTCCGTGTACTTTGGCTTCTCAACGAAGGGCGGAATCAATGCAGTTATCGACGTCGCGGACGCTGTACCGAGAATTACGAACAATAGGCTTAAGGCAATAATCTTCCTGATAGAATACATGTTTTTTTCAGCCATACTTCTCAGCTCAGAAAGAGTTTATCCCGCAATAATAATATAAACCAAACCTCTTGTACACGCAATAAATATTATTTTACAACTATTGACGCGTTTAATGCGAGGAGACTTACGCATGAAGGTTCGGTTGGCTACAAGAGGAGACGCCCAAGTAACAGAAAAATGCGCAGCATAACTCTCACATTGATAATGCATTGTGCGTTGGGACTAAAGTTTAATGTACCACCATTTCTATCTGGCTCTGCTAGGTGGCTTGGCTATCCTATGAGCGAACTGGTGGGAATACTTGAACCGAGGGTACACCAAAAAAAGTACGAGGAACCTGATGGGAACCAAACAGCCTATACATTTACATTTGAGAATTCGGTGAATACATTTAGAATGCGAATGGTGAAGCGTAAAAGAAAGTTCAGACGTGGTTATGCCGTCGCAATACTGACAGGATTAGAAAGCAATCGAGCTATCTTATGGAAGATATTCAGCGAAGTTGTCAAACTTGACAGGACCATCTGGCTCGATGGAGTGAGAAGCGATCCAAAAGCCGTATATTATTTTCACGAATCAATCGTCAATGCATTGAGACCTGCGCTGAACGAAGGTGTCAGGAGCATCATACTTGCATCCCCTTCGAAAACCAATCACGCCAAAAAATTCATCGATCACATTCATAAGCATCATGCATGGCTCTTTCAAAACCCAAACAAGGCAGTGTTCTCAGAGGCAACTGGATCTGCAAGCACACTTTCTGAAGTAGCTGCCCTGACAAGAACTTCTGAGTTTCGAAAGTTGATCTGCGAGACCACCTCAGAAGAGAGTGAAAATCTTATTGATGTATTCGAAAAACTTCTTAATGCTTCGAATCGAGACGCAATTGTGCTATATTCGCTTAAGGAAATAGAAGGCTTGATCCTTGGAGCGCACAAATCGGGCAAACCTAAGATTGAATACCTGATGCTCACCGACAAGTATCTTGCGGACAGCTGCGAAAAGAATAGAATACACAGGCTGATGCAGATCGCTGCAAACAGAAACATCAAAACGAGAATAGTTGATGCAGAATCAGCGGCAGGTTTGCGTCTTACGCAATTTGGTGGAATAGTGTCTTTTGCAGAAGGATAAAAACGCGCATCCATAGCTACTAGAGAAAAACAGAGACGTAAAAAAATAAAGTGCGAGAAAGGTTATGCATCCCATTAAGGTTAAAATATAATGTGGTGGTGATAAAAATTTAATTCCAAACACAAACAGGTTTTTTTAGTATTCGATAAATTGGGGGTATTAGGGAATTAGGGGTTTTAAAAATTTTTTTACCAAATAGAATAGTATTTAACCCCAACCAAGAGACGTTATTGCTATCATTATACCTACTAATGCTATTTTGGTTCTAGAGTAATGTGTGACCATTTAATTCAACATTACCTTTTTGGTAAAATTGTTTTTTATTTTATGACAACGTCTTCTAATAGCTTGCGATTGGGGTGTTGGCTCTTCTTTTGTAGATGTACAGTCCGACGGCGATTACCGAGACGACGGCTACGATGGCTTCGACGAAGATGTACCAGAAGTACGGCGGTATCGGGTCGTGGATGGTGAACGTTTGGAGGCTGTCCTCGAAGTCTGGGAGGAACTGCTGGTACCGGTCCATGGTTGCGGCGTACGACACGATGTAGATCCTTGAGTTCTTGATCATTATGTCCTGCTTAAGCCTGAAGTTCATTCCCTGCACGGTGATGGCGGCAGTGATCTCGTAGGCGTCGACGCCGTTGATCGCTTCCCCGGACTCGGATATGACGTTGAAGCTGTCGAACGCAGTTTGGTACTGGTCCTGAAGGGTCGCTGATATCTCCTCAAACGTTATGGACTCAGTGATTGTGCTAACGTCGACCTCGATCAACGCAAAGCTGTCGTTGTCTGTCGACGGCTCGTAGAAGGTCACCACCACGGTTCCGCTCGAAGACTCCGAGGTCGTCCACCCCGAAGGCTCCTCAATCGAGAAAAAGTTATTACTGTTCGTGTAAGCCTTAACGGAGCCTACGGACACGCACAATAACAAGACAACGAACGTAGCCACCAGCGCCTTCCTCATTTCCACAACACTCGCTGAGCACCAAAATCCATTCTATTTTCGGGGATTATCCATATAGCCTTATCGCATCCCGCTCGAAAACGGAGACCAACCACATGTGGTGTTCAAACAAAAATTTCTAATGTTGGTCAAAACAGACCAGACAAGTAGCTGAATTTGCGCCCCAAATCAGGCAGGGTCTCCGCAGACAGCTAAATGTCGCACATAACAAAAAACTGGTGTCACACAAATCAGACAGACCTAAAATCAATTGTTAGCCAAATTGCTGAATCATCGTTGAACAAATCAGGCCAGATGAACCCGCGACTAACCAAAAAGCGTCTACTCTGTGAAAATGCGCATAATACATCGGACAAAGCAGACAACGTTTCTGCGGGTGGACTAGCCTATTTTGGTCTTCTCTTCCTTCTGGTAGTAGTCCGTCCACTTCAGCTTCCGCGCGTCCCGCTTCAGCTTCACAGCGTTCTTCCTGCACTTGCTCGAACAGAACCAAAGGAGCGCACCGTCGCCCCTCACGAACATCATCCCAGTGCCCTGTGGAAACTCGTTGCCGCAGAACGCGCATTTCTGTGTTTTTGGCATTCCCGTTTTCTCCGAAGGTTAGGTGCAAACAATCACATTTCGTGCCTGACGCGAGCTCAGTCGGTTAGCTACCTGATTTTTCTGGCTTCCCTCTCCGTCTCCCTTAGCATGAGAATGTCATCAAGCCGAATCGGACCCTTGACGTTCCTTGTAATGATGCGTCCCTTGTCTGAGCCCTCGAGGATTCTGACCCTAACCTGGATGATCTCGCCCGTCGAACCCGTCCTGCCAGCAATCTGGATGACCTGCGCTGGAGTTAGGGCAACCTCACCTTCCCTCTGGCTCATTAACTGGAACCTTCCTTGATCCTCCGAACCCGAGTCGCAATCTCCGCGACCAAGTCGGACGCTTCCCCGGTCTCAACGATGCACACAGCAGCGGACTGAACGTCAATCCCGACGGAGTTGCCAAGCTTCACCTTGCTTGGGACGAAGACGAAGGCGATCTTCCTCTCGTCGCACAGTATCGGCAGATGCGCGACCACCTCGGGCGGGTCAACGTCCTCGGCGATGACGACGAGCTTCGCCTGCCCTCTCTCGATGGCTTTGGTCGTTTCGTTGGTTCCTTTTCTTATGCTGCCTGTGCGAGTCGCAATCTGGAGAGCCTCGTACGCGGCGTTCGCCACCTCTGCGGGCGTCTCGAACTTCACGAAGAACGGTTTAGACATGATCATTCACCGAAACTTCATCAACACACGTTTCAGTTTACGTTTACCCCTAACTGTAGAACGTCTCCCTATATATGTTACGGTTTTACCATGGACAGTGCTATCCAGGGGAAGAATACAAAAGAAAACGGAAAATGAGTGTATAGTAATGCGGACACAGCAGTCTAGACGCTTATGACCCTTTTAACTTTGGGAACCTTGCTCTTCAGGTACCTTTCGACGCCTAGCTGCAGGGTCATCTGCGACATCGGGCAGCCGGCGCACGCGCCCTTCAGCTTGACCTTGACGACCCCGTCCTTGTCGACGTCGACGAGCTCGATGTCTCCGCCGTCCGCGATGAGCTGCGGCCTGATCTCGTTGATTAGTTTCTCAACCTCGTCCTTCAACGTCTATTCGCTCCTTACCTTTCCGACTTTGTTGTGATGCCATTCCGAAAATATAAACGTTCCTTATCGGTGACCGTAGACCACAAGAATGTCATCATCCTTCCTGTCGACCCTCACGAACCCGAAACGTTCAAACTGAACAATCTGATCCACCGAAACGCCGCTAAACCCGTTTTCCGCCAAACCCTTCACGCAGGAGCCGTCAGGCATCAAAACCTCGCACGGAACCCCGCCGTCCGCAGGCAACCAATGAACCAGCGGCGCTTTCAGCCGCCTCGCATCCTCGTAGGCTTCGCTGAAGAAGGCAGCAGACAATCCATCCTCAGATGCCTCCTGAACCTTGACGTTGAAGAGCTCCATCAGCCGCACCACGGAACCCGCCGCAAGCAAAGGTTTGTCCCTGCCTGAGACGAGAACCTCTGCTACGCCGTCCTTCCTCGGCTCAACGGCAAGAGTCCGGTACCCGCGCTCTGGACGGTCGGGGAGAAGGGGAACGCAAACCGCATACGATTTTTTCGCCCCCTTAACGGACAGCTTCAGCGGGTCCTGGACGAAGAAGAACCTGTCAGCCGACGGGTCGACGATCTTCTTGTTGAGGGCGTAGAGGTTGTCCCAGCTGAGGGTGATGTCGACGGGCCTCGGGCCGATCTCCAAGATGAGCTGCCTAAGGGCGCCTGGCTGAATCCCCCTGCGGCTCAGAGCCCTGAACGTCGCAAGCCGGGGGTCGTCATAACCCGTATATGTTCCGTCTTGGACGCCGCGGACGATCTTCGACTTGCTCAGCGTGGCTCCGACGATCTTGAGCCTGCCGTAGTGGATCGCCTCGGGATACTCCCAGCCGAGGTACGCGTAGAGGTACTCCTGCCTCCTCTGATTCGCTAGGTGCTCCTTGCCCCGGATAACGTGGGTCACGCCGTTTAGGTGGTCGTCGACGCCGTTCGCGAACGCGAAAAGTGGCCAGACGCGGTACTTCCTGCCTACCCTCGGGTGAGGATACTTCTTCACGTCCACAATCCTGAAGGCTGGCCAATCACGTATCGCGGGGTTCGGGTGGTCAATGTCCGTTTTAACTCGGACAACAGCTTCGCCCTCGCCGTACTTTCCGCTAATCATCGCTTGCCAACGGTTCATGTTTTCTTGGGGGCTGAGGCCTCTGCACAGGCATGGTTCTCTGGCAGTGACTTTTTCGTGGAAGTCCTCGCGCTTGCACGTACAGACATAAACGTGTCCGTCTCTGAGTAGCTTCTCCGCGTACTCGTAGTAAATTTCGACGCGGTCGCTCTGGATGTACTCGGCGTCCCACTTGCATCCGAGCCACTTCAGGTCCTCCCTGATCATGCCGTAGAACTTGAGGGCAGACTTCTTCAGTCGCGTGTCCGTGTCCTCGAACCTCAGAACGAACAAGCCATCGTACATACGGGCGTACTCGTGGCTCAGGATAATGGCGCGGGTCGAACCTATGTGCAGGACCGCGTCAGGGTTCGGAGCGAAGCGCGTGATGACCTGCTTGTACTTCTCGACGTTGGGCAGAGGCGGAAGACCCTTCTTCTCCTCAACCTTGCTCTTGGCTTCCAAGAGCTCAGGCCAAAGATCACCGACGGTCTTCTTTTGCTTTTCCAAGGAAAGAGAATTAACCTCGCGGACAACGGCGTCCACCAAGGAGGAGGCTTCTGCGACTTTGCCCCTTATCTCAGCGTTGTTGGCCAGCAGTCTCCCGAGGACGGGTTTAGGTTGCGCCTTTCCCTCGTGCTCAATGGCGTTTAATAGGGCAATCTTTCTGATGGCTTCCTCGATTTCTGAACGTTTACCCGAGGCGCTTGAGCGAACCATTCTTTACTGCCACCGAAACCATGTGGAACTTTACATTTTCCTTTCTATGAGGTAGTCGGCGAGCTCCTTCAAAGCCTTTTTTGAATCAGAGGGCTGAAGGATTTTGTCAACCTGATCCCAGCTCTCGCGGACCAACGTCGCTGCACGCTTTTTAGCGTACTCTATCGAGCCGTACTTGTTGAACATCTGGATTGCCTTTCTCCTCATCTTCTCGTCGGTTGTGTGCAGGCTGAGAATACGCGTCAGCTCCTTCCTGTCCGCGGGGGACGATTCTCGGAACGCGTGGATAACGATTAGCGTCAGCTTTCCCTCGGTCACGTCCATCCCTAGACCGCCTTTTCCTTTGGCGAATTGTTCGCCAACGAGGTCCAGCACGTCGTCCTGGATCTGGAAGGCGACTCCGACGGACTCGGCGAACCTCCCTATCTTGTCCACAGTGTCGTCGTCTGCGGATGCGAGGACCGCCGCCATCCGGGCAGCCATCCTCGCGAGGGTTCCCGTCTTGTAGGAGCACATTTGGAGGTACTGGTTCTCTGAAACCTCGTTTATGGGTGACAATCCATTGTGCCAGGCTATGTCGATGGCTTGTCCCAGGCTGATGTTGACCATCTCTTGGACGTAAATCTCGTACAGCCTCTTCGCCTGCTCAGTCGAAATGTGTCTAGCGTTCTCGACCAGCGCGAGCATGGGCAGGAAGTACATCACGTTCGAGAGGTTGATGGCGACATCGTTCCCGAACAGCTCGTAGGTGCACGGCTTGCCCCGCCTCATCATAGACGAGTCTTCGATGTCGTCCGCAATCAACGTCCCATTATGAATTATTTCGGGTATTGTCGCAAAATCAAGGTATCTCTCAGAATTTCCACCCAAAGCGTCGCAGACAAGCATGAAGAGCGCTGGCCTCCACCGCTTGCCGCCTCGGTCCATGAAGTCCCAGAAGGGCTTGGCCACCGTGTTGTTCATGGCGTTCAGGTCGAGCTTAGCGCTTGGTGGACTAATTTTTAGGATGAGGGAGTCGTCTGTGAATTCTCTGGGGACGTACTTTTCGATGTAGCGGTCGATTAGCTCCGCCTTCTGCTTGAGAATCCGCTCTATGGCAGCGTCAACGCTCATCCCGACTGGTCAGCCTCCGCGCCTCGCGTAACTGACTGTGTCGAAGCCCCTTACCCTCAGCCACTCCGCCGTCCTTCCGCCCACCACAACTGGGACGTCACTCAACCCATCAACCGAAGAGGCGCCGACGAGGAACATGACAGTCCGCAGCTGACGAACAATTGAATTAAGTTTTTTCTTCACCTCCCCGCTGTCCTTCACGGAGGGACCTAGAACAGGAAGCGCAAACCCCGCCAGCGAAGCTCCCAGAGCCAAAGCCTTCGCGACGTCGCTACCCGTTCGGACGCCGCCGGACGCAATCACAGGCACCCTGACCGAATGGACAACCTCGACAAGCGTGGCAACCGTCGGAATCCCCCAGTCCCACATGTCCCTGCCGAGCTCCTGACCCGAAACGTCGCGGCGCTGCTTAGCTCTGTAGTACTCGACTGCCGCCCAGCTGGTCCCACCCGCCCCCGCAACGTCGATGCCTGACGCCCCAGCGTCCACAAGCCTCCTAGCGTCCTCAGCCGATATGCCCGCGCCCGTCTCCTTGACGACGACGGGAACGTTGACGCTTCGCGCCAGCTCCACTATCTTTTGCAGGACCCCAGAATAGTCGGTTTCGCCCTCCGGCTGCACCGCTTCCTGAAGAGGATTAAGGTGAACCACCAATGCGTCAGCTCCGACCATGTCGATTGCCTTTCTAACCTGTTTCAGAACATTCTCCTTCCTTATCTGAGGGGCGCCGATGTTTGCCAGAACGAATGCGTGCGGCGCCTTTTTCCTGACTACCGAGTAGGTCCGTTCGAGCTTCGGGTTCTCGAGGGCTGCCCTCTGGCTCCCGACCCCCATGCCGAGTCCGAGCTCCTCAACGGCTCCGGCGATGGACGCGTTAATCTCGAACGCCTTTTCGGTCCCGCCCGTTATGCCCGTGACTATCAGCGGCGCCGAGAACTTGTGACCGAAGACCTTCGTTGCCAGGTCAATGCCTTTCAGGTCGATTTCGGGAAGCGCCCTGTGAACCAACGAGACGTCCTCGAAGCCCGTTGACGTTTTCTTCGCCTTCACGTCCTCCTCGAGGCAGATGCGGATGTGCTCAGTCTTCCTTTCCTCAGTTTGCTTGGTTTGGGATTTACGGTTTAACTTTCGTGCCAACAACTTCCTCTCCTTTTAGGACCCTGTAAATGTTACCTGACTTGAGGGCGTTGATTATCACAGTCTCGACTCCGCTCTTGACTGGCGAAGCGAGCTCCGAAACCTTGCCCAGCATTCCGCCCGTGACATCGGTAGCTCCTGCCCCGCTAATTCTGCTTCCGAGGTTCTTAAGCTCAGCTAACGACAAACGTTGAACCAGTCGGGCTTGGGCGTTCTTCTTCGGGTCGTCCGTGAAGACTCCGTCAACATCGACTCCCATCACGAGCCTCTTAGCCTTCATCTTTTCTGCCAGAAAAGCCGCCAGCTGGTCTCCTGACAGAATCGTGAAGCCCACGTCCAAGTCTAGAACCGCGTCCCCGTATAGGACCGGAACGAGACCAATCTTGACCGCCTGTTCAAGCGGAGATTCGTCGCAAATGCTGATTCGACCCGACTTCGTGACCACGAACGAGGAAGGAGCCATCCCGAAAGATGGGACTCCCTTCCTTAGCAGACTTTCCACAATTATCTTGTTCAGGGAAACCATGGCTTCATGAGTTTCTGAAAAGCCCGCGAGCTGAGATTTATCCTTGAACCCGTTCATTATGCCGTATTTTTTGGCTACTGGGTGACCAAAGCTTCCTCCCCCGTGAACTAGGATAAGCTTTGGCGACTGCGCTTGGAGGATTTCGTCCGCAAGCCTCTGGATGGCTGGGAGGTTGGGCGTGAAGGGCTTAGCCTTGTCCGTTACGACAGAGCCTCCGAGCTTCAGCACAAAAAGGGTATCCTTCAATCCTCACCCACTCCGCTGCGGGTCAGTCCTGAACGTAGTCATCATTGAGATTTTAACCGTTTTGGCTTATCAGATAATCGGTCGAACCCGAAATAAGAACACTAAAAATTCAGAATAAAAAAACTGTGTTGTTTATTCGGATGATTGGCTTTTCTCGACCAGTTTGACTTCGAAGTCCTCGAGTGAGACAGCTAGTTCCGCGTCGGGAGCTATTTCGCCCCTTTCGCGCACGACCTGCCTTGCTAAGAGCCAGTAGATGACTGCGAGGGCTCTCCTGCCCTTGTTGTTCGTCGGAATGACGACGTCCACGTAGCTGAAGTCGTTGTCCGTGCTGCAGAGTGCAACCACGGGGACCCCCATGCTTGAAGCCTCCTTCACCGCCTGAAAGTCAGCCCTCGGGTCAGAGACCAAAATCACATCTGGCTCTATCCTGTTCGGGTAAATCGGGTTCAAAAGCATGCCTGGGACGAACCGCCCGGTGATTGGTGTGGCGCCCACTATCTCGCAAAACTTCATGACTGGTTCATGGGCATAAAGCCTAGCTGCCGCAACCGCGATTTTTGACGGCTCGAAGCGCGCGAGGAATTTCGCCGTGGTCCTTATCCGCTCGTCGGTCTTCTTCAGATCCAGGACGAAGAGTCCGTCGCCCCTGACGCGGTAGATGAAGGGCTCCATGTCTCTGGTCTTGATTTTTGTGCCGATGTGTATTCCCGTCGAGAGCAGTGAGTCCTGGGATAACAACAGACCCTCCATGGCGGCGACGGCTGCTTCCTCAACAGGCTCCTCCTTTTTGGGAGCCTCTTCTTCCTTGGCTTCTTCCGCTAATTCTTCTGTAATTTCTTCCTTAATCTCTTCTAATGATTTTTCAGACGTTTCTTCTGTCACACGCAACAACTCCTCAAATCTTCAGTTTCGCCATGCGAGCCTTCTCGCCCAAGCCTTCCTCGATGCGCAGCAGCTCGTTGAGCTTCGCGATTCTTTCCCCGCCGACCACGCCTGTTTTTATCATCGGTGCTTTAAAAGCAACCGCAAGGTGGGCAATGTGGGGAGAAGCGGTTTCGCCTGACCTGTGCGACACAACCGGGACGTAGCCGTTTTCCAGCGCCAGCTTCGTCGTGTCCCACGTTTCCGTCAATGTGCCGACCTGGTTCATCTTGATGATGATAGCGTTCCCTGAGCCAGCTTTTATGCCTTGGCTGAGCCTCTTCACGTTCGTGACGAAGAGGTCGTCGCCGCAGATTAGGCACCCGCTGGACTTTCGGGTGAGCTCCGTGAAGCCCTGGAAATCGTCCTCGTGAACCGGGTCCTCGACGTAGACGAGGTTGTACTTCTTGATGAGCCCGAGGATGTAGTCGATTTGTTCGCCTTGGTCTCGGCTTACGCCGTCCCTCGTGTAAACGTAGCTCTTCTTCTTGGGCTCCCACAGCGAAGAGGATGCAACGTCCAGTCCGGGTCTGCATTCGAAGCCGACTTCGGCTGAAACTTCCTTGCACGCAGTGAACACCGCTTCGAGGGCCTGGTCATTCGTGACGTTGGGCGCCCAAGCTCCCTCGTCTCCTTTTCCGCCGGTGAAGGTTGAATCCGTTTTTTTGAGGATTTCTCTCAGCTTCTTGTGCATTTTGGTGTTGGCTGCGAACGCGGCTGAGAATGATGGTGCTCCGACTGGGAGAACGAGAAACTCCTGGATGTCGGTTGCCTTGCCGAGGGCGTGTTTTCCTCCTCCGACAACGTTGCCCAGAGGGTACGGAAGGTCGTTGGCTAAGGAACCGCCCAAATACTGGTAAAGTGGAAGGCCGTACGAGTTCGACGCGGCGTCAGCCACAGCCAGCGAGACGGCGAACGCGGTGTTTCCGCCGATGTTTTGGAAGTTTTCTGTGCCATCCAGCTCTCGTAGAATCTTGTCTACTTCTTGCTGTTCGTCGGCGTAGAGCCCGATTATTTCGGGGGCGACGAGCTCCTCAACCTTCTTGATGGCTTCGTCTACTCCGCCTTGGGGGAACGGGATTGCCTCCGCCTTTCCCGTGCTTGCTCCACTCGGGGCTGAGGCGCTTCCGCACCCGTCAACGGTGGTCACGTCGACCTCTATTGTTGGGTCTCCGCGGCTGTTGATGATTTTTCGGGCTGCCACGTCCTCTATGAGGGCTGACATGCTACGCGGTTCCCCCCTCTTTGTCTATTGAGGGTCTCTCGTAGAACTTTATGATCTCGTCGATTATCTCCACGTGCGAAAGAAGCATGCGCCTGCAACAATAGCGGGTGACGCCCAAGTCGTCCAAGACTTTTCCTGAATTCTCCCCCTCTTTGACCCTCTTGGCGAACTCTTCCCACTTATCGCCGATGAGTTTACCGCACGTGAAACATCTTACGGGTATAATCGTTTCGTTTCCCTTCCTTTATCATCACGAATTTAGATTGGTTACCTGTAACTCTTCTGGTCCTTCGCCCTCGCGCCGGGTCCGCCGAACTTCTTCGGCTCCTTGCGCCGTGGATCCCCAGCTACCATCGTCCTGTCGTACTTGAGGAATGCGCTCCGCAGGTGCGAGCTCTTCGTCCACTTCAGAAGGGCGTTAGCGAGGGTCATCCTGCTGGCTTCAGCTTGGCCCATGAACCCGCCGCCCTTGACTTTGATGCTGATGTCCAGCTGTTTCCAAACGTCGTCGCCGGCCTGAATCAGGGGTTCGCGGATTTTTTCGCGGGCGACCTCGGGCTCGAAAATTTCTAGCGGAACGTTGTTGACGCGCACTCTGCCTGCGCCCGTCCTCACGGTTGCCTTGGCGATTGCGGTCTTCCGTTTCCCGCTTACTACAAGAATCTTCTTTGCGGTTGACATAGCACTAACCTACTCCTTCCATCCTATGTTGCGAGCTAAATCCGAAACCTTGATGTAGGAACCCCTCAGACTGCTGGCGTCCGCGGCCGAAAGCACCGTTTTTTCCGCGTCCTTCAGCCCCTCAGGAACGTCAGTGTACACCCTGAGCCTCTTCAAGGCTTCGATTCCGCACGGTTTCGTCCGCGGAAGCATGCCCCTGACGACCTTTTTGACGATTCTCTCGGGCTCCCTGTAGTGCAGCGGTCCCTTCCTGTGGTGACCTACCTGGAGGAACTCTTCGGCGTTGTGGACTATGCTCAGCCTCTTGCCCGAGATGACGGCTTCTTTGGCGTTGACAATTGCAACGCTTTCGCCGTTCAGCAGTCGTTTGGCGACTTCACTCGCCATCCTTCCGAGGACTAGCCCCTTCGCGTCGACGACGACTGGTTTTTGTTGTGTGCCTTTGCTCATCGCTTTCACCGTATTATCCTCAGATTAACGCCCTTCGGATTAGCCTCGAGGACCTCAAGCAGGGTTAGGCATTTCCCCTTGGCGCCGATTATCTTGGACCGAGCTTCGTCGGAAAAGTCCAAAGCCGCGACTGTTACTGGGTGGCTCATCATTCCTGAGCCGAGGACCTTTCCGGGAACCACGACCTCCTCGTTCTCCTTCGTGTGCCTGTTAATCTTGCTCACGTTCGCCGATACGCGCTTGCTTTTCGGCTGAGACAGCCTTTCAGCGACGGCCACCCAAATGGCAGCGTCGTTTTCTCTGGACTTCTTTTCCAGTAGCCGAATGAGGCTCACGTAGTTCGGGTTGGTGCTTTTAATCTGTCTTTTCGGGCACATTCGTAATCGCCTCCATTTGGTTCATGAAGTCTTGGCATTTCTCGCCGTAAATTTTGAGCGCCTCGGTGAATATTCGCTCAACTGGGAGGGCACCCGTGGATTCTATGTAGAAGACGAAGGCGTCCTTCTTTTTGTCAATCTTTATGGCTGACGGGTTCTTTTCGCAGGCGTCGACGCAGTCCTCGCACAGTATGCATTCGATTTCTCTGGCAACCTTCACTTTGTCTCCGCTTTTCTCAAAAACCTTCTTTGGGCAAATGTCAACGCATTTCCCGCATCCGTCGCATTTGGATTGGTCAATCTTGACGATGGGCATATACCTGTAGATGCACGAGGAAACGGGCTGCCACTTCGCGTGAGTCATGCCCTTGCCGAGCTTTGCGTATGCTTCCAGCCTCACTTTTTGTCCCGTCGCCAGCTTGACCAGCGGGATTTTGTCGCTGACCGGAGCTATGTGAGGGTCTTCTGGGACCAAGTCCCCCGAGTAGACGGTTCGCTGCTCGCTCTTCGCCTCGGCGTCAAGCGTCAGGACAGTTCTGCAGAGGTGGCACCCGAGCTCGCTTTTACAGCTGCACTTTTCCGGAAGGTTGTAGGCGTCGAGGTCGGTTTTCAGCGGGACCAAGCCCAGCCTCAGCGCGAGTATCTCGTCGTGCAGGACCGAGGAGTTCTCGATCATCACGACGTCGTCGATTGCCATGACCGGGACCTCGGCGAGGACGATGCGCCTGAGGGTGTTCGCCATTGGGGTGTCTATGCCGTCCACTACGAACCGCATCGAACCCTCGCTCTTGTTGAGGACGTTTATGTCCATGCTTCTAACCCTCTTAGCATAATTGATAGTTGTCTGAATGTAGGTTCCATTTTAGGAATCCAAAATTCTCCTATACTCTTCTTCCCCTGCGCCCGCCTTTCCGTCGCGTTCCGTCGTGGGGAAGCGGCGTAACCTCCTCAATGCGACCTATAGACTTGAACCCTGCACGCGCAAGAGCCCTGATTGCCGCCTGCGCCCCTGGACCTGGCGTGCGCGCGCCTGACCCGCCTGGAGCGCGGACTTTAATGTGGATTGCTGTTATGCCTTTGTCTTGGGCGATTGTTGCGACGTGCGATGCTGCTCTCATCGCGGCGTAGGGTGAGGACTGCAGCCTGTCTGCTTTGACGAACATGCCTCCGCACGCTGTAGATATTGTTTCCGCCCCCGAAAGGTCCGTCATGTGGACTATAGTATTGTTGTATGAGCTGAAAATGTGGACTACTCCCCACCTCTCGTCTTTCTTACTCATTCGTTTCCGCCTCTTTTGTCTCGACTGCTTTAGGTTCTATCGCCAGCCTAATCGGGTGCTCCGGGTTGTTCAGGAGGCTTCTCGGTGCGTAAGAAATGTTACCCTCCTGTTTGCTGGGCACTAGAAAACTTGGTGAAGAGACTTTTCGGTCGCCTAGGGCTATGTGTCCGTGCGTTATCAGCTGGCGGGACTGGTACATAGATTTGGCGAGTCCTTTCCTCTGAACGAGGGTCTGAAGCCTGCGTTCAAGAATTGACTCCATGTCCAAGTCCAGAACGTTGTCCAGGACAGCTGATTCTGGCAGAATGCCCAAAGACTTCAGCCGACCTAGAAGCTGGGATTCGAGTTCAGCCCTATCAGAAGTTGACATGCTTAGGAGGGATCTTGCTATGCTGCGGAACTTCGAGAGCATGGTTCTATGCTGCCAAAGTTCGCGTTTATTCCTCAAGCCGTACTCGCCGAGGAGCCTGAGCTCGCTGTCGAGAATGTCTTGCCGCCAAGGAAACCTTGGGGTCTCGTACTTCTTTTTCTGCTTCCTAGGATCCCCCAACAGGTTTCACCAAATCCTTCTTCTTTACGCCGACGACTTTCCCCTTCCTGCCCGTCGTCCGGGTTCTTTGTCCCCTTGTTGAGAGGCCGTAAGAGTGCCTGTAGCCCCGCCAGGACCTCATGTTCGTCAAGTTTTCTATGTCCTGCTTCATCCGGAGGTCGAGGTCAGAGGTGACTAGGTGGATGTCCTTCCCTGTTTCCCCGTCCTTCCGGCGGTTCAGCATCCACGAAGGCAGGTTCTGCCCCTCGATGTTGCTAAGGGTTTCTTCGAGCCTTTTAACCTCAGGTTCAGAAAGGAAGCCCATTCTCTTGTCCTGCGGAACGTTCGCTTTTTTGGCCAAGACGTTCGCCAGCCGTAGATTAATGCCCTTTATCCCAGTCAGGGCGAAGACTACGTTCGTCGTTCCGTCCAAGTCTCTGCCCATCAGGCGGACAATGTGTTTAAACTCTGAGGACATTACGGGGTTTGCAGCTCCTTACGAATATTGTTACTTTGAAGACGCCAATACTTAGGTTCCCCGTTCGCCCTTCACTTTCGAAGGGAAGACGGTTTTACCTTGTATTTATTGCGTGTTTATGAAGACCACTTGCGGAATATTTAAAGGTTTTTACAATCGTGCAGACGATTTCCTCATGCGATTAATAGCCCACTAGGCGATTTTTTGATAAAAACTGCTTGGAATTAAGGATTCATGATTGAAATTGAGTAAAAAGCCTTTCTTGTTGTGGTTGTTGGGATTCTCAGTTATGGTTTTAGAATTATTTTTAAGGTATTGCCTTTCTTTTCGTGCATCATTTCGAAGCCTTCCCGCGTCTTCTCCAGAGGTAGAACGTTCGTAATCAGGGGTCTCACGTCGATCTTGCGGTTCACTATGTAGCTGAAGCCCCTCCTGAAATCGTCCGCTGCGTAGGTGTAAGAACCCCTGACCTGCAGCTCCCTAAACACGATGGACAGGATGTTCAGCGTCATGGTCTTCGACATCATCCCTACGACTGTCAGCTTCCCCCCAATCGCCAGCATGTCCAGCCCCTGCTGAACCGTAGCTTCCAAGCCCACAGCCTCGAAGACTATATCTGCTCCTAAACCATCCGTCAACTCCATTATTCTCTTGACAGCGTCTTCAGTCTTAGAGTTGACCGCCACGTCTGCGCCCAAGGTCCTAGCGAAGTCCAGCCTGTAGTCGACGACGTCCGTCACGACGAGTCTCCCCGCACCCGCCGCCTTCGCCGCCTGCAGGATTGAAAGCCCGATTATGCCTGCCCCGATGACGACGACGGTGTCCCCGAGCCTGACGTCAGTGCTGTTCACGGCGCGGAGGCCCACGGAAAGTGGCTCAGTCATCGCTCCCTCCTCGTAACTCACGTGGTCAGGCAGCACGTAGCAATTCAACGCTGGGACAGCCACGTACTCCGCGAAAGCGCCACTCACGTGCAGCCCAAACAGCTTCACGTTGCGGCAGACGTTACCCTGACCGCGGACGCAAGGCGTGCATACGCCGCACCGTTTAAGCGGGTCAACCGTGACTCTTTCACCTTTTCTTAGGTTTTTCACGTCTTTCCCGACTTCTGCCACTTCGCCCGCGAACTCGTGCCCCATGATGAGGGGCGGCGTCCTCCTTTGGGAGGTTCCTTCGAAGGCGTGGAGTTCCGAGCCGCAGATTCCCGCCGCCTTGACTTTAACGAGGACTTCGTCGTTCCCTATCCGTGGTTTGGGCACCTCTTCTAT
>CAZOKM010000011.1:0-29956 GCA_964580405.1 uncultured Candidatus Bathyarchaeia archaeon | reverse complement strand
GCTTCCGAGTTTCATCATCTCCCAAGACCATCTGCTGATGTTTCTTAACAGCGAAAGCTCCAACGGGAAAAACAACAAACGAGCGTTGTGGACAAACCAAAAAGATATAATAAATGTGTTGAAGGTCTCATTCTCCACCCTCGGCGGGGCTAAAAAGTCTCTAAAAGTCATGCCGTGAAAATTCACTTTTCTTTTTAGTGCGCTTGTCAATAGGGAGTTGACTCTGAGTTTGTGTAGAATGAATATTTATTTGAAATCTATAAAATTAACCTGTGTTTTTTCTTCTGAAACCTTTAATATTGTTTTTCCTCATTCAGGTTCAGTCGAAACCGAAAGCCCCATAAAAATCATCCGCTCACACGATAAAGTAGTGGGGATTCAACGTGTGTGTAGTAGGCTACTACGCACAAATCAAAATATCAGTTTCTCGGCTCAACAGCTTTTTTAGTGAGTAAAATGAAAAGTCTACAGCGAAATGGGAAAGCGCTCAGCACAGTCGTAACGACCCTCATAATTCTGGTGGTTTCAGTGCTCCTTGCAGGTGTAGTGACAATGTACGCCATCAACCTAGTTTCAACGCGAACTCAGCAAGAGGACATTAAACTTACCAAGCAAGCCATATGGGTGTACGAAAACGGCACGGCCTTCGCAGCCATCTCAGTGGACAACGTCGGCGGACGAGACGTCGTTCTGGACAAGGTTCAGGTCCGAGGCGTTGAATCCTCATGGTCAACCATCTACTACCTGAGGTTATCCGGAGCAATCTCGACTTCGCTCAACTGCCCCAATGAGACACACAGCTGGACAGGGTTCCTATACACCACGGGTGCGACCGGAGACTTCGTGGCTGAAAGCACAGACCTGCCACTGGCCTCGGGTGACACAGCGGTCCTTTACAATACAAGCCCAGACAGCATCAGCGTAAGCGACATCGGCACAACGGTCGGGATAACAGTCTACACGCAGAACGCGCAGTACTACGTCGAGTGTAACGTAAGGTCAGCGGAAACCGCCTAAGCAGCGAACGAGCAGGATTGACCGCTTTCGCTTCCCCTTTTTCCATTCAGTCAATTAGCAGGTGAAAAGCATGCGTTTAGTGAAGAACAGTAGGGGGCTAGTTACGCCCATAACGTTGACGTTCCTACTGTTCTCCTTCACTATCCTAACCGTGGCCACTTACTACTTCGCCATATCCTCAGTCAACTCAAGGTCAGGCAGGCTGAACTACGCAGCGGCCAAGGAGGACATGCTGACGTTCGAGAATACGATAAGTTCAGTCGTCTGGTCTCCGGGTTCCTCCGTGATTCAAAGTTTTCAGGGGTACGGAGGAGAATTCAGAACAATGCCCAATATGCGGCGCTTGACGGTGAACATAACGTTCGGTTCATCGTCGTCGGTCATTTACGACTCGCCGGTCGGGTACGTGAGTTACGTGATGCCGCCGTCGGATTACGGGGAGTCGAACCTTTACCTCAGGGGCGACGAAGACTCAGTCTTCAACAGGAGCTTCCAGAGCTCAGCGCAGATGTTCATCAGGGTCAACGGCGACGACCAGGAAATTTACCTGGGCTACAGACCGCTGGCAATCTCGTTCCAGGACACTTCAGAGGCTGGCGTCGTGAACGTCGTCAGAATCTTCATCATCAACCTGAACTCCTCCGAAAGCCTCCTCTTCACGGGCAGCTTCCGGGTGAGGATAAACTGCGTAAACATCACAACCGAAACTACCACGTTCAATCTACTTGGCGATTACTCGAACGCGCAGATCAAGGCAACCACTGAAGGCAGCGAGGGAACAGTTTCTCTTCCGCTTTCCAGCGCAGGCGGATTCACCGTTGTGAGGGTTGAGGTGTTAGTCTGCAACATCATGTTAGAGGAGGTTAAGTTCTAGTGCCCGCGGACGTGATGGATTATCTCCAATCGTTACTGGCTCTCACAATAGTCGGCGTCATATTGACGTCTTCGTTCGCGGTGTACGCGAATTCTCTGACCCAAGCGTCGGAGGTCAACCAGCTAAAAGAAGTTCTCAACCAGGTAGCAGCGGAAGCCATGGACGGCTTGGTGGCGGTGACCGAAGATAACGCCAACGTCAGCTTGGTTTTCAGTCTTCCGCTAAAGATTGGGAACAAAGACTACTGGATACGACTAGGCAACGACTCATCGGCGTCCTGGGTCGAGGGAGCGTTCGGAAGCGCCTCCGTATACGGTGAACAGGAGTGCCGCGTCTATTTACCAAGGAAGGTCTACGCTTCGGGCACTTTCGAGGGAGGGTACCAGCTAGCTCAGCTCCTATGCGTGGCGAACGGGTCAATTCCTCAAATTACGCTTAGCCGAAGGACGTGAAAAACGTATGTCCAAAGACGAAAAGAAAGAAGAGAAGAAAGAAAAAAAGGAACCGAAAAAAAGGCCAAAATCCAAGAAGAAGGAAGAGAAAAACGTAGAGGACGCTTCGGTGATGGAGCTAGTTGACGCGCTGAAGCTCCAGACAAGCAAGCTTCAGGAAAACTCCGAGGCGCTTGAAAATTATCCCCTGAGGGCTCCCTTCTCCTACGCTTTGATTGTGAGGGACAAGGTCACAGGCGAACTTTCCTACATCGTCGACGAGATTCCCCTCAACAACCAAGAACAAGACGTTTTCATGAAGCTGAAGAACATTTTGGAGGCCAACCTTCAGGCACCTCACGAAAGGGAAAGTCCGATTGAGTCTTTCAGGAGGCAGTTCCCCGGCATCCTCGAAAAGTCTCGCGGACTGACCAAGGATTTGTCAAGCATTGGATTAAGAAAGATCACTCATTTCCTCGAATGCGAGATTGCTGGGTTCAGCAAGATTGATGCACTGATTGCAGACGCCTACATCGAGGACATCAGCTGCAACGGAGTCAACAAGCCCATATACCTGTGGCACAGAAAGTACGAAAACATCAAGACGAATCTGCTCTTCAAGTCCGAGGATGAGCTAGACGACTTCGTCATGAAAATCGTCCACAAGGCGGGCAAGCACGTCAGCATTGCCTACCCGACGGTGGACGCCACCCTGCCGGGCAAGCACAGGCTGGCTGTCTATTACAAGAAGGAGGTTACGCCCCTCGGGACGAGCTTCACGATTAGGAAGTTCCGCGAGGACCCATACACCGTTATCGACCTCATCAACAACGACACCATGAGCATCGACGTTGCTGCCTACCTCTGGCTACTCATTGAAAACAAGTTTTCCTCAATAATCATAGGAGCCACAGGAGCGGGAAAAACCACGACGCTGAACGCCGTCGCGGGGTTGATTCATCCTGAACAGAAAATTATTTCCGTCGAAGAAGTCGCAGAAGTCAACCTCCTCCGAGAAAACTGGATATCTACAATAGCCCGCTCAGGATTTGGCGTGGAGAGCAGTGGCGAAATCTCGCTGTATGAACTAATCAAGGATTCGGTGCGGCACAGGCCCGACTGGATCATCGTCGGAGAGGTCCGAGGCGAAGAAGCGTACGTCCTTTTCCAGTCCTTAGCCACGGGACACGGTGGACTTTGCACGATGCACGCTGAAGACGCGGACACGGCTATTAAGAGGTTGACGCAGCCGCCCATGAACATACCGCCAACTATCATTCCTCTAATGAACTGTGTGGTCTCGGTCAAGTACGTGAAGGCGCCAGTCCTCGTCAACTACGGGAAGGCAGCGTCGAAGAGGAAGTTCGATAAAGTGTCAGAGGTCGTAAGCGCAGGCACAATCCACGACGTGTTCGTCTGGGACAACGCTGCTGAATCCTACCGCGCGGATTTGTCGAACAGTTACCTTTTCAGGAAGATTTCCGACAAGTGGAGCCTCCCAATAAACTACGTGATCGAGGAGTTCGAGAAGCGGAAAGAGGTGCTGCAGTACCTCATCGAGAAGAACATCAGGAGCTACAACAGCATCGCGGCCTTCCTCGGTAAATTCTACGGTAATCCTGAGCTCACGTACAACGAGGTCATCGAATCGAGGTGAAAAGGTCGGTGAAGTTGAAACTGAATCTGGGCTCCGACGAAGCATGCGACGACGAGCTCCCGTTCGCGTTCATGCTAATTACCCTCATGGCGTCGTGCGGAATCTCGCCATACGAGAGCTTCAAGAGACTAAGACACGTCGAGCTTCTTCCGTTCATAAAGAAGGAGGCGGACGAAATCGTGAGAAGCGTCGAGGTCCTCAACAAAGACCCCCTCACAGCGATGCTGCAGAGGGCCGACCAGTCGAAGTCTCCAACATACAACGATTTCCTCACGGGCTACGTGTCTACGGTGAAGGGCGGCGGAAGCGTCACGAGCTACCTGAAGAGCAAACTCCGGTCGATCTTCGAGGTCCGCGCGGCTGCGGCGGTCCGCTCGATTGAAAGACTAGAAACTCTCGTCGAGTCGTACATGGTCATGCTGCTGGTCCTGCTCTGCGTGTACATACTCGTAGCCGTCATGTCATCCACGACCATGGGCTCTCTTCAGATGGGCATCAGCGTAAGCCCGGTCATGGTTTACTTGATTCTTTTCGTGGCGATGCCTCTGGTATCAGTCGTCTTCATGCTCATAGCCAACATTCTGCGAAGGGGCACCCTGATGAACCTGAAGGCCATATACTTCAAAGCCTTGCCCCTCGCAGTCGTCGGTAGTGGACTCATCGCCGCGTTGGCGTTCGTGCCTGAACTGCTCACTACATTAACAAGCATAACAATGTCCATGCAAACGACACTAAATTCCATAGTGCCAAGCCTGAAGATTCAGTCGCTTGCGAGCAACACCTTGCCATTCTTCGTGACGATATGCCTCGTGCTCATGTCGCTTGTCCCGGCGTTATCCTACAAAAGCGTGGTCGGCGTCAACCTCAAAGCGGAAGATGCCATGCCGAGTTTCCTGCGGGACGTCAGCGAAACGCGGAAGACGGGCATGTCTCCCGAGAAAAGCATCGTCCACAGCGCGGGGCGGAAGGGTTACGGCTCGTTCTCGAAGATACTTGAACGCATAGTGAACCAGATCGAATGGGGGGTCTCGCTCAGAAAAATCTACGGCGACCTCCAAGATTGGCTGAAGAGCTGGCCCGTGCTTACGAACTTCCTCATCCTGATCGAAACAATCGAGGTAGGAGGCGGGTCACCCGAAGCCCTGGAGCTCCTCGCGAGCTACAGCGAAAAAATGAGGGACACTGAAAAGAACAAGCGGGACATGCTCAAGCCGTACGTCATACTGCCCTTCATCTGGACGGTCCTGATGGCTCTTACCTTCTCTTTCACGTTCTACGTCGTCGCCCAGCTCCCCACGGCGTACCCGGGAGGCGCAGAATACCCTCTCATGCAGGGGCAGATGACCCTCTTCTCGAGCGCGATCATCTTTCACTCGTGGGTTTCGGGCTTCTTCATCGGCAAGATCACGCAGGGGAACTTCGCGGCGGGCTTCAAGTATTCGCTGCTTCTGGCTGTTACGGCGTTCGTGTCGCTGCTGCTGTCGCAAAACGTGATCGACATCGTCTTCGGAGCACTGTGACATGGTTGCCACGACGATTGACACGCTGTTATCGTGCTTCGTCATGGTCACCCTAGTCTTAACCTCGATGGTCGGTGTCTATACCGTTGTCCACCCGTTTCTCCAAGAGCAGCAGTCACTGTACAAAATGCAAGTCAACCAGAAACTAGCCGAGTACATCCTCCTCGGTCCTGGATATCCAGTCAACTGGGGGTCAGACTTGGCTACTTTTTTGACTGATTTTGGATTAGCGGAATACGGGTCCGTTGCACCCTACGAGCTGGACATCGACAAGGTAACTCGGTTGAACAGCGAAAATGCCTACAACGTAAGTTTCCTCGACGTTTTCTCAGCCTTGGGAACGCAAGACAAGCCCTTCAGAATCACGATTAAACCCGTATTTGACGTCAGCGTCAACTTAACCTCGAAGCAAAAGGGACCGACTGAAACAGTCTACCACTTTCAGATTAGTACGGAAAGGTCAAGCCTCCCAATCGCAGCTGACCTCTGCTGCTACGCTGTCTTTTCGGACCAAGTCGTAAGCAACGCTTCCTCCACGTCAAACGCGGGCGAAGGCTCAGTCGATGTCACGCTTCAGAACGAAGGAAGCGGCACAGCCCTGTTCATCGTGATCGCGAAGGCCGACTCGAAAACAGCCTCCTACGCGGTTTACCCGTTCGCCCACCAGTCAAGCAGCAACCCAAACTCGCAAGGCGCGTATGCAACTCTCAGCCCCATTGACTACACGTTGAGAATCGACCTCGTTTCCGATGAAGACAAAATGTCCCACGCAATGATAATGACGTACAGCAACTGGTTCAGCCTATCCGAAATCAACGAGTCACAGGCAACCATGTTCTACGAATTGCCCCGTTTGCTTGATCCAAGTCCGATGGTTGTAGTTGGGACAGGTCTGGATGGTTCAACGTCGTTCGCCGAATGGACTGTTTACCCTCAAGTCCCGGTCGTTTTCGGGTCGAACTTCACAGGGGAAGGCGACTTGCTGGACTCTTATGCCTTCCGTTACTTGGTGACCATCAACTCCGCCGTCTACGAATGCGAAGTTGTCATAGGAGGGGCATGAGGCAGTGTTGATGGACAACCGCGGTCAGATCAGGGTTCTGGAGGCTTTCTTTGCGACAGCTGTGGTCTTCGGGTCCCTTGTTCTAACGGGACCTGCGTACGTGAGTTACCAGAATAGGAGCAGTAATGGCGTTCTTTATTCGCTCGGTCTGAACGCGCTTATTGAGCTTGACAGAGGAGGCGAGCTCGGCGCACTAATCGCTCAAAGTAACTGGACGGAGATTTCGAGCCGCCTGTCGTTGCTGCTGCCAGTCGGAGTCTCGTTCAACGCGACTGTCTACAACGAGGATCACGAGATCGCCAATTCGTCTCCCATGACCGACGGAGTCTTGGAGGGGGGAAACGTGGTTTCCGTCAGGTATATGGTCGTTGACACAGCGACTCTTGGCTTTTACGAAATTAGTCTTCAGCTGGCGTACGTCAAATGAGGACCCTTAGAAGCAACCGTTCGGGACAGGTTCTGATCATCGCTGCTTTAGCGGTCGCCCTGCTGATTTCGTCCACCATCGCCTACACGTACCAGACAAGCCGCGTCACAAACGTCAGCCAGCCCTTCTCCGTTCAGGATTTCGTCAGAAATGTTAAAATTGGCACGAGGAACTTAATGATAGGCAGCCTCGTGAACCTCGCGGGCGGCGGCACCGAGACGCTTGGCACAAACCTTGACAGGTGGGTGGACTTCGTGAGAAGCCAGTATTACCTTGGAGAATGCGTCCTTGACTTTGAGCTCTGCGGCGATGGACCCTACTCTGACGGCTTGTGGCAGAGCTGGACCGGAAACGGGTTCGGAGTGTCAAGTGTTAAAGGGGACTTCACGCTCAATCTCTCGGACAGCCAGTCAGAAGTGATCGTAGCTTTTCCCGTGAACATCACTTCCTCAATTTCGTCGAACGGGGCGTACTATTCCAATCCCGCATTCTGGCAAAACGTCAACATGGCGATTAACCTTTTTAATGAAGGCGAACCAGCACTCGCTGAAGATATCGCAGTCTATTATCAGCATACTTCGGGCTGGCGAAACGCAGAGCAGCTTAGCGACTACTCTTTGACTGACTACGGAAATGGAACCTACCACATATCTTTCACGGTTTCCAGGTTCTGGACTCACCAGCTGTCAATCAGAGTCTACGACCAAAGAAGCATTTACGTCCAATCGCCTTTAGCCTCGACGAAGATCGTTGAGCAAACGCCCGTCTTTTTGGTCGCCTCAAACGGCATTGACCTCGCAGAATTCGACAACGTATCATGGACGCCGCTGACGGGCGCTTCAGGAATGGGCGAGATCCTTTCAATGGGCTCAAATGCCCAATCATGGTTGATAGGATGCAAAAACCGAAAGATCTTCGAGTATAATGGGTACAACTTAACGGAAATAACTCCGACCGAAAACCCGTTCACTAGAGACATCAGCGCGATAGGTTGGGGGAACGGCTATTGGCTTGTCGGGGACATAAACGGCGGAATCCAAAAATACAATGGGAGCTCATGGACCGATCTGACGGCTGAGGCTGGGTTCAAGTCTCTGAAGATTCCAATCACGGAAATCATGTGGAACCAGGACTTTGGGTACTGGCTTATCGGTAGCGACAGCGTAGTGAAAAAGTTTGACGGAAGCAGCTGGGCCGACGTTTCCCCTTCTCTCAGACAGTTCGAAAACGAAATTAGCGCCATAAGCTGCGATGGTTCAACTTGGCTTGTCGGCGACTTAAGCGGCGTTATCCAGAAGTTCAACGGCACAACTTGGACCGACCTTACAGCTGCGGCTGGTTTTTACTCCAGCGGGAAATCGATTAATGCAATTGACTGGGGAAACAGCCAGTTCCTCGTGGGAGGCGAAAGCGGTACGGTGAAAATTTATGATGGGAGTTCGTGGTCTGATAAATCTAGCGGCTGGGGATCAGGCATCGACATCTTCTCCATCGAATACAGTGACACATACGCGTACTGGCTCGTGGGCGGAGGAAGCGGATGCATTCAGAGTTTTAACGGTTCAACGTGGACGGACATGACGACCCAAGCGGGCTTAAGCGGTAGCATATACACGATTAGTGCTGAATTTCAGTGTTAGCAATACGTAATTCAATTCTGAAACGAGTCTTCGGATTTTTGCTTCAAGCCCAAATATAAGAACCCTGAACGACAATAGTGGTTCATGGACTCTGCGTCTGTACTGAAGGTCCTTTTCCCTAAGGGCACGTGGAGGATGAGGACGGCTCTCCTCTTCGGCTTCATACTCCTCGACCTGCTGGTCACCGCGGCGCTGTGCAAGACCCCCTATGCCGAGGCAAACCTCCTCGCGAGGAGCTTCATGCAAGCCTACGGAACCGTGACGGGCTTAGTTATTTTCGACTTTATGTTTTCTATCCCAATTTATTTCATTCTCGTCCTCGACTCACGCCTCATCAGGTACACGGGGCAGTACTCGCTGATTGCCGAATTGTTTGTCGACGTGGCCTTAGGCTGGCTGATTGCGGGTGCCCACTTCAACGGCGCGATGAGCTGGCTGTGGGACGCCCCGAACCTAATTCGTCAGACGATTGGGTTCGGCTTTTACCTCGCTGTCGCGTTTCCAATGTTCTATTTGCGTCCGAAGACTGTTCTTCCACAAGCGTTTCCTGAATCTGACGTATGACGAGAACGAGTTTAGTCAACATCAGAAAGATTTTTGTCGTTGTATTCGGATTTTCTAATGTTTTTTATGCGCGTTGAGGTATTGTTGGTATTCTTCCGTTTTTTCGCGGATGTGCTGCCGTATGTAATCGTCGGCGTTTCTGTATTCTGCCCCAGTTTCCTCCATGGCTCTGTTGAGAAGATGGTATTCCTTGCTCGGAATCGGAACATTAACATAGAATTCCTCCTCCATGAGCTCGTCTAACCGTCGGCGGACGGCGTCTCGGACGAAGTCGGTTACGGTAGTGTATCCAACAGCGCGGCGGCTTCTGATGGTTTCGTTGATTTTTTGGACTAGGGCTTCGGGGAAAACGATGGACGTTTCGAGTAGCTTCGTCAAAGCGTCCGCGTACGTTTGTAGTTTCCCGCTTTCCGCGGTCAGTTCGCCGACGAGGGTGGTGAGTTTCTCGTGGATTTCGTCTTGGACTTTGAGTGTTTTCATTTTCTTATCCGCCCTTACTATTGCTAACTATTGTTTACTCTGAACATTTATGTCTTGTGGAAAAAGAATACTGGGTGTAATGAATTTGATAAGTTTTATAAAGTCCACTTGGTATACTAAGTATCCCACATCAGGGAGAAAACGAAAATGAAGGCATACCTTGCTGTCACAATCGACTCCGACATGTATCGGAGGATAGAGCAGCTGAGAGGACGTGAGAAGCGGTCAACCTTCGTTGAGCACCTCCTGCGACTAGGCATGAAGGAACACAAAAAAGCGATTGACGAAGAGAACGTGAGGGACGTGAGAAAAGCATGAGCAGACTCGCGGGTTGGCTGCACGAAAAAGTAGGCGGAACAGTCGGCAGCCTCTTGCCAGCGCACATGACGAGGTTCGGGGAGCAGCCGTCGGTGAGTTTCCAAGACTGCGTCAACGCGTACCTGAAGGACCCGACGTGCAAAGCCTTCGTTGATTTCCTTGCGGACCAAGTCGTGGGCGCAGGTTTCTACACGACCGTGAACGAGGATTACGACAGAGCTGCCGAGGCGAAGAGGGTCGTCGACGAGTTCTGCGAGCGCGTGAACCTCGACAACATGCTTCAGACAGCCGCCAGAGAAGTGATTGCCACAGGGAACAGCTTCTGGGAAAAGGTCGAACCGGACAGCCTCGTCGACTTGAGAATCTTGCCATTGACCAGTATAAGCCACGTGAAACGGGACGTCCAAGGCAACGTCCAAGCTTACGTCCAGTCAGCCACGTACGGAGGGAAAAGCCTTGCAGCTGAAAGAATCGTTCACTTCAAGTGGAACCCCGTCGACGGCGAACCGTTCGGGACGGGAGTCCTGAGACCGCTACTCGAAAAAATGACCGTAGGCGGGGAGACGAGGATGAGCTTCCTCGAGATGAAAGCCCGCATAGAAAAGATGCTGCCCGAAATCTTCGAGAAGTACGCGGGACCCGACGAGCTCTGGGTCTTCGAAGGCGTGAGCGACGACCGACTCGCAGAGTACCAGCGCATAATCAAGTCCAAGCCCAAGTCTGGGGCAAGGTTCGTCTACAACAAAAAGGCAGACGTCAAGACGGTTCAAATTGACCCTCGGACCCAGTTCCAAACATACCTAGACCACATAATCAATCAGGTTTATCTAGGCGGAGAGACGCCGCTGCCGAAGCTGTTCACGACGCCTGGCTTCACGGAAGCCTCAGCTAACGCAGCTATTGAACTTGCTGAACGGAAGGTTTATGCGCTCCAAAGGTTCATGAAACGCGCTGTCGAAAACGAAATTTTTGTTCTGATTGTTCAGCAGAAGGGTTACGATCCGCGGGGTGTTGGTTGTAGGCTGAACTGGGGGACGCCTGAAAGGCCACAAATCGTCGTCGCCGACATCATAAGGGCTGCTGAGCTCCAGTTGATTAGCTCCACAGAATTTCGTGGCATAATGAAGAAGGTGGGGTGGGAGTTAACTAGCTAATTTTGGAATTTTTATAAAAGCCGTTTTCTCATGTTCGTAAAGAATCATGCCTCGTTTTCTCCTGACCAAGGTTTATCTGTTGCTGTTTTTTGGGATTTTGTGTCTAGATATATTCTTATAGTTTGGTCTCACGCTTCTATAGGTTCTATTGGATAAAGGTTGATGCGTCGAGGATGGAGCGGTCTGTCTGGCTCGTCAGCATAACGCACATGTTCTTGGAAGTCTATTACCTAATTCCAGTCGCCCTCATCCCAGTTTTCATGAGCGAGTTCCACATCGGGCTCCTCGAAACCTCGCTGGTCGCCACCGTCCCAAGCCTCGTTACCATCTTCATGAACATACCAGTCGGCTACTTGGCGGACCGCATAAGCGTGAACCGATTGTTGTCCGCAAGTATGGCAATCGAGGCTGCCTCAGCCTTCGCCATTAGCCAGACGAACAGTTTCTGGGTGCTGGTGCTGTGCGTCTCGGTCATGAGGACGTGCTCCCCAATTTACCACATTACGGGGCTGAGCAGCATAAGCCGAGCTGTCGCGCAGAAGAGGATCAGCAGGTCAATGGGCGTCCACAACGCCTTGGGAAGCTTGGGTTCAGCCATAGGCTTGGTCAGCCTCGCAGTTTTCCAGTCGGTCACCAGCTGGAGGTGGATGTACATCTTTTGGCCCGTTCCTATCTTCGTTTGGGGAATAATCATCCTCAAGTCCCCCCAGCTAAGGACGACCAGAACCGACAGCGCCGAAAAGAGACCAGTCATGAAACGGCTGCCTCTATTATTCTCCGCGGGCTTCATCATTTTTCTGGTTGCCATCGGACTGCGGGAGGTTGGCAACACGGGGACGTCGACCTTCATGACCACTTACCTCGTGGACACGAGAGGGCTTTCAGAGGTCACCGCCAGCCTGATTTTCGGGCTGGGTCCCTTCACAGGCATCTTGGGCTCCTTGGTCGGAGGGTTTCTGGGCGAAAGAATAGGCGCCAAAAAGACCCTCAGCTTGGTGATGGTGGGCTGCATTTTCTCGCTTGCCACCATAGCTTTTTCGCCGGACCTGTTCGTGCTTGCGATTGTCTACATCCTTTACTCGTTTTTCAGCAACAGCGTCTGGTCGCCCATGAACACGCTTGTCGCCGACTTGACGCCCAAGAACGAGAGAGGGCTGAGCTTCAGCATCTACTTCCTCACGGAAGGAATCGTATGCTCCGCGACCCCCGTCGTCGCAGCCACCGTAATAGGCCTGACAAGCATCTGGGTAATCTTCCCCTTTAGCGTCGCATTCATCGCCTTAGGGCTCTTCACCCTTCAGATGCTCTCTTATCGGAAATCTGAAAAATGAACAATTTTTATGAACAGAAGATTCACGGAATCCAAAGGAGTCATTAAACGTTTAATATAAATAAAATCGTGACCAAACTATAACATTTATAGATGAAGAAATCAGAAAAAAGGAACCAAGTGAGGATTATGCAATGAACGTGGATAAGATCCGAGAACTGTTTCCAGTCACGAAGAAATGGGTTTTTCTGAACCACGCCGCAGCTTCGCCATTACCTGCGCCTGTCATAACAGCGGTCCAAAATTACCTGAAGAACTCCTTGTTTCACGAAGAGGACCACAGCGCCCCCGATGAGGGGAGGAACCTTTTTGCCAAGCTTGTGAACGCTGAGCCCGCGGAGATTGCGCTTGTCCCCAACACGACGACGGGGTTGAACATCGCCGCCAACACGCTTGATTATCCGAGTGGCTGTAACGTGGTCACGACTGACCTCGAGTTTCCGACGGTCGTCCACCCGTGGCTGAGAAGAAAACTGAGACCCAAGGTTGAGGTAAGGTACGTTAAAAACGTTGACGGCGAGCTTCTGTTGGGGGACTTCGAAAGGATTGTGGACGACCGAACTGTCGCCGTGGTGGTCAGCCACGTTGAGTACTCGAACGGGTTCAGGAACGACCTGAAGGCACTGTCCGAGGTCGCGCACAAGCACGGAGCTGTCGTCATAGTTGACGTGTGCCAATCCGCGGGCGCACTTCGCGTCGACGTGAAACGGGACAAAATCGACTTCTTGACAACCTCGAGCTACAAGTGGCTCCTAGGACCTAGCGGAGCGGGCTTCCTGTACGTCAGCAAAGACTTGGTCAAGTCTGAGCCTGTTTTCGTCGGCTACGAAGGCGTCAAGCCCGAGGTCTTCGAGTCCCTTGAGCTCTGGAACAACCGGGAGCTGGAGTTCGTCGAGACCGCCAGCCGCTTCGAGACAGGCGGGCTGAGTTCTCTCAGCTACGTGGGCGCCTCAGCTGCGTTGAAGATGATACTAGAAGTCGGCGCAAGCGAAATAGAGAAGCGCGTGACTGGCCTGACTGAACACCTCACTGAAAGGCTAAGGAAAGAGGGATTTAAGCTACAAACTTCCGATGCGGCTGAGCACCGTTCAGGCATCGTGAACTTCTTAGTAAATGACCCCCGAGGAAAAGTCGAAATATTAGGAAAGAAAGGTATAGTTGTGTCAGCTCGGATGAACGGCGTTCGGGTGTCGCCGCATTTCTACAACACCGAGGAAGAACTTGACAAGCTCGTCAAAGAAACCAAGAAACTCAGTTAATCAGACGGTGTACGAGTCTCCGGAGTTCGGCGCGTAAGCCTCCAAGCCGACTTCGTCCTTAATCCACTTCGCCAGCTTCGGGCAGTTCCCCTCTGCCCCGTGGACCACGTAGACGGTTGGGTTGCCCCTGAACTTCTTGACGGTTTCGCGGAGCTCCGACGCGCCCGCGTGGCTGCTGAAATCGAAGAAGCCGACTTTGGCTTTGACCTTCCGCATACGCCCGTCGATGACGCACCTGCCATTCTCGAGTAGCTCCTTGCCCGGCGTTCCCGGAATTTGGTAGCCGACAAGAAAGATGGCGTTGTTGGCTTTTTTCCCGATTATCTGCAGGTACGAGCCTGCGGGTCCGCCCTTCAGCATTCCCGCGGGGGAGATTATGACGCCTGGCCTTCGGGACGCGATTCTACGGTCTCTCCAGCCTTCGACCCAGTTGGTCTCGTGGACTGCGTCCAAGTACAGCCGCTTGTCTTTGACGAACTCGGGTTGCTCCATCAGGATTCTACTTGCCTCCCGAGCCATGCCGTCGATCATGACGGGGTACTCGAAGTGGCTTGCCGCCAGGACGCAGGCTATTTCCTGGGACCTGCCGACGCTGAAGGCTGGGATAAGTACAGTCCCGCCCTTCTCCACTACGTCGTTGACTTCGGTAACGAGCTTTTCCTCGAGCTCCTTCCTCGGAGTGTGTTCCTCGTCGGCGTATGTGCTTTCCATGACCACCGCGTCGAGCTCCCCGTAGTCTTGGTCGGCGGCTGGGAGAAGCTTAGTCTCGACGGTGTTAAAGTCGCTCGTGTACAAGAGCCTCTTGCCCTCCGCCTCGGCGAGGACTGAGGCTCCGCCCGGAAGGTGCCCTGAGTTGAGGAGCTGAATGCTGAAGTCTCCGACGGTTGCTTCCTCTCGGTACTTAAGTTCCTTCCGGCTTCGCATCATCGTCCGCAGCTCGAGGTACTCGAAGGGTATATACGTGCTCGAGAGTTTGATGAAGTCCTTGATCAGGACGTTGGCGAAGTCGAAGGTCATCCGCGTCCCGTAGACGGGCTTCCTCTCCTGAATGTGGAATATTGGGACCGCGCCTGAATGGTCGAGGTGGCTGTGCGTCACGACGACGGCGTCCACCTCTTTGGGCGGGACGTGCATCGGGAACCCAGGCGTATGGTCAAGCATGACGCCGTAGTCTAGTAGGATTTGGGTCCTTTGCGTTTTAACTGAAATGGCAGCTCTTCCTACCTCTCTTGCGCTGCCTAAAAATTTTACTTCCAATGCTAATTTCTTCTCCGTTTAAACTTACAAACTTTTTACGAAATATGTTAAAATGAACGATTTGAATCCTCGTATAGTTGCGCACATACATTAATAAACATTGTTTTTTGTCGGATTCCAGTCTTTCAGAAAGGCTTAAATCGCCACGTTCGGAAAGGAAACGAGACCCGCCGTCATGCGGTATTGTTCCACAAATCATGGGGCTGAGGTGAAGGTTTTGGACGACGCGTGCCGTTGTCATCCCATGTTCGCTTGTCCGCCGAATTTCACAGCAGAATACTACGGAAAATCAACCAAGGTTCTCGAAAAAGCCCTCAGTAAGGTTCCAGCCTACGAGTCTTGGCGAACTTTCGACCCCGGAAGGGAGCACAGCGTCGATTTCCGTTATGCCACGATGCCCGCGTTGACCAAGGAGGACATTCAGCGTCATTCTGCACAGGGGTTCGTCCCGTCCGACCGTAACCTGCAACAGGGCTTGGCAAACAAGGAGGTAAGCTTCGTCGAGTCAAGCGGGACGATAAACGAGAAGGTTACCAACATTTGGTGCCAGAAGTGGTGGGACGATTCCGAGATGGCGTCGTGGAAATTAAATTCGTTCGCAGGAAAAATCATGACGGGGAGCCACAGGGAGGCAATTCTCGTTAACCCGTTGAACGTGGGAATCAGGTCAGACGACCGTCCCCTACCGCTTGAGGAACGGCGACTAGCAAGGTTCCTTTACCTCAACGAGAAGACCGACACGCTATCTTGGACTAAAAGGCACATGGACAGGATGATTGAGGACCTGAAGACATTCAAGCCTGAGGTTCTTGAGGCAAATCCTTCGTTGCTGGCGAAGCTGTGCCGCTACGTCACGGAGTCCGAGAAGCCCGTTTTTCAGACTGAACTGATCGTTTTGACATACGAGTCTCCCACGAACCTGCACCTCACACAAATCAGGCGAGTCTTCAGCGCTCCCGTCGCAAGCTCATACGGAACAACCGAGACGGGATACGTCTTCATGCAGTGCGAGCAAGGCAAGTTCCACCAGAACACGGAGTATTGCCGCGTCGACTTCCAGCCACTGAAGCCCGAGCATGGTGGACCTTATCTCGGTAGGATTCTGGTGACCACCTTCAAGAACCCGTGGTACTGCATCGTCCGCTTCGACGTCGGCGACCTCATCAGGATAGACGAATCGGGAGACTGCAGGTGCGGAAGAAACTCAGGACTTACCCTTTCCGCCATTGAAGGTCGTACCAACGATGTGACCCTAACGTGTAGCGGTAGGCTGGTGACGATGCGCGAACTCGACAACGCGTTGAACGGACTGGAAGACGTGGACGAGTATCAGCTGCGGCAGGAAACCCCCGAAACGTATCGTCTGCGTCTCGTTACTCAACATGCCGACAGGAAAGCCCTCAGCCGACAAACGACCGAGGCGCTGAAGAGACTCTACGGCGACAGCGCTGAAATAGTAGTCTCCTACGAAAAAGGCATCCGCCAGGAATCTTCGGGTAAATACCGCGTCTCAGGGGCACTGTTCCCGATAAACATAGAAGAGTTCATCGATGAGAGGGTGACCCTTCAGAGGTCAAGTGGAAATCGATGAAAATAACATTTGATAAAGGATTTTTAAGAATCGGGTCGAAGTTATAAGAGAATACAACGCGACAATAAGCATTTGCCTGGGAGGAAAATAGGTGAACAAGCCGAAGCCCGTGTTCTTGTTGGCAGGCGGGAGGTCAGCCATTCGCAGGTCGCCTGACCCCTTGATCCAGGCGGTCTTCAGGGAATGCGGGAAGGCAGCTCCCGTCGTGGCTTACGTTGGAACCGCGCACGGTGACGACCGAAACTTCTTCGGGTTCATGGCGAACTTCCTCTTCGAGGAGGGCGCATCCATGGTCAACCACGCCTTAATCTGCCCGAGGGACGCTGACATCGACAAAGCCAAGGGGTTCTTGGGCTCAGCTGACGTCGTCTACGTGGGCGGAGGAGACGTAGGCGAAGGAATTCGCGTCCTCCAAAAGAAGAACATGGTAGGCTACCTGCGAAGGCTCTACGAGGACGGCAAGCCCTTCTTCGGCGTCTCCGCGGGTGCCATCATGCTTGCGAAGAAGTGGGTCCGGTGGCGAGACCCCGACGACGACTCGACCGCTGAGCTCTTCCCGTGCCTAGGAATCGCCCCCGTAGTCTGCGACACGCACGCCGAACAAGACAACTGGGAAGAACTGAGAATGGCTCTCAAACTGTCAGAAGAAGGCGAAAGGGGTTATGGTATCGTCTCAGGAACAGCCATAAAAGTCTACCCAACAGGCGAAGTGCAAGCAATGGGCGGCGCAGCCTACCAATCTATACGCAGAAGGGGCGAAGTTGTCAGGCTTCCAGACATCCAGCCCCTTTCATAAAAAAACAAATCCGAACATTCTTGGTTATTGAGTTTCGAAACTGATTATCTCCAAATTCTTCCCATGTTCTGTGCATAAACGCTTGGTGAGCTCAGCAGTTTTTTCTTGCCACGAATTTAGCTCAGCCAGCATCGCCGTTTTTTGGTAGCTCATGGCTTTGACATATTCTGCGACGCGTTTTGCAACGTACTCAACAGTTTCACGGTCAGGCGGGGACGCGCACTCGTACTGGGAAAGCGGGTAAACGTCTTTGATTTCGGACGGGACAACGCCGAAAGGAGGAACATAGACGCACACGTGAGCCTCAGATTCGTCTACGTTGAGTCTTTTGCAGGCAAGAGCCAAGGCTTTTTTGAGCCTTCTACCCCTTCGAACTTGGTGGCTTCCCAAATCAGGAACCAAAACTAGAGCTTTGGCTCCGACGGGCGGGAAGTACCTTTCCAGAAGTCTTTTTTTATGCCGTACAATTTCGGGTCTCGCCAGTCCCGCTGAGCCAAAAAAGAAGAGTCCACTTCTTTTCGCTACTGGACTATACCTCTCAATATAGTCAGAGTACTTGCTCAGATGATTCAGAGCCTGAAGGAGGGACGGGTGGCCGTGAGCCTGCATTTCGAGGTGTTCCCAGAGCCTCCCCTCGGCGACCGCCTGCTTGACCCGCCGCATCTCGGAAAAGCAGACATACAGGTTGTGCCTACTCAATTCCCTTTCGCGTTCGGGCTTTGGCAGCTCAGCCAAGTCCTTTGGCTCGTTCTTGCTGCAGACAGGGCACGAGCACGGGAAATACTCGAGCTTATCTAGGCGCACGGTCCCGTGGTTCGTGAGGTAGCGGTCGTCCTTTGCGAAGAGGCTGTAGGCGGCGGAGTCGAAGAGGTCGCACCCCAACGCGACGGCCAGGGCGAACATGAACGGGTGTCCCGCGCCGAAGAGGTGCAGTGGGCGCTCAGGCGGGAGGTTCATCTTCGCGGTCAAGACCATGTCTACGAGCACGTCGAACAGGTACTGCTCCATCACGGGAGTCGGGCTTCCGAGGGCGTGAATCTCGAACGGCAGCTCGCCCATTTTTTTAGCAGAGGACTCTACGAGGTCTAGAAAGCGTCCTCCCTGTATGGGTCCAACCCAAGCAACATCTCTTCGGGTCTTGGTGGCTTCCAGCTCCTTCGCCCTTTTTATGGTCTCTTCGACGGTAGTCTGGGCCGTCTGCTTCGTGATTTCCCACCCTGTCGGAATGTCAAGGATGGTCGCGATGTCGGTGCCGATCTCCTCTTGGAACCGCACAATCTCGGCGGGCTTCACGTCCACGTTCCCGTAGGCGAGGATCTGGTACGCGCCCGAGTCCGTCATGACGACTCCTGGGAAGTCGAGGAACCCGTGGACGCCCCGCTTCTTGGCTTCTTCGCCGCTCCGCTTCCTGATGATGTAGGCGTTCGTTATGAGTATCCTGCAGCCGAAGTCGTCCCAGAGCTCACTCGGGGCGACGGACTGCTTCGCCATGTTGACGACGGGCATGAAGGCAGGCGTCTCCACGGCTCCGCTCTTCGTCTTCAGCCTACCTATGCGAGCCAAAAGGTCCCTGTCGCGCACCTCGAACTCAGCCATGCCCTGCACCGCCTTGTTATCCGATTTGTCCTGCATAAATTCTTATGGGCAGTCGATGTATGTTTTACGATGTAACATGAAGCCCTACAGAGTTGGGATAATCGGCTGCGGAAACATAGCCAACGCCCACGCGAAAGCCTGCGAAGCCCTCGGAATCGAAATGGTTGCAGCTGCCGATATAACGAAGGAGCAGCTGGACAAATTCCAGAACGCTCATAACGTCAGAACCCTATATACTGACTACAAGCTAATGCTGAAGAAAGAGGACCTGGACATCGTCATAATCTGCACTTGGCCGCCCTTGCACGCTGAGATGACGGTCGCCGCCGCGGAGTCGGGCGTCAAGGGCATAATCTGCGAGAAGCCGATGGCTGTGAACCTCGCGGAAGCCGATGCGATGATCGAAGCCTGCGACAAGAGCAAGACAAAATTAGTCATCGGGCACATGCGCCGCTTCTCGGAGGCATACGCTGGGGCTCGGAGGCTGATTCTTTCGGGCGCCATCGGGGAAGTCTACTTCATACACGGGGTCACGGTTGGGGACCTTCTCTCGGACGGCACGCACATAGTCGACATGATTCGGTTCTTCGCGGGCGACGCGCCAGTTAACTGGGTCGTGGGGCAGGTTGACGCCCGCTCCAAGAAGACGAGGTACGGGCACTACGTCGAGGACTCGTCCATGGGCTACTTCGAGTTCGAGAACGGCGTCAGAGCCTTCCTCGAAATAGGGCTCCCCTACGGAAAGCAAACAGGCACCAGCACTCAAACTCCCTCAGCAGCTGTTTTGCCTCAGTCGACGATGTGGTGGAGGAAGCTCGTGAGGTACACCTCAGCCTTCGTACTGGGGACTGAGGGCAGAATCGAGGTAGGCGAGCGAGAGGTCCCACCCCTGAGATACAAAGGAAAAGGCGACATTGAATGGAAAGTCCCCCAGCTGAAGCAAGGAGTAGACCCCTTCACCGTTCAGCTCAGGGTCTTGACTGAATGCATCGAAAAAGGCACTGAACACCCGTGCAACGGTCGCCAAGGTCGGGCGGCGCTCGAAATCCTGATGGCGGTCCACGAGTCCGCGAGGAGACGGGTAAAAATCGGCCTCCCGTTGGCGGTCAAGGAGTACCCGTTGGCGGAAATCATTAAGAACAACGAAATTTGAAGTCTCTGAAACATTACTGTGCTTTATTTAAACGGAGGAGTGAGTAGAATGAATGCTGACTATATCATCTACATTACGTCCCAAAGTGGTCGAACGTGGAAGTACGCCAAAGATAATGAAGGCTGGACGCAGATTGCTCCAACGGGCAAGGTCAGAAGGATGACGGCAGAGCAATTGGTTTCGCACCTTTTACCGGCACTGGCAATGAAGAAGCCCAGTCTTAATGTCAAGGTTGAGAGGAAGTAAAAAAGAAAAAATTCAGAATAAATGCGGGTAATTGAAGCGGCTTAACCATCTTTTTGGCTTTTGGAAAGAGATAATAGCCTCAGTATCTCTGCATTAGCAACCTTTTCAGACTAGTCGGCGCGAGGGCTCTTTGTTGACGCATGCGAGGCAGCAGCTTTCGACGGTTTTCCATGGCGGCTTAGCCAGCGGATTCTCTCACTGGGGGAGGAACGCTAAGATTCTCGTCGCCACCGAGGGGTTCTGGGGGATACCGATGAGCTGGGTCTATTTCTACAGGCCCATCTTTCTGAACCAAGTCATAGGGCTGACCGAGGTTCAGATCGGGTTCCTCTCCGCCGTCTTGACCTTCTCGACGATTGTTTCGCCCCTCGCTGGCGGATACCTCGCTGACCGTTTCGGCAGGAAAAACGTCCTCATGCTTTTCGACACGACCTCGTGGCTTTCGTCTCTGGCCATCTGGTACTGGACCCGCAGCATGTTGTTTGCGTTCGTCGCCTACGTTCTGGAGGGGCTGGTTTCGGTCATCTACTCAGTGTGGGAGTGCATGCTGGTCGAGGACACTGCCCCAGAGTTCAGGTCGGGCATTTACGGCATAGTCTTAGCCATAAACAGCGTCGGCTCCCTGTCCACGCCCATAGCAGGCTACGTCATAGGCTCCTTAGGGATTGACGCGGGCACCAGAATGCTGTTCCTCCTCACCTTCGTTGTGTTAGTGCCGATGTTCGCAATTAGGATGGTCTTTCTCAGGGAAACCGAGTTCGGTAAACAAATCATGAAAGAAAGGAGCTTCGCGGGACTTGGGGGATACAGGGACTCCTTAGTTGTAATAAAAAGAAATTGCACAATTTTTGTCTTGTTGCTGATGTCGGTTCTGAGCAGCTTCTACTACGCGTCCGTGACGTATCGGCCTCTCTTTCTGATAAACGAGAACGGATTGGGGCTGAGCGACGAGCTGGCTTCGCTAGTTCCCGCTGCGTCGTCAATATCGTCCCTCATAATGGCGTCGTTCATTGTTCCAAAGATAACGTCCAAAGCTGGTTATATCAAGACGCTGGCTTTAGGTTATGGACTCGGTTGCGTTTCCCTTCTCTGGCTTTCGCTGTCGCCGAAGGGAGACCTGCTTTCGGCGGTGCTTTCAAGCGTACTCTTGGGCGTCTTCAGCGCCACCGCCTTTTCGGTTTTTAGAGCCTTCCTCACGAACGAGATAGAAGCCGCCGATTCGAAGGCACGAGCCAAAATCCTGTCCATTGCGGGTACGCTGACGTCGCTTTTTGGGCTGCCTGCCCCTATTCTTGTGGGCTACCTCTTCAGCCTAAACCCGAGGATACCCTTCATGGTTGTGTCTGCGACTCTTGGAATTTCCCTAACGATGCTGCTTGCAGTAGCAAAAAACGAAATACGGCATAACTAAGAAATTATAGATTGAGACATTTGTTAATGCGTCGTGCCTAGTAGGTGGCGTATCGTGGGCTATAAGAAGAAGTCTTGGCAGGAGAAGCTGGCGGATAAGAAGAGTCTGCCGAAGACACTGAAGTTAGAAAAAAGTTTCCCTTGTTACAATGCGGTTCACAAGATGGGAGCTGAAGCGGGCGACGAGGTGGTCCTCGTTAACCCCAGCGAAGTCGTCGAGGTAATGAAGAAAGTACCAAAGGGAAAGCTGGTAACCATCGTCGAAATCTGCAAGACAATCGCCAAAAAACATCAAGTCAAAGGCTGCTGCTCCCTCACAACGGGAATCTTCATCATGACCGCAGCCAACGCAGCGGAAGAAGCTAGCACGCAAGGAAAAGACCTCGGCATCCCATACTGGCGGACCTTGAAGGCGGACGGTTTCTTGAACGAGAAGTTCTCCGGAGGAGCGGAAGCGCAAAAGAAGAATCTGGAAAACGAAGGATTCAACGTAATACGGAAGGGGAAAAGGTTTCTCGTCCAAGACTACCAGAAGTTTCTAGTAAATTGTTGACGAGCTGATTCTGCCATTGGATTTTGATGATGGATTTTCAGTGTCGCTCCATCTCATCATCACGTAGGCTCAGAATGGTGTCCATCATCACAAGACAATACGGTGAATTCGTAGCAATAAAAACCTTGCGCACTCCAACGTGCATCGAAAGCTTTTTAGGGAAGCCACAATAACTAACGCCACAGCGCAACAACCGTAGCCCCAGAAAAAGGCTCGGTTCAATTGCCGAAATAAGCATAGGAGAGTGAAAAGAGCATGGCAGAGAGCCCAGAGCGCGAAATGTTCAAAGCGGTATGCTCTGAATGTGGCAAGGAATGCGAAGTTCCTTTTAAGCCTGACCCGAGCAGACCGGTATATTGCCGGGAATGTTGGGCTAAGAGAAGACCGCCGAGGCGAAGCTCGTTCAGACGATACTAAACATGACTTGAACGTTGTTTGGTTCTTCTGAAGAATCCCCCGATTTCCTGAAATTTTTATTTAATTCATTTTTTCCGTTTTTCCGCATTTTCTGGTTTCAAGGCACGTTGTAGTCTAGCTTGTATTCTTTGACGTACTTTGACGCGATTTCGTAGAAAGCGTCCCGCGCCTTCCTAGCCTCATCCCAGCTGAGCCCGTAAAGGGAGAGCTTGATGTTCTTCGTCATGCCCCTCTGCAGGCCGACGAACCCGCGCTCAATCATCTCGTCAGCTAGAAAGAAGCCCTTCCTCTTGTGGCGCTGCGAAATCTCAAAGAAGATGGGCGTCTCGAAGTGCAGCAGGTGGTGCCTGTGAGGTTGTTCGCCGAGGAGCCTCACGCCTTCTATCTTCGTCATTTCTTGGATGAACCACCGCGTCTTTTCGAGCTCTTCCTCCCACTTTTCGACCCGCCCAGCCACGTACGGGAAAGCGTACATCGCCGAAATCAGGGGGACGCCGCCAACGCTGCACCCGAAGATGTTGAGAATTTTGTTCCTCCACTTCCTGCCAGTTCCTTCGGCGACAATCCGAGAGCTCCTAAACGCCTTGTCCGTCCACCCGCCCCTAGTCGCAAGGAAACCTAGAGGTCCCAGCGACGCCATTGACTTGTGCGCTGAAACGGTGAGGAAATCGGCCTTGAGTTCCCTCATGTCAACGGGCAAAACACCCGCGGTGTAAGCTGCGTTCACCATGTATGGCACGTTGTACTCCTCAGCGATTTCGCCGACCTTCTCCGCTGGGCAAAGGTTCCCGTGATAGGGGTCAACGTGGGTGGCCATGATTAGACCGGGCAGTTTTCCAGTTTCCTTCATGATTTCTTCTATCTTGAGTCGGTAACCTTCGGTTTCTACCTTGTGTTCGGGGTGCCCGCTGTCTGACGGTTCAAGCAGTCGTAAGCCAGCTGCCTCCGCTGCCAAGGCTGTCGTGTAGTGGCACAATGGGTCAGCCAAGACGATGGGACCGTACTCTTTCTGTCCTTCCTCTTTGACGAACTCGCTCACGGTTTTCATCACCGCGAACTGCGCAGCTCGGCAACCGAAGGTGTGTTGGGCCTGTTCTCCGCCCACGAACCTCGCCACGTCCTCTAGAAACGCGCCAACGGGAGGCTTGGCGATGAGGTCTGACCTTCCCTTCATGCAGTCGAAGCACAACGTGTAGCCGGTTCGGGTCCAGCCTTCCTCGACCAGCTTGTTTTGAACCTCTTTGGGCACAACGCCGCCCGTCGCTATAGCTTGGATTACCGTCAAATCCTTGTAGTCGTTCCTCAGCTGACCATACCTTTCGACGCCCTCAACCTTAACCAAGGTAACCAACCCACACAATTGTTCGTTAAAGGTGACCAAATAGGTTTTGGAGCCGGGAGAGGGATTTGAACCCCCGTATAACGGTCTGCAGCCGCTTGCCTAAGCCACTCGGCCATCCCGGCAGAAAAGATTCAAGCCTATTTTGGACTGGACGATTTGGGTTCTGGAAGATTTTTGAGGGAAACGCAATTCTCGCTTTAAAGTTAGAACATAAAAAGACGTTTTTATTACGAATCATTTGGGAGGCAAACGCTATCCCTCATTCAAAGCCACCGCAGTCCATTGCGCCATCACTGTTTATAAACATTGTGGACCTTGTTTCTGAAAATCTTCATCAAATTTACCATGCGAATTTCTGGGACTCTTAGGGATAAAGTTAAAATAACGGAACGTTCTGATGTTTAACCGTTTCCACCAAAACATAATGAAAAAATATTTGAGATTTGGAGGATGAAGTATGAGCAAAACAGAAAAACCGCACTTAAACCTAGTAATCATTGGGCACATTGACCACGGAAAATCAACGACGACAGGCCACCTCCTGTATCTGTCAGGAGTGGTCGACGAAAGGACAATCAAGGCATTCGAAGATGAAGCCGCCAAGATGGGCAAAAACACGTTCAAATACGCATGGGTCCTCGACAACCTGAAGGAAGAGCGGGAAAGAGGAATCACGATTGACCTCCGTTTCCTCAAGTTCGAGACTCCCCATTACTTCTTCACAGTAATTGACGCTCCAGGACACAGAGACTTCGTCAAAAACATGATTACGGGCGCCAGCCAAGCGGACGCTGCCATTCTCTTCGTTTCGGCCAAGAAGGGCGAATTCGAGGCTGGAATCGGTCCTGGCGGACAAACGAGAGAACACGCTTTCCTAGCCTTCACTTTGGGAGTCAGGCAGCTCGTCGTCGCCATAAACAAGATGGACGACGCATCGGTCAACTGGAGCAAGGAACGGTACGAGGAAATCAAGAACGAGGTCAGCCGCATGGTGAAGCTTGTCGGCTACAACCCAGCTGTCATCAACTTCGTGCCAACCTCGGGTTGGACGGGAGACAACTTGGTCAAGAAGAGCGACAAGATGCCATGGTACACTGGACCATGCCTCTACGACGCGTTGGACAAGTTGACGATACCTCCGAAACCGACTGACAAACCCCTGCGCCTCCCCATTCAGGACGTCTACACCATCACGGGCGTCGGGACAGTGCCTGTGGGACGAGTCGAAACTGGCGTACTGAAAGAGGGCGACACGCTGGTGTTCATGCCTTCGAACGTTTCGGGCGAGGTGAAGTCCATGGAGACCCACCACGTCAGGATTCCGAGGGCTGAGCCAGGCGACAACATCGGCTTCAACATAAGGGGCGTCGCCAAGAACGACATTAAAAGGGGCGACGTTGCTGGAAGTCCAAGCAACCCGCCTACGGTAGCAAAAGAGTTCATCGGACAAATAATCGTCATCCACCATCCGACGGCCATAGCTGCAGGTTACACTCCGGTTCTGCACGCCCACACGTCCCAAGTGGCGTGCAAGTTCTCTGAACTACTCAAGAAGCTGGACCCGAGGACAGGGCAAACAATCGAGGAGCACCCGTCCTTCCTGAAGACTGGGGACAGCGCCTTGGTGAAGTTTGAGCCTCTCCGCCCGCTTTGCCTAGAGGTCTACAACGATTTTCCTGAGCTTGGACGATTCGCAGTGCGCGACATGGGAACAACCATCGCTGCTGGCGTGGTCAAAGAGATACCTGTCAAAGGCTAACAACGCAACGCTCCAACGAAACCATTTTCTTTTTTTCCTATTTTTTTGGAAAACTTAGGGTATCAAGTGTGGAAAAAGTCTTGAATGAAAGCAAAGTCGAAGTCATGTACTTCTACTCGGACATGCACGAGAACGCGAGGAAACTCTCAAGGATAACAAGGAAGCTCGGTCAGGAAAGGAAGGACATCCACATCCGCTTGGTCAACATCGACGACCCCGAAAACGACGAACTCACAGAGCTCTACAGCGTTGAAACGGTGCCACTCTTGGTCTTCCTGACTCCGAGAGGAGAGGTTGCCGCTAAAAGGTTTCTGCCGTTGTCGGCTGAGAAGGTCGTGTTCGACATCACGGACCAAATCAACAAGGGGGAGCTTCCCAACGCTGCCGTGGAAGAGATTAAGACCAAGATTCTCGGCACGCTGAAATCTGTGACCAAAAGAAGCGACCTCACGGAGCTCGTGGCTGAACAGTTCGAAGACGACCTCGTCGAGGCAAGCGGAAAAACGGAACTGTACGAGATGATAAACTCTCACGTCAGCGCCATCAACCACGCGATAAGCGACCTCGAGGAGTTCAAGAGGGTCCTGCAGAGGTATTCAAAGAACCAGGGAACCTTCGTCGCCTAGCCGATGTACGAGATTTTCTCTTCCTCTATTCGTCGTCTCGTTTTTTCAGTGACCCTTCTTTGCTCCTCTATCTTCCGCATTCTTTCCTCGATCTGCTCAGACTTCGCGATTTCGCTGTCCAAGCCCGAAAGGTCAACATCCACGTCTAGTATTCTCGAAATCGCCCTGACGACACTTTTTGCAGCCTTCGGGTCGGGAAGATAGCCCAGTGTCTCGACAAGTAGGCACGCAGCGTCAAGGTTGCGCAAGTTCGCCAGCCCAATAAGTAGTCCCGCCGTCCCAACAATCGGGCTTCCAGGCGGGCTGCTTTTTATCCCCATGTCCGAAGCCTTCGACAGCAACTTTTGACTTGTCGCCGACATGTAAATCTGCGGTTCCGTCTTGGCTTCCGTCCGGTACCCGCCTATAGTCAACACGAACTTCACGTTGTTTTGCTCCGCGAACTTCAGGATTGCGTCTGCAACCTCGTATTGACCCTCGATTGTCTGGGGCTGGGTGTCGCCCGTAAGTAGAATGAGGTCGCTTCCGCCGTCCTCGTTCTTCCAATAGTGGAACTCGGACCTGAGTAGCCTGATAGACCCCGCCTTGTTAACAAGAACGTAATAAGCGTAGTGCGGCGAGTAAAGCTCTGCGATTTTCTTCGCCTTTAGGCACTTGATTAGGTGTTCGACTGCTATTTTTCCCACCATCCCCTGCCCCGGGAGCCCCTCTATCAGAACAGGATTGTTCGGCTCGATCCTCTCTTTTACCGTGATTATAGTTTCTTTCATTCTTTCAGCCGCCTCATCATGCCTTTGTACCGGGCGTATTTGTCCTCGGGCGAGAATTTGGCTGGATGTGGCGTTCGGACTTCTCCGCCACAGTACGGGCACTTGTCCTGCTTAAGCGTGTACTTTCCGCATCGCGTGCATTTTCGGGCTAGCCAGACCATGATGGCTATCCTCTTTCAAAGGTTCCTTGTCCCCCAGCCTTCACCACGCCTTCGATGGCGGTGTCAGCGACCCTCTTCATGACGTCGTTTGCTTCCTTGTGGTCGCTTGCGGTGACTTCTATCCTGTACTTGGGCGGGGAAACAGTGAAAATCTCAACCTTCACTCCGCGGGACGTTGTAGCCGTTTGGGCCTTTTTCAGCGCCTCCCTGATTTTTACAACGCCGTCAGATTTTTGGCAGCTGACGTTTAGGTTTCCCTTCGTCTTAACAACTGCAATCCTGATTTTGTCATTGGCGGTCTCAGCAAGCGCCTCAGCTAAATCTTTCGGCAATCCTTTTTCCAGGAGGACTTCTGGTCCCTCCCTCGCAGCCCTTTCCAACCCCTCGTAGGCTGTTCCGAAGGCTTGCTCAAGCGGTATCCAAACCTTTTCGTGGAGCTGCTCTGGGGGTATTCCGAGCTTCTGGGATGTGCTTCTCAGCAGGCTCTCGGCCTTTTTTGTCTGTTTCCATTGAAGTGTCGTTTCTCTTCTTTCAGTTCTCGTCACCCGCCTGAGCGAGAGGTCGACGTGCTGCTTTTCTGGGTCAACCCTCAGGACTTTGAGGACTACTTTTTCCCCGTCGTGAACGTAGTCGCGGATGTTTCTCACCCAGCTCGAGGAGATTTCGGAGATGTGCAGGAAGCCTTCCTTGCCGTACTCGTCCAGCTTGACGTAGACGCCGTAGTTCGTTATCCGGCTGACTGACGTTATTACGAGCTCGCCTACCTCTGGCCAGCCCTCTCTTCTCGGCAGGGACATCCTTCGTGTTTACTCCAGAATTTTGACGATTTCGCCTTTGACGTTGGCTTTGCCGCCTGTCGGCTCCGCGAGCGTTGTCCCGCAGATGTTGCAGTGGACGACGTTCGCCACGTGGCTGAAGATTGACTGCTCATTCCCGCAGTCTGGGCACTTCACCTGGATGAACGTTGTTCGGGGTTTAGGTATGATTTTGTCCCATTGACTCATTCTTTATTCGCCTTCCCTGTTACTGGATAGCGACCTTTCTCAGCCTGATTCCCTTCCTCTGTATCGTGTACCCGCACGTCCTGCACTTTAGCTTGAAGGATTGCTTCTTTGTGGTCTTCGCCTTCCTCTTGAGCATAGGGTACTTTTGTCCGCCATAGCCGCTTCTTTCGCGCTTGTGTCGGCGTTCTCCGAGGGCGAGAGCTCGCCTCTTTCCCTCCTTATAAAGGGAGACGGTGTGCGCAGTGTGGATCTTGCACTTCGGGCAGTACGTGGAGATCTCTTTGGGCACGTTCATTTCGGTCACTCGGGTCAGACTAACAAGTATAGAAGACCTTGAGAAAATAGTATTTAAACCTTGTGAGAGAGGCTGTCCGAGGGATTCGATTTACCGTTGTTGGTGGAGAAGACGATGCCGCCTCGCTCGTCCTTTGTGCCATACGAGTAGGGGGCTGGCTCAACCGTTGGGGGTTTTGGGGTAATCTTCAACCCTATGTATGCTGCAGCTATGGCGCTGACTGGGTCAATGGCGTACAGTATCACGTCCAGCAACGTTGGCACTTGGTTCAGTTCGTCGTAGATTTCGGGCATCTGGCCTGCTAGGTCTATCCACGACATGTCGCTAAAGTACAGCGACGCCAGGTTTATAACGTTGATTATGGCGTCTGCGAAGATGTACGTGGCGAGAGCGATGGTTATGGCTTCGTCGAGTCTTCTGGTTCTGAAAAGAAAAATCGACGCCAAGGCTCCGACGAATGACGGGAGGAAGTAAAGTCTTATTCCGGACGGAGCGAAGGACCCAATCATGATTGCGATGAAGGCTCCGAGCATGCCTGCCTCGAGGAGCTTCACCGTTGGGGCAGCTATGGGAATGGGTATTTCGCGCCTTCTCCTGACTGTTGCGCCGCAGTTGGGGCAATACTCAGCTCCATTTGGGAGGGGGATTCCGCATTTTTCACAGTTTGGCACAAAAATCACCTTTTTTATTTAGTGTCCCGTATCTTCATAACAAAGGTTCCGCGTTATTAAAACTTCTTGGTTTCCCAGATTCTGCCTAATTCGCCGTCAACGGCAGCGTTGCGGGGTTGAGTCTTGGTTGTCTGGACCATCAGTCTAAACTTCTGGTCTGAACTGTGTGTGTCATCGTTTCACGCGCAAATCCTAATACATGAACGAGCTGCTTATCGAGACTTCATAGGAATGATACGAAATGAAAACATATATCAGAAATAGAAAAGCGCTAAGCAACGTTGTCTCAACACTGATCATCTTGGTTGTCTCTGTGCTCTTGGCAGGCGTGGTCACGATGTACGCGATCAACATCACTTCCACTCGGACACAACAGGAACAGCTGAAGCTGACGAAGCAGGCCCTATGGGTGTACGGGAACGGCACCGCCATCGCTGCCCTGTCCGTCGATAACGTCGGCGGAAGGGACGTCGTCGTGGACAAGGTTCAGGTCAGAGGCGTCGAAGCTGACTGGTCAACAGTGTACTTCATTCGGCTCGGATCGGCAATCACGACTTCGCTCAACTGCCCCAACG
>CAZOKM010000010.1:0-30358 GCA_964580405.1 uncultured Candidatus Bathyarchaeia archaeon | reverse complement strand
CTTCTCTGGGCGAGTTCCGCCGCTAAGACAAACGGCTCCCAAGCTTCGCAGACTGACGGCGCGTAGCAGGTCTCAGCCTTAGCTAGGTCGTAGACCGAGAGGCGGTTCTGGATAGCCAAAGCCAAGGCGTTGATGCGCTGGGTCACCTCTTCGCCGCCGACGATTTGCCCCCCGACGACGCGTTCGGTCGCCTTCTCCACGACGACCTTGACCTTTATCGGCAGACCTCCGGGGAAGTAGTCTGCCCTCGTCTTGCTCGTTAGCTTACCTGCAACGACGTCCACGCCGACCTGCTTCGCCCAGAACTCGGTGAGCCCGACCCCGCCCACGTCGAGGTGGAAGATTCGGGAAACCCACGGGAAGAGGGTCCCGGGATACGTTGCGTCTCCGCCTGCGGCGTTGGTGCCTGCCACCTTGCCCATCTTGACGGCTGCCGAGCCCAGAAGCGGTAACGCTGGCTTTCCAGTTACGATGTGCGTCGTTTCGGCGCAGTCTCCCGCCGCGTAGATGTTTGGGTCGCTTGTCCGCATGTGATTGTCCGTTTTGATGCCTCGGGTCTCGCCAACAGCAATTCCCGCCTTTTGGGCTAGTTCGGTGTTGGGTCTCACGCCCGCGGCGTTTAGGACGATGTCCGCTGGGACCTTTTCGCCGCCGACGGTTATCGCCTCAGCTCTTTTTTCTCCGATGATGGCTCCCGCTGGTTTGCCGAGGACGACGGTTACGCCGTTTTCTTCGAACCTTTTCTGGACGTCGGCGGACATGTCGGGGTCCAGTAGCCGCGGGAGGACCGTCGGCAGCATTTCGACGATTGTGGTCTTTATCCCCCGCTCCACGAAGGCTTCGGCAGCCTCCAGCCCAACAAGCCCTGAGCCGATGACTGCGGCTGCTTTGGCTTTCTGCATGGCTTTGGCTAGCTTCTCGGCGTCGCTCAGCGTGTGGAGGGTGAGGACGCCTTCCTTGTCGATTCCTTCGAGGGGCAGCCTGAAGGGGAGAGCTCCCGTCGCCAGAATCAAGCTGTCGTATTCTAGGGTATCGTGCTTTCCGTCCTTGGCTTCGGCTTCGACGGTTTTAGCCTTCGCGTCGACGTTTGTGGCAGCGGTCTCCATCCTCAGGTCGAACTTCATCATTTTATAGAAACTTGGCGGATAAACGACGAGGCTCTCAAGCGACGGTATGTGCCCGCCGAGGACGAAGGGGAGCCCGCACCTCGAGTACGCCCCCACGTCGTCTTTGGTCAGAAGAGTGATTTCGGCTTCCCTGTCCGTCTTCCGAGCTGCCACGGCTGCGTCGACGCCCGCAGCGTTCGCCCCGACGATGACTATTCTCTTTGGCATCTCGCTTAGCTTTCCTCGGCGAGTTTCTTGTGCCACTCAGCTGACTGTTCAAAGTTCATGAGGGTCTTGAGGTCGTCCGTAAGGTTCGTGGGCGACACGATGATTATCCAGCCCTCATTATAAGGGTCCTGGTTGAGGACCTCGGGATTACTGTTGACCTTGCTGTTGACTTCGACGATTTTCCCGCTGACGGGCGCCACGAGGTCGGACACGGACTTGACCGACTCGACCGTTCCGAACGGTTCGCCCCTCATCGCCTCGTCCCCCGCCTTGGGGAGCTCGGCGAACACAACCTCGTTCAGCTGCTTCTGGGCGTAGTCGGTCACGCCAACTCGGACTTTGCTGCCTTCGACCTTGACCCACATCCACTCCTTGGAGTAATACAAGCCCTCGGGGACTTCGTAGCCTTGAACCTTAACCAACTCTGCCACCTCATCACGAGATTGTTTTTCCGCATCCTCATATTAAATTTAACTAAACCCTTTGGGAGGAATGATAAAAATTGTTTCAACAGTACTCATTAATGAAGAGAAGGTAGTCAAGGTGTCTCTATCTGGTCTGATTTGAGTGGCAAATTATTTTTGCGTTTGAGTGTCAACGGTTGCTTTCTATTCGAACAGCGTGACGGTGATTTCTTCGCCTTCCTCTATCACGTCGAGGTTCACGGGCAGTATGACGTAGCCGTCCGCCTTGGCGAGGCTAGTTATGTCGCCCGACTTCTTGAACGTCGAGTATGCCTTGCCGTTCTTAATCTTGACCGAGAGGAATTGCTCTCTGCCTGAGCCCGAAACGAACTTCTTGCCCATCTTCGCCTTGACCGTGCGGGGTTTCGCGGGGGGCAGCCTAGCCATCGCGCGGACCGCCGGGACGAGAAAGACGTAGGCGTTGCTGAGGCACGAAGTCGGGTATCCGGGCATCCCAAAGACTGGCTCGTTTTCAACGGTTCCGAAGAGGGTGGGCTTGCCGGGCTTGATTTGGACGCCGTGGAAGACGACCTTGCCCGCCTGTTCGAGGACCTTGACGAGGAGGTCCCGTTCGCCGACCGAGCTCCCGCCCGAGAAAATCGTCAAGTCGTGGTCGAGGAACCGAGTTATCGTGGACTTGAGGCTTTCGAAAGAGTCGGGCACAATCGGGGACTTCGTCACTTGGGCTCCGTTCGCCGAAAGAACTGACGACAAAGTGTAAGTGTTGACGTCGTAAATCTGCCCCTTGCCAAGCTTCGCGCCGGGCTCGCAGACCTCGGTTCCGGTCGGGACGACGGCGACGCGGGGCTTCCCGTAGACCAACACCTTTCTTTTTCCCAGCGCAGCCAAGACTCCGACCTTTGCTGGCGTGACAGCTTCACCCTTCTTCAGGACGGCCTCGCCCTTCTTCATGTCCTCTCCCTGAGGCGAAATGTTGGCTCCGGGGTGAACTGCGTCGAAGACGGATACGTTGCCCTCTTTTTCGTCGGTGAACTCCACCATGACCACGGAGTCCGCGCTCGGCGGAACTGTGCAGCCTGTGGCTATCCTCACGCATTCGCCCTTGCTCACAGCGTTGTCGGCTGATTCTCCCGCGTGCAAAACGGCTACGACCTTGAGTGCCTTGGGGTTCTGCTGCGAAGCCCCGTAGGTATCCTCAGCTCTGACCGCGTAGCCGTCCATGGCAGCCCGGGTGAACGGCGGAACGTCCTCAACGGCTGCGACGTCCTCCGCCAAGACCCGCCCCATAGATTCCTCGATTGGGACATCTTCGGTTCTTTCAACGGGCTTGACGGTGCTCATGATTCTCTTGACCGCTTCTTCGCGGGAGATGAGGAGCTTGAACGGAACCATTTCGCTCACGGGGCAAACCACCAAAAACGTCCGGCTTTTTATCCTCCGGGCGAGCCGTGGAAGGGGACGCTTCTCCACATGACCCCGAACCACTCCTCTTCGGTGATGGTTTCGCCCCGGACAAGGATTTCGAGGACCCTCTGCAGGAGCGCGTGGTGCCTCTTCTCGTCCTCCAGAATCGCCGTGAGCAATAGCTTCACCTTCTCGTCCTTCAGGCTGGGGAGCTGCTCGCCGATTTTCTCGATGAGGACCGCCTCTATCCTGATGTGCTTCTCGACCAATGCCTTCTGGGCGTCGAGCTGCTTCTGCGTGAGAGCCATCGGAACCTTCGTCAAGAGGCTGATGGCCGACGCGTACATCTGGGCGTGCTTCAGCGAGTCCAGCGAGACGCCCTTCAGGGTTCCTTTCACCGCAGGATTCGCGACGTCCGTCAAGCCCTTGTTCAGCGAGTCCACGATTTCGTTCTCGACTTTAATCTGGTCCCTGAGAAACTTCAGCAACGTCTCTTTCGTGCTCAAAAAGTCAACCTCCAATCTTCGACTATTCTAGTGCTTCGTTGAAGACAAAAGGGTTTCGGGAACGCGGCGTCGTCACTTCTTCTGCATGAAGACAGTGGTTTCGAGCCTGTTGTGAGGTAGCCTCTTGACCCTGAAGTTCGAGTATTGAGCCTCAAGGACCCGGAGCGCCTCCTCAACGTGCCCCCTCCTGTCCCTCGTCACGAACTTCACCGTCATGACGGCGAAGCCTCCCTTCTTTAGGAGCGGGGCAACGGCGACCATTGTCACCGCGGATTCGGCGGGAGCAAGGTTCATGTCGTTAGTGACCAAGTTGAATATGCCTGCATCATTCGGAATTTCCTCTGCCCTGCACTGCAGGTGAACCACGTTGGGCAGCTTCTCAACCTCGAGCTCCAAAGCAGCAGGGTCAACCGCCACTACTCTTTTCGCTAGGCCAGCAAAAACTTTAGTCCAGCCTCCAGGAGCCGCGCCGAGGTCCAGTACTTCATAATCTGAATTGACTTTCACATTGAAGGCTTCGAGGGCTTCCTTGATCTTGTGCTCTGCGCGCGTGAACGGCCTCTCGCCCTTCGCGTACTTCCGGGAGACCCGAATCGGCTTGACGACGAGGTTCTCAGAGTCCGTGACCCCCACGTAGGCAGTGTTCTGGAAAATCTGGACGACAACGACCTTCCTCGGATTCTTCAGGTCTACGGTGGCTTTGGATGATTCTTCGAGCTTCATGCCAAGTGCCCGTTCGACGTCTTGGCTCGAAAAGCCGTGCATCCCCCGCCTCTGGCACCTGACCATAAAACTGTCCTCGGGCTTGAGCTTCCCCTCCAACGGTCCGTAAAGTCTGAGGATGCTTTCTTTTTCGGGCGAAATTGCGACCTTCGCGCTGACGGGGAAAACTCGTCCGACGTAGAGGGTCTCGGAGTCCCTCAGCCTCTTCACCGCCTCCGCCTCTTCCAAACTGGACCTGACGAGGAGGTTGCCCTTGAAGAACAAGATTCGGACCTTCGAGTCGGGGATTAAGCTCCGTATCTCCCTTTTCACCTCGGGTTCGAAGCCGGACGGAACCGTGACGACGAACGAGCTTCCCTCACTCATCAGGGCAACCTTCGCTTTGCGCTTTGTTATTCTGCCTTCTGGACCGCTTCAGCGATTTTTTGGCCAAAGTCCCTGCATGCCTTTGTTTCTTCTAGGGAGGGCACGTACTGGACCTGCAATCCTGGTTCGGTAACGTCAAACCTTGCTGCCTTAAGCTGCTCCGTCATGGCTTTGACCGCTCCGCCGCCCCAGCCGTAGGAGCCGAAGCACGCCCAGATTTTGCCTTTAGGTCTTAATCCAGCAACGTAGGTCAGGAAACCGCTGATGGAAGGTGTCATGGAAGTGTTAAGGGTCGGCGACCCCACAACCACAGCCTTCGCTTCAAGGATTTCCTTCAGGACCTCAGCGTGCTCCGACTTGCGGATGTTGAAAAGGTGCACCTCTACTCCCCTGTCGCCGATGGCGCCGCAGATTTCTTCAGCCATCTTCTTTGTGCTTCCCCACATGGAATCGTACACTACGACGGCTTTGTTGCGGGTTTTGCCTTCGCTCCAATCGAGATAGGCTTTTACAATCTTTTCAGGGCTGTTGCGCCAGATGACGCCGTGGCTGGGAGCGACGATTCTCGGTTCTATGCCTAGATTCGAAATCTCCTTAACCTTCTTTATAATCAGCAGCGAGAAGGGCATAAGGATATTGGCGAAGTACTTGGCGGCCTCGTCCATGAGGACGCTTTGGTCAACCTCGTCGTCGAACCTCTGAGAAGTCGCCAAATGCTGGCCGAAGGCGTCGTTCGGCATCAATATCCTGTCCTCCTTTAGGTAAGTGAACATGCTGTCGGGCCAATGCAGCATAGGAGCCTCCACGAACGCGAGGGTTCTCGACCCGATTTTAAGCTCGTCACCCGTCTTCACGACTTGGTAATTCCAGTTCGTCGGCCCGTAATGTTTTTCCAAGCCATCCATCCCCCTCTTCGACGTCACTACAATAGCGTTTTTCGTATGCTGCATGACATGGCTCAGGGAGCTCGAGTGGTCCATTTCGACGTGGTTGACGATAACGTAGTTCAGCTTTTCGGGAGCGACCACTTCGCTGACGTTTTTAGCCAATGCGTCTTTGAAGGGGCACTTGACGGTGTCAACGAGGACCGACTTTTCGTCCACAATCAGGTACGCGTTGTACGTTGTTCCCCTCCGCGTCTCGTAGCCGTGGAAATCCCTCAGGTCCCAGTCTACCACGCCGACCCAGTAAACGTTTTTAACCAATTCAACAGGAGCCACATCCATTCCTCCGCAAGGTTTAACTAGATATGAAGAAACAAAAAGAAAAAGATTCTGTGCAGGATGGCTGTTTAAGAGCAGATTTTCGGAAGTTTTAAAACATCGGATTCTAGGGCGGGGTGATTTTTATGGCCTGAACGGGGCACTGGGTTTCGCACGCTAGGCACTGTATGCACTCGCTTTGCCTCGCGGGGAAAGTCTTCTTGTCCGACTTCGGGTGCCCAGGCGTGTCCCGCCACTCGTAGAGCTGCACGGGGCAGACTTCGATGCATATTCCGTGTCCTTCGCAGATGTCCCAGTTGACGGCCACGTTGGTTCCTCTAATGCCCAGCTTCTTGGGAGGCTCCGTGGGTCCCCAGACTGCGACGCCTTCCTGCTCGCCCGTCTTTGTGCGGTTCTTCTGAAAATCGGGGTCAATAGGCAAACAGTTCACCTTTAATAAAATAGGAACCGCGAAAATATTAACGTTTCCCAGAAAGGGCTAGGGCATCCTTTCCAGCACTATGCGGAGTTGGAATCGCCTGGAATCCCTCATGACGATTAGTACGGTTTCTTCTCCGGGTTGCTTTTCGCGCAGCACGTCCTGGAGCTCTTCGATGCTGCCGGTTCCCTTGCCGTCCATGCCCAGTATAATGTCGTCCTTCCTCATCCCAGCCTTGCTTGAGGGGCTTTCGCTTTCCACACCCACCACAAGCACTCCGCTCTCGACGGGCAGCCTGTATTGTGCCGCGACTTCTCTGGTTATCGTGAACCCCGATATTCCGAGCCATGGCTTCCTGACGGAGCCGTGAACCAGAATGTCGTCCGCGCAAGCCTTGGCGGCGTTGATCGGGACAGCGAAGCCTATGCCCTGGGCGAACGGGATGATCGCGGTGTTGATCGCGACCACCCTTCCCTCGACGTCTATGAGCGGTCCGCCACTGTTCCCAGGGTTGATCGCCGCGTCCGTCTGGACCAAGCCTTCGAAGGCGACCTGCTCCGAATGAATCGTGCGATTTAAGGCGCTGATGACGCCCGAGGTTACCGTGGGTCCGCCGACGAGACCGAACGGGTTCCCAATGGCGTAGACTCTCTGCCCGACGCGCAGCCTGTCCGAGTCTCCGAGCGCCACGGGGGTCAGGTTTTCGCCGCTGATCTTTATGACGGCGACGTCGGATCTTCTACTCGTTCCAGCGAGTTGCCCCTGAAAGGCGCGCCCGTCGCTCAGTGTTACGGTGATTTCGCGGGCTTCCGCGATGACGTGGTTGTTAGTCAGCACGTAGCCTTCGCTGTCGATGATGAAGCCTGAGCCCATGCCTTGGACCGGGACGACGCGGTAGAAGAGGTCCCGGAATATCCGCACCGTGTTCACGTTGACGACGCTTCGGCTTGCCCTCTCGATTACGTCAACAACGTCTTTCTCGCTCAAACGTCGACGCCACCTAGTTGAGTGAATGGTAAGTAAGTCATCCTAAGCGCATATTTTAAGGATTATGTAAACAGCGCGGAACCAAGGTTCCTAAAAAATGTTTTATTTCAGTAACCCTCATCTTTAATCGTGGCTCTTTTGGGGGAAAAGGAATGATAGTGAACAAGTTGTCATTTCTCATCGGCGGCGAGGCTGGTGCGGGAATCACGCGTTCAGGCTTCCTGTTCGCCAAGGCTTGCATGAGGGCGGGGCTCAACGTCTTCGGGACCAACGACTACCAGTCCCTCATCAGGGGCGGACACAACTTCTACGTCGTCCAAGTGGACACGGAGGAAGTGTACTCACAGTCTGATAAAATCAACCTTCTTCTGGCTCTGAACGCGGAGACCGTTGCGCTCCACAAGGACGAGCTGGTTCCAGGCGGAGGCGTAATCTACGACCCCGACGACGCTCCGCAGAACACAGGGACCCTAGGTCGAGAAGACTTGACGCTTTGCCCTGTTCCCCTGAAGAAAATCGTGTGGGAGGAGCTCAAGGAAGACCCGATAATGCGGAACACCGTCGCCCTGGGAGCTGCCTTCGCCCTTCTGGATTGCGACATGGACCTGTTGGAAGATGTCCTGAAGGACACGTTCAAGCCCGCGGTCGCGGAGGCGAACGTTAAGGCTGCCCGCAAAGGGTACGACTACGCCAAGAGCAATTTCGGCGGCAGCTTCGGGTACAAACTCGTAAAGACGAAATCGGCTGGCAAACAAAGAATCCTGCTGAGCGGAAACGAGGCAATCGGGCTGGGAGCGCTGAAGGCGGGGTGCAAGTTCTTCGCGGGCTACCCGATGACGCCGACAACTGGGCTGCTCCACTTCATGGCCGAGAACGAAAGAAGCATGGAGACGCTCCTCATCCAGCCCGAAGGCGAAATCGCAGCCGTGAACATGGTGGCGGGCGCAGCCTTCGCGGGAGCCAGAGCAATGACCGCGACGTCTGGAGGAGGATTCTGCCTCATGGTTGAAGGCTTAGGCATGGCTGGCATGACGGAGACCCCCGCCGTAATCGTGGTCGGGCAGAGGCCGGGACCGAGCACGGGGTTGCCGACGTACTCCGCGCAGGGCGACCTTCGGTTCGTGGTCCACGCGTCTCAGGGCGAGTTCCCGAGGGTCGTCGTGGCCCCAGGCGACGTCGAGGAATGCTTCTACGAGACGATGCGCGCCTTCAACTGGGCGGAAAAGTACCAGACGCCCGTCATCGTGTTGACCGACAAGTACCTCGTTGAAAGCCAAGCCTCAACCGAACCCTTCGAAACCAGCCGCGTCAAAACTGAAAGGGGCAACCTGATAACTGGGCAGTTCCAAGGCACGGGCGAGTACAGGAAGTACGAGCTCGCCGAAACCGGCGTCTCCCCGAGGGCTCTGCCGTCAACCCAAGGTGCAATTGTGAGGGCTAACGCCGACGAGCATGACGAGTTTGGCTTCACAAGCGAGGACCCGGCGACTGTAGTCAGCATGGTCGAGAAAAGGCTAAAAAAAATAAACTATCTGGTAAAGGAGCTCGAGGAAACGGGGGTCGAGACGACCAAGCTGTACGGTCCACGGGACGCAGCAGCGACGGTGGTTTCGTGGGGCGGAACGAAGGGTCCGATACGCGAAGCCTTAAAGATTCTTAAGCGCGACGGCGTCGTTGCCAATTACCTGCAGATAATCTATTTGCATCCATTCCCAGTCGAAAGGGTCAAAAAAGCACTTGACAACTCAAAAAAGGCGATTGTAATAGAACACAACAAGACGTCTCAGCTTTCCAGCCTCATCCGCGAACGTCTACTACGAGACGTGGACGGTACGATTCTGAAGTACGACGGGAGACCCTTCAGCCCCGCTTACTTGGCGGCGAAGGTGAAGGAGGCGCTGTGAAAATGGTCGCTTTGAAGGACTTGGCTACGCCCGTCAAGCCTGACTGGTGCCCCGGCTGTGGGAACTTCGGCATCCTGACGGCTGTGAAGGGGGCTTTGGTGGAGCTCGGCTTAGACAGGGAGCAGGTTGTCATCGTTTCGGGGATAGGATGCCACGGAAAAATAGTCAACTACGTTAACGTGAACGGCTTCCACGGCATACACGGCAGGGTCATCCCGACAGCCACAGGCATCAAGCTGGCCAACCCCGAACTCACTGTCATAGGGTTCGCTGGGGACGCCGACCAGTACGACGAGGGCTGGGACCACTTCTGCCACGCGATGCGGCGGAATGTCGACGTGACGCTGATAGTGCACGATAACCAGACCCTCGGCTTGACAACGGGGCAGACCACGGCAACTAGCCTCCAAGGGTTCAAATCCAAATCGACGCCCTTCGGCTCGGTCACTCCTCCGCTGAACCCGATAGCCAATGCCCTCGTCAGCAACGGGACGTTCGTCGCCCGAGGCTACGCGGGAGACCCGAGGCATCTCCAGAGCCTCATCGTTGAAGCTGTAAGGCACAGGGGCTTCGGGTACGTCGACGTTTTCCAGCCCTGCGTCTCGTTCAACTACCTGAACACGTACCAGTGGTTCCGAGAACGGCTGTACAAACTCAGCGAGCAGGGGCACGACTACACCGACAGGCGGAAGGCTCTCGAGAAGAGCTTCGAGTGGGGTGAACGGATTCCGATAGGCGTCTTCTACAAGGAGGAAAAGCCGACCTACCTCGACACCTTGCCCCACATGAAGGGTAAAACGCTCGCGAAACTGCCCATCGACGACGTAGACGTTTCAGTCATCATAGAAGCCATGAAGTAACAATCAACCATAAGCTGCCAAAAACCCAGCGGCATGAAACGTTCATTAAACAATTCTGAGCCGCCGAACTTTCCCGATTCCTTCATCCCGCATCCGATTACGTTAGGTTCAAGTATTACTTGGCTGTATCTACTGCTGGTGTTTTCAAATGACGGCGAAGGTTGCACTTGTGAAGACCGAAGGAAACGCGGCGGAAGCTTACCAGCGAGCTCTGAAGCTCATCGGCGGAAAAAGCTTCTTGGACGCCCCGAACGTGACGATAAAGGTCGGCTTGTACGACAAGCGGAACACCAACTATCCCACGGTCCCGGTTGTCAAGGCGGTGGCGGACTCGTTCGCAGAGTCGAAGAGGGTCCTCATCGTCGAGTCCGACAACCACAACGGCAAAGCCCTCGAACGGCTGCAAGAGTGGAAAGACGTATTCTCTGACCGCGTGAAGCCCTTCAGCCTCTCGGACGACCCGCAGACGCGCGAAGTGACGGTTAACGGAGAGAAACTCCGATTCTCGAGCGTGCTCTTCAAGCCCAACTTCTTCGTCAGTCTCCACGTTCTGCGCAAGGGCAAGGCGGGCTGCGTCTTCAAGAACCTCCTCGGGCTGATTCCGGACGTCAGGAAGGAGCGGTTCCACGAAAAACTGGGTGCTGCCCTCATCGACATGGCTGAAGCCGTAGGGTGGATTGACCTCGCCGTGATTGACGGGACGTACATGTACGGCGCCGAATGGAAGGAGGGTTTGCCCTTGGAAAGAGAGAGAAGAGACCTCCTCATCGTGGGCAGGGACCCGGCGGCGGTCGAAACCGTCGGAAGCACCCTCGCGGAGGAAGACCCGCTGGACATTCCGTCCCTAAAGGTAGTTAAGAAGAGGAACCTCGGGGAAACCGACATCAACCGCATCGAGGTACTCGGAGAAAGCATAAGCGACTTCATATGACCGAAAAACTGGCGGGTGAGCTGCATGAAGACCGAGCTCGACGTTGAAGAGAAGATCAGACGTATCGACAGAGAAGTTAAAAAGCTGGAGGGTAAGCTGTCCCCGGAGGACCGAAAAAAGATATTCAGTGTCCTGCACAACGAGGAGACCGCTGAACTGTGCAAGGTGTGCCGCCTCAGCACGATAAAAAATACACTCCTTTGGCTTCTGGACAAAAAAGAACTCGAAATTTAACCCAATAAGCATCTTTCGAATAATAGAATTTTTCGTGTGAACGAAAACTGTTATTAGAACTGCGCACAATTATTCGGACGGTCAGAGATGAAGGTCGAAGACAGCCGAAGAAACGAGGAAACGTGCAAGGACTTCTGCGGGAGCTGCCCAAGCTACCCCGGGACGGGCGAGTGGCTCTTCTGCGCGAGGCAAAAAAGCAAACAGAAAATAAAAAGGAACGGGTGCCTGTGCCCAGCCTGCCAAGTCCACATGGACTACGACCTCGAAGGCGACTACTACTGCGAAAAGGGCGCTACAGCATAGCCCGCGGAAGAAAACGCCTTATTCAACGACGACTTGCCGTTCTCTTCCTTCCCAGACCCCGTGCAGGTTGCAGTACCCGCGAGCTCTCAACGTCGCTGTCTCGTTCAAGGTCACATTGACGGTGACGACGTAGCCGTCGCTCAGCTCAGGCGCAAACTCGACCCTCGAAACCAAGCGTTCCCCAGCGTACAGCTCAACCCAGTTAATCCAGTGCCCCAGAGTGTTCGGGTGCTCGACTCCGTCGATTCCGCCGATTTTGACTTTTACTGCAAAAGGCTCCTTCGCCTTGACCCTTTCTGGCGCCGTGATTACTGGCACGTGCTTCTTCGCCATGTCCGTAAGGGTTTTCCAGTCCTTGGGCTTGTTCAATTCTGTCAACGAAAACTCTTTAACTTCGCTCAAAACATGTCCCTCCTGAAAGTATTAGTATACCAAGTCTAATAAACGTTCCACCGTCTTCTTCTCGAGGTCAAATTCCCGAACGTGGAATAGGAAAATCTTGAAGGCTTCGAAGGTATGCATATATCCTGTCCGTCAACATAGTTCTGGAAAGCCCCAGCTGGGTCAAGGATGGCAACAGAAGAATCCGACAGGGTCCTCAGAGCGATTGAGGAAGAGTCCGAACGAGGCTACCTGCCCATAATCGGTCCCTTTAGAGGCAGGATTCTGGCTGAGATTGTGCGGAAAGCCAGTCCGCAGCGCGTGCTGGAGGTCGGCGGACTCATCGGGTACTCCACGATTCTGATGGGTAGGGAGCTTGGAAGCGGCGCCGAGATAGTTTCAATCGAAATCGACGAGGACGAAGCTGAAGCCGCAAAACGCAACATTCAAGACGCAAAAATTGTGCCAGAGGTGCACGTCCTCGTGGGGGACGCTTCGAGCCTTATTCCGAAAATCGGTGGGCAGTTCGACCTCGTGTTCTTGGACGCGGACAAGCACGAGTACCTCCGCCACCTGCGACTCGTCGAGGGCAAGCTCCGCAAAGGCAGCGTAATCGTCGCAGACAACGCTGGAACCTCCGCGCACTCGATGAGGGACTACCTGAACTACGTGCGGAAGTCGAGAAAGTACGAAAGCCGCTACGTCCCCTCGGACAACGACGGCCTAGAAGTCAGCACCAAACTTTGATAGAACAAGGCGCTGCTATTTTGGTAAGAAAAAACTTGTTGTATTAATGTTAGCTTTAATAGACCGAAAAGCTCAGATTAATTTAGCTTTTCAGTTTCTTTCTTCATGTTTCTCGGGAACTTGCGACTCGTTCTAAGCCCGAGCTTGACAAGCGAAAGCATCAGCGGGACCTCCATCAGCGGACCGATGACCGTGGCAAGGGCGGCTCCTGAGCCTATCCCGTAAAGCGTCGTCGCGACGGCGATGGCGACTTCGAAGTGGCTGCTTGACCCGATGAGGGTGACGTCAATTGCGGTCTCGTACGTCCAGCCCGCGAAGTAGCCGAGGAGGTAGGTCCACACGATCATGGTCGCGTAGTGCATCAGGTTCGGCGCAGCAAGGTAGGCGACCAAGGCGGGGTTGTTGAGGATGACTTCCCCCTCGAACGAGAATAGGACAACCAGAGTCGTGAGTAGGGCGACGATGGACACTTTTCCAACAATAGTCCGGTACATCCCGTTGAACCACTCTTCGCCTTTCTTTTGTATGATTACTTTTCTTGAGACCGCGCCCGAAGCAACGGGCAACGCGATGAAGGCTAGGACGCTGACGGCGATAAGGTCCATCGGCACGGGGATGCTGCTCACGCCAAGGTAGAAGGCTGCGAGCGGCGCGTAAAGAAGCAACATCAGCAGGGCGTTTATCGAGGTGTTTATCAGCCCCTGGGCCATGTCGCCCTTCGCGAGGAACATCCACCACATGACCATCGCTGTGCAGGGAGACAAACCGAGAAGAATCACGCCTGCAATGTACTGCGGGTTCCCAGCAAGGACGACGTTCGCGTAAAGCGTCATCAGCGGCGGAGCTATGACCCAGTTGGCGATTATGGTGACAAGAAGCGGCTTAGGCTTAGAGGCTGCCTTCTTAATGTCGCTGAACTGTATCCCCAGAACCGTGGGGTACATCATGAAGAAGAGGAGAATGCCGATCGGAATCGACACGTTACTGAATTTCAGTGAATCCATAAACTGCCCGAACTGCGGAGCGAACTTGCCAACGAGTAACCCAGCGGCTATGCACAGGGCAATCCATAGTGTCAGATATTTCTCGAAAATCCCAAGTTTGGTTTTTTCTTCAGCCACATTTATCATCTCGTCGAGTAAATTTTTTGGAATTAATAAATTTAAATTTTTGAATTTAAACCTTTCTGTTCAAATTATTATGAGCTTGATAATATAACAAATGGTACAAAATTCATTAATGTTGTCGGGGGATTCCGAGGAAGCCAAAAAGGTGTTGGACGGTTTCTGGTTTCGCAACGCTATAAAAGACCCATTTTCCTTCTTTCCGGTCCTTAATCAACCCAACATTCTGCAGAATGTTCAGATGATGGGACGCTGTTGGCTGCGTCAGACCTAATGCTATTGTTAATTCGCAGACGCACATCTCCTTTAGGCTAAGCAGCCTTAGCATTTTTAGCCTAGTATCGTTAGCTAAGGCTTTCAGCAGACGACTTTGGCTCCTGAAATATTCAGGTTCAGCCACCTCAGCAGCGAGGTTTCTCAACTCTTGAGCGTAAATTTCGATGCCTTTGGGCGGTATCAGACCTGAGCATACTAGCCTCTCAAGTCTTTCGCCGAATCTTTTTGAACTTTTTTCATCCTTCATTGCATTTGCACTGCCTTGAATTGCGCCTAAAACATTTAGGTTCAGTAAATAGATTTAAATATTTCGAACTGTTGGTTTTTTGAAGAACGATTCGATAATTTTAAATATGTCGATTTATTTAACTATTGACAAAGTGTTGAAGCCAAAGTCCGAAAACAAGGCTGTATAAAACGAAGGTGAGCGTGTTGAAAAACATTAAAGTCGAAGTAATAGGTGTCAGTCCTCCGTGCCCACGATGCAAAAAGACTGAGGAAAATGCTAGGGAGTCAGCTTCGAAACTCATCGAGGAAGGAGTGAACGTCGAAGTCACAAAGCTCGACATAACCGCAAAAGCGACAATATCAAAATATGGCGTGTTGATGTCTCCCGCAATCGCTGTGAACGGCGTTGTGAAAATCATGGGCAAGGTGCCTGACACAAGCGTCATTGAAAGGCTATTACGAGAAACGCCGTAAGGCGAGCTAGTTTTGGAAAGGAAACGGGCGATTAAGACCATTCTCATGGTCAGTTTTATTCTGTTCTTTGTAATAATGATGGCCAGAGCCATCATAGGAGCCTACACGCTAACGCCTTCATCTACTGCAGAAGACCTCAGAGGTCTTCCTCTATGGCAAATACCGCTAGTCTACATATGGGATTACGCTCAACATGGCTGGCTATGTCTGGGCTTTGCTTTTACAATCGCCGGCGTATTCTCTGAATTCATCCCCCGAGAGTTTATGTTAAAATACATGAGCAGCGGAAAGCCCATATCATATCTGGTTGCCACACTCATCGCGCCTGTTTTCTGCGTATGTTCTTGCACGATGGTGCCGATTTTCGCAGGCGTCATTTACGCAGGCGGAGGAATAGGTCCCGCCTTAACCTTTCTGCTCGTTGCTCCCGCCAACAACCTCTTAGCAGACATCGTAACCATACAGGTTTTGGGGTGGAACATTGCCCTCGCTGACATGTTAGCCGCAGGAATAAGCGCAGTATTAATAGGGTATTTGATTTCAAAGACGCCTTGGGGCGAAAAGTTTGAGCGACAATTCAAAAACAAGCCGAACAAGAATGCCTCAATAGATATTATAAAGCAGCCTGTTGATGAGAAACTCTGGAGCGCCCTTAAGTTCGGCGGGTTTCTAGCAAAACAAATTCTTCCTGCGTTCCTCATAGGGCTTGTAGCAGTGAGCTATTTCCAAGCCTTCTTTCCAGAAGAGCTAGTAAAATCATACTTAACGGGTTCGCTTGGTGTACTGTTAGCAGCGCTATTGAGCGGACCATTGTACACTCCAACGTTAATTGAAGTAGCCTTGGGAAAGGCGCTTGTCAATATGGGGATGTCGCCTGGAGCAACTGTTGCGTGGTTGATGGGTCAGCCATACGACCTACCAAATTCACTCTCTACCTCTAGGATAGTTGGCTGGAAGATCGTAGCGACCTACGGCGTCTTGGCGTTCGCTTCCGCGGTCTTCTCTGGATTGATTTATAGTCTCATAGTTGGCGGAATCTGATTAGGAGGAAATGTGAGATGGCAGAGACGAAAGAATGGCAGGAAGGTATGCCGACCCACGAGTGCATAGTGTTCTCCTGTTTTGGAGGATTATCGAATACGGGAATAACTAGTGCCCTAGCGTGCTTGGAAGCGGTTAAAGAGCTTGGCTTGGAAAAAGTTGCTATCGGCTGTTTGCCCTCAGTGCCACTAAAGGTGAAACCTGTCTTAGGAAAATCCAAAGCTGCAAAGAAGATCATCACCGTGGACGGCTGCCCATTTGAATGCAGCCGAAAGACTATAGAGGCCGCGGGATTCAAGATTACCAAAAGCATTGTGCTGGCCAGAGATATAGGCATGAAAAAGAAAGCCTTGCACACCGACATCGGCAAAAACCTAGGTCTTGAGAAATACATTTCTGCGGATGAAGTTAAAAGAGCAAAGGAACTCATCATAAAAACCATCATGGAAGAATGAACAGAGATGTGTTGATTAGAGTGGGGATATTGCTTGTACGCTTTAGAAACACAAGTGATGGGATTGATGCAATGTGACCTTTGGAATCCTATACGGAACAATAACTGATTCGATTTAGGAAGAGCTGAAATGCTCAAGCCATGATTTCCCGCGATAGACTCCGACAAATGTAACGGGTGTAATGGAGCATATAAATGCGTCAGTTTCTGCCCTCACAAAGTTTTAGAAGTCAGAGATAAAAAGGTCTTTATCGTTGACCCTTTAGGTTGCGTTTCTGGTTGTTCGGTGTGTGCCAGTTTTTGTCCGAGCGGCGCTATAATTTTTCCGACAAGAGAAGAATCATTCAGGACCATTAAGAAAGAATCTTGGTTGCACAAAGTTACATGCAAAAGCTGTGGAAAAGAGTTCTTGACGGACAGGGAAACGGAGAATTGTTTTGACTGTGAAGAAAAAACTGAGTCAATTTAGACTCTTATGAAAAGACAATGTAAACTGTTAAAATTAACGAATCTCTGATTTCATATAGGTGATAAAGAATCCTCATTAGAGTTAAAACATGGAAAGAATTCAGGCAGCTCATGATAGAGCATAACCCAGAAAGTATAACTTATAACATAGAGCGAGGAGTCCCATCTCAACATCTTACGGTTCTGAGGCTCATATTACCAGTTGGAAGAAAACAATACGTTTTCATCGACACTGCCGTTGAAAACTGCCTGAGAAAGACGGCGATACCATTAATAACAGATAAACTGGGAAACCTCTACATAAAAGATGAGGATGTTAAAGAATTTATAAAAACTGAAATGAGAGGAAAGGACATAAAGCTTCATCCTTACTGGACTATATAGACTAGGATTTTCCGCCTGTTCTAGCTAGTAATGGCGGGATGGAGGTGATATGATTGGTGGTGAATGTGGTGGATGTGTATGGTCTTGCGGAGTTTTCTCAAGAGAAGGGTTTGTTGGACACTATGGGAAAGCGTCAACTAGTGAAGAAAGACTTGCTGCAGACAAAGAATTTTAACGTAGTGTTGGTTTGCCTCGAAAGCGGTCAAGAGATTCCAACTCGTCCCGAACCATATAACGTATGCTTCTACGTCATTGAAGGAAAAGGCATCTTCACAATAGACGACGAACAGAAAGAGCTTACCAAAGGTAACGTGATATTTGTTCCAGCAAACGTTGCACGCGGAATAAAAGGTACAGAACGAATAAGCATCCTCGGAATACAAGATGCGCACTGAATTTGATTCTATTCCATGTTTAACTTCTTGACCCTAAAACTTTCCATCGGACTGGATTATTCTCTATTATGGAAATGACCTATGAGAGTTTGAAAATATTACATCTCAAGCCTTTTATTGAACCTTTTCATGCGACATTCTAGGTCCATCTTTGAATAACTGATAACTGGAATGCTCTAGCTGAACAAGTCTTAAAATGGACTAAGTAATTTTTAGACTCGCGAATCGAAGACTATTGAATCACCCAGAAAGTTTGAATACCTCATAAAGCTAATATTCATTGGAGGAAGCCACCGTGAAACGTGTTCTTTTCGTTTGCGTCGAGAACGCCTGCAGAAGCCAGATAGCTGAAGGATTCCTGAATGCTTTAGCTGAAGAAAAAGTAAGCGCCAAGAGCGCGGGGAACATGCCTGCGAAAGCCGTTAATCCCTTGGCTGTCCAAGTCATGAAGGAAGTCGGGATAGACATTTCTGGTCACAAGCCGAAGATGATCACGGCGGAGATGGTTCAGGAAGCCGACAAGGTTGTCCTCATGGGGTGCGGGAGGAACTCTTGCCCGATCGTTCCGAAGGAGGTTGAGGACTGGCAGATAGAGGACCCAGCGGGGAAGGGCGTAGAAAAGTTCAGGGAAGCGCGCGACGCCATAAGGAAAAAGGTTGAAAAACTCATCACGGAAGTTAACAAAAGTACATAAAAACGGTTACCTTTTTTCTTCATAGACGGCGCTGAACAATAAAGCCTAAAGAACAAATCGTCATATACCATCAAAGACAGAAAAAGAAAAAACCGAAACGTCTGGGAAACAAAGTTGGCGGACGATTTACAGGAGCTGAAAGACAGAGTTCGCAAAATACTCGTCCTGCTGGAAAAGGAGCATCCAGACGCAAAAATCACTTTGGAGTTTAAAAATCCTCTTGAGCTGTTGGTAGCCACTATACTTGCTGCCCAATGCACAGACACGAAGGTCAACCAAGTCACGCGTAGCCTGTTTAAAAGGTTCCGAACGCCAAGAGACTACGTGGAGGCTGACCTTTCGGAGCTCGAAAAAGCAGTCAAGCCCACAGGATACTACAGGGTAAAAGCCAAACACATAAGAAAAGCCTGCGCGATGCTTGTCGACCAGTTCGGTTCGCAGGTTCCCCGAACGATGGAAGAATTGACTAGACTTCCAGGGGTCGCGCGGAAAACTGCCAACATCGTGCTTTCGAACGCCTACGGAGTAACAGAAGGGGTAGCGGTGGACACTCACGTCCTTAGGCTTGTTGGGAGGCTGGGGCTTACGCAGGGCAAGACTAGAGAAAAAATTGAAGCTGATCTCATGAATATTGTCCCAAAGGATTCGTGGTCAAGATTCTCGGATTTACTCATATTCCACGGCAGAAGAGTCTGCACAGCCAAGAAGCCCAAATGCAGCCAGTGCGTGCTCAGCCACCTTTGCCCCTCCGCCTTCACCTTCGACGTCCAACAATCTAGTGGTTGATGTTTTTCAGATGTTTTTTGCACCAAAAGATACATAAAACACGGCGACTACCTGCGTGTAAGGAAGGACGGAGAGAAAGATGGTAAGAGAAATGACCGAGACCAATCTGCGGAGCGCCTACGGGGGCGAAAGCCAAGCCCACATGAGATACGCAATCTACTCGGATAGGGCGAAGAAGGAAGGATTCCCGAACGTGGCAAGGCTGTTTTCGGCTGTAGCCTTCGCCGAGAAGGTTCACGCCTCGAACCATTACAAGAACATCAAAACCAAGGGAGCCACGACGACGGCTTCGGGCGCAATCTTCGGAACCCGAAGCACGGTTGAGGACCTCCAAGCAGGCATAGACGGGGAAACCTTCGAAGTCGAAGAGATGTACCCAGCGTACAAGGCTGTGGCGGCGAGTCAGGGCGAAAAAGCAGCCGAAATCAGCTTCAACTGGGCTCTGGAAACCGAAAAAGTCCACTTAGCTTTGTACAAAAAGGCGAAAGAAGCAGTTGACAAAGGCAAAGACGTAGACTTGGGTAAAATCAACATCTGCACAGTATGCGGTTTCACGGTTGAGGGCGACGCTCCGGAGAGGTGCCCGATCTGCGGAGCCAAGAAGGAAATGTTCAAAGCCTTCTAGTCTACTGTCTTCCCCGAACGAACATAAAATTTTATATAAATCCCTTTTTCCGTAAAAATGGTTACAGCATGTATGCTTCCGTCACGTACCTGCGCATCATGCGATGGCTGTTGAAGTAGTAGGCGACCTTGCCGACGGACTTCTCCATCATGTCGACCCACGCGTCCCTGTTGCTGTAGTACATGGGGACCACGATGTACCGCAGCTTGCTGTAGAGGTCCTGCAGCTCCCGCGCCCTCCTCTGGTCTTCGTTCAGCTGCTCCTCGGGCGCAGGACCTATAGACCACCCCGTTATTCCCTCGATGCAGCCCTCCAGCCACCATCCGTCCAGCACGCTGAAGTTGATGACGCCGTTGTGGGAAGCCTTCATCCCGCTTGTGCCCGAGGCTTCGAGCGGAGGCAGCGGAGTGTTCAGCCACACGTCGACGCCTGACGTTAACTTGGCAGCCGTGTCGATGTCGTAGTTCTCCAAGTAGGCAATCTTGATCTCGTCCCTGAGCACCGACTTGTAGCGGAAAATCTCCCTAATCAACTCCTTGCCTGAAACGTCCCTCGGATGCGCCTTGCCCGAGAGAACCAGCTGAATCTTGCCCCTTCTGCTGATGTCTTTGAGCTGGTTGATGTCCGAGAAGATCAGGGTCGCCCGCTTGTAGGCTGTGGCTCTCCTCGCGGACCCGATCGTCAACGCCGCGGGGTCCATGCTCACGCCCGTCTTTTTGTACACGAAGTCCATAAGGTCCTTTTTGGCGTTCATGTGGGCGCTCCATATCTCGTTGTTTGGGATCTCGTCGACCCTTACGAGGAGCTCGGGCTCGTTCGCCCAGCCCGGGATGTACTTGTCGTAGAGCTCCCTGAAGGCTTCGCAGGTCCACGTGTATGAGTGGACGCCGTTCGTTATCGCCCAGATCGTGTGCCCCGGGAAGAGCTTCTTGGAGAACTCCATGTGAGCCTTGGTCACGCCGTTGATGTACTTGCTGAGGTTCAGAGCCAGAAGGGTCATGTTCAGCTTGTCGGCCCCGCCCTCCTTCTTTATGATGTCAATCGGGAACTCCTCGTCAAGCAGCTCCTGCACGAGGTCGTAGGGGAACTTGTCGAACGCGGCCTCGACGGGCGTGTGAGTCGTGAAGATGCAGACGTTCCTCACTTTGTCAGGGTCCATGCCGTTCCTCTTCATCAGCTCAAGGGTGAGAAGGCTCGAGTGCCCCTCGTTCATGTGGTACTTCCTGAGGCTGAAGTCCAGCGCGTTCAGGACTCTTATACCGCCTATCCCGAGGATGATCTCCTGCTTCAGCCTGTAGCTCTCGTCGCCCCCGTACAGGAAGTCCGTTATCTGTCTGTCCTCAGGCGCGTTCCCCTGAACGTCGGTGTCAAGGAACAGGATGGGGACCAAGCCGCCAGTCAGACTCTGGTACTCGTAAAGCCAAGCGTGGACCTTGACTCTTCTGCCGTTGATTTTGACCTCGACTTCGACCGGCATCTGGTCCATGAACTTCGAGGGGTCCCAATCGTCGGGGTACTCGACCTGCCTGCCGTCCTCCGTCAGCTTCTGCTTCAGGTACCCCTTTCTGGAAATGAGGGTCACGGCGACGAGGGGAATCCTCAGATCGGCGCTTGAGCGGATTGTGTCCCCAGCCAAGACCCCGAGTCCCCCACCGTAGGTCGGCATCTCGCTTCTTATGCCGATCTCCATCGAGAAGTAGGCGATGTACGACCTTTCGATGAAGATGCGCAGGCAATTGTCGCTGCAGAAGTAGTAAGTCCGTCCCCTCACGTTCGCCTTGAACTCGGTCTTGTTGGAATCCACGGGAACGCCGCAGATGGGGTCCTTCACGATCAAAGAGGCAACTCCAGATCAACGGGGAAGATTGGTGATTTCTTAAGCTCTTCTGAACCAGTACCGTCCTATGCTGTAAACCATTATTAACAAGCCGCAGGCTATCGCTTCAATTCCGAGAACCGCCTCCCAAGTGAAGACGTTCTCGCTGTAGAGCTTCACGAGGTAGGCAAACAGGATCAGGGCGAACCCCGAAAGGACGTCCTTAAGAGCCCTCTTCTTGAGGTCGTTCGCCGCAAGCCTAATTCCAGCCATGGCGAAGTCCAAGATTCCCACCACGCTGAAGAAAAGCGAGGCGCTGTAAATCAGTCCGTCGGACGGCCTCACGGGGAAATGTGCTTGGTTGATCATGATAATCCACGTTCTGAAATCGTCTATTATGTTTGGGTTCATGGTGAAGACGATGCCGACCGTCAGGAGGAAGAAGCCGAACGAGACCAAGCCCAAATAGTCCCTTTCTCTCTCCCTTTCGCCAAAGCACGTGTCACCCTCGTGAACGTGCCTCCTTGGCTCAGATGAGCCCGCTCCGAGATTAAGAGAGGCCCCGCATATCGTGCAGTATTTACTGCCTTCGCGAGCTTCCGCCTTACATCTTGGGCAAACGGGCATGAACGTTACCTCTTTTAACTATTCCGTATCGACTGTCTTAAGACTTATGGACAGGTGTTCCACAACATCATTTATCAATGCCTCACGGCAATAATTGGTTCCGATGACGCCCAAAAAGAAAATCCTGTTCGTGGAACCGCCGAAGGAACCGTGGTTCGTCATGGGCGAGTACCGCCCCCCGCCGCTGGGGATATTGGAGCTGGCAGCCTACCTTGAACAGCACAACGAGGGCGTTGAAATACAGGTTCTGGACTGCCAATCCGAAGGCGTCGACTGGAGGCAGCTCGAGAAACGCATAGAAACGTTCAGTCCCGACGTTGTAGCCCCAAGCGCGCTGGCCACGTGCAACGTCTACACCGTGGTCCGAACCCTAGAAGCAGCCAAAATGGTCAACCCGCAAGTGACAACGGTCGTTGGCGGGCAGCACTTCACGGCTCTGGCTCAAGAAAGCCTCGAGAAGATTCCCCAAATCGACGTCATCATCAGAGGGGAAGGGGAGCAAACGTTAAGCGAAACAGTGAAGGCGCTGGAGGCCAAAAAGCCGCTTTCAAAGATTAATGGGATTTCGTTCAGGCACAAGGGAAAGGTTGTTCATGCACCTGACCGACCGCTTATTGAGAACTTGGACGACCTGCCCTTCCCGGGCTACCATTTCGTAAGGGAGCACGCGAGGAATTACCACTTCAAGATGATGGTGGGTGAAGGCGTCGGATACGCGCTTGTCGAGGCTTCGAGGGGGTGTCCGCACCGTTGCGTCTTCTGCTCTCAGTGGAAGTTCTGGGGCGGAAGGTGGAGGTGCAAATCTCCTAAGCGCGTCGTGGACGAAATCGAGTACTGCCACAGGGAGTTCGGAAGCACGTTCATGTGGCTCACCGACGACAATCTCGGCCTGGGCGAAACAACCAACCGCATATGCGACGAGATAATCGCACGCGGCATCTCGGACGACGTCAAGTGGTTCATCCAAGCACGGTGCGACGACATCTGCAACCACCAAAACCTTCTGCCTAAGCTGAGGAAGTCTGGGCTCCTCTGGATCCTCACGGGGCTGGAAAGTCACAGCCAAGAGACGCTTGACAGCTTCCGCAAGGACTCAAGCCCGTCGTATGCGAAGCAAGCCATCGCCTTACTCAAGAGGAACGACATCTTTTCCCAAGCCACCATGATCATAGGGAACCGAAAGGACACCCACGAGTCGATACGTGGGCTTCAGGAGTTCGCGAACGATGTTGACCCTGACCTCGCGATTTACATGATCCTCACGCCGTTCCCGGGGACCGACCTCTACGAGACCGCGAAGGCCAGCGGCTGGATAGAGGACAGCAACTGGGCGAACTACGACATGGCCCACGCTGTCATGCCCACGGAGACCCTCACGAGGCAGGAGGCCCAGGAGGCTCTCTACGAGTGCTATCGGAGCTTTTATGGCTCGTTTGGGAGGCGCGTGAAGAGCCTGTTCTCGCCGAACGCGCTGAAGAGGAGGACGTACAGGTACCTCGCGAGCCAAGGGCTTTTAAGCGAACTAAGGGGTCTGTTTTGAAGAAGCCAGCGAAAGACCGGACTGCGACCCTCTTTTTCCTCGCAATATCCACTATCGGCTTGGGAATAGTTGCCATCCTGACGTACAGCCAAACCATCCCCAACACGGACTTCGCTTGGCAAAAGCCAGCTACAGGAGTCATGTTCAGCGTAATCTGCGTCCTCGGCATAATCGCTGGGCTTTCCCCGCGCCGATGTTCAAGCGCGACCCACTTCAAGGCAGCTAAAAAAAGCTCTGCTGAGACACAAAAACCACTCGACGCCGAAAAGGCTTCAACAACCTTCAAGGGCCATCATCCTGACTGCGGAAACTTTAGCGCCCACACCCTCTCGTTCAACGGACGAACGCTATGTGCCGGCTGCACTGGGTTAGTCCTTGGCGCCGTGTTGTCTCTTGTTGGGTGCTTTGCGTATTTTTTTGTCGGGTTACCGATTGAAGGGTTCAGCGGAGTCGTCTTTTGGCTAGGCTTTTTTGGGGTTCTTTGCGGTTTGCTTCAGTACGAGTTACCTGTCAACGACGGCTTCGTGCATTTCCTTCTCAACGTTGTCTTCGTTCTTGGAGCGTTTCTCCTCGTCGTCGAAGTGAACGCCGCTAGGGAAAGCCTTGTGCTGAACCTGTACCTGCTACTGTTGACTGTTTACTGGGTGCTGACACGTATCGAACTTTCCCGCATTGAGCACAGAAGAAAGTGCCTCAGCTGCGGTTCGAAGCCGTGCAGCGTTTCATTCGTAAAATGAGGGAACCGCGGTTACCGTCTCGCCCTTCGCAGGATGCCGTAAATCGCGCCCGCGACTATCAGCAGGCCGATGACCATCACGAAGAACGGTCCCGAGTACCTGCTGAAGTCCAACCCGAGCAGCATCGCAAGCCCCGAGAGGAGGATGAACATTCCGATGATTACGCCTATGATAGCCCCTCCGTACGGAAGACCGAAGCATTCGTTACGGACGTGCCCCTCAGGCTCCCCGAAACACGTGTCGTTGTGCCTCTGTCTTACTACCTCGAGTCTGGCGCCGCAGCTGACGCAGAACCTTGCGCCCTCGTCGTTCTGAGCGCCACATCTCGTGCAGGTGACCATGCATAATTCCTCTCTATTACAATTCGTTTTTTTTGTTATATAAACGTTGCACCGTCGGCCTCGTAATTGGGATTTACTCAAATTCTTAAATATCCATAGCGAGTAGAATCCTATAAGTTTAGAGGTGTAGATGCGAAATGGGTAAAATTCCGATCGGATTGCAGCTTTACTCCGTCCGCGACGACTGCACCAAGGACCTTCCCGGAACCCTGAAGGCCGTGGCAGACATGGGGTACGACGGCGTAGAGTTCGCTGGGTACTACAATAGAACCGCCGAAGAGCTGAAGAAGTTGGTTGACAAGCTGGGACTCAAAGTGTGCGGAACCCACACCGGGCTTAACACGCTGCAGGGCGACGAACTCGAAAAGACGATAGAGTTCAACAAAACGCTGGGCAACAAGTTCCTGATTGTGCCTTGGATTCCGGACGAGAAGCGGAACTCGAAGGCAGCGTGGCTCCAAACAGCAAAAGAGTTCAACGAGATAGCCAAGAAAATCAAGCGCAGAGGAATGCACGTTGGTTACCACAACCACCACATGGAGTTCATGCCGATGGACGGCGAGTTACCGTGGAACATTTTCGGCGGCGCGACGTCGCCCGAAGTCGTGATGCAGCTCGACACGGGGAACGCCCTGCACGGCAAAATCGGCATCGACGGACTACTCGACCTGGTAAAGAAGTATCCGGGTCGCTCGTTGACGGTGCACCTTAAGGAGTACTCAGCCACGAACGAGAAAGCCGTCATCGGCGAGGGCAACATGAAGTGGAAGCAGTTCTTCAAGCTCTGCGAAACCGTCGGCGGCACCCAGTGGTACATCGTCGAGCAGGAATCCTACGCGTACTCCCCAGTGGAATGCGCCAGAAAGTGCGTGCAGAACCTAAGACAGATGCTCAAATGAAACATCAGAATTCGAAAACCTTAACCCGTTTAAGTGGACTTTTTCAATCCACTTTTACTTTTTTTATTAAAATTCTCAGGTGCTGAGTTTACCTTTTTTTTAATTCTGAGATTTTATTGCTGAGATTCTATTGTAAGCTTTTACAGAAACCTATAGATAGAAAAAAGACTTACTATGGATATGAAGCATCACAACTATCTTGGGTGAAACAGTAATGAACGAACGCCTCAAGCAAAAGAAGACGAAGGGAGAAACATTCGGCCATTTCGACGACGAAAACAAGGAATACGTCATCACGCGCCCCGACACCCCGACGCCCTGGATAAACTACCTGGGCGAGAAAGACTTCCTCTCGATGATTTCTAACACGGGTGGTGGCTACTGCTTCTGCCGAGACCCGAGACAGAGGCGATTAATCCGCTATCGCTACAACGCCGTCCCAGCTGACAATGGCGGACGCGCGCTCTACTTACGGCTCAGCGACGGAGACTTCTGGTCGCCCACGTGGCAGCCCGTACGCAGGAAGCTCGAAGCCTACGAGTGCCATCACGGCGCTGGTTACACCCGCATCCGCTCGAAGTACCGCGGGGTCGAGGCTGAGGTGACCTATTTTGTCCCGCTGGGTCAGACGCTTGAGATATGGCGCTTAATCTTACACAACACTAAAAACACTACGTTGGAGTTGCAGGTTTTCTCGATGGTCGAGTTCTGCCTTTGGAATGCGCTTGATGACATGACCAACTTCCAGCGCAACTACAATACTGGGGAGCTCGAAGTCGAGGAGGGAGTGATTTATCACAAGACTGAGTACCGGGAGCGGAGGAACCACTTCGCATACTTCGCGTGCTCAGAGCCTGTCGCAGGTTTCGACACGTCCCGCGACGTCTTCCTCGGTCCTTACCGCGGCTTCGACTGTCCAGCGGCGGTTCAGGAGGGAAAGTCGAACAACTTCGTCGCTCACGGCTGGGCGCCAATAGGGTCGCACCAAATCAAACTAACTTTAGCGCCCAAAGAGTCGCACGAGATAATCTTCCTTCTCGGATACGCGGAGAACCCGCAGGACAAGAAGTTTTCCTCTCTGGGCATAATCAACAAGTCCAATGTTAGGAAGACTATTCGGCAGTTCCTTGACCCAGCCAAGGTTGACGCTGCCTTCGAAGATTTGCGGAAGTACTGGGACGAGCTGTTCTCCGCTTACAGCGCCGAGACGCCCAGCGAGCACGTGAACCGCATGGTGAACGTCTGGAACCCGTACCAGTGCAACGTCACCTTCAACCTTTCGCGCAGCGCCTCCTTCTACGAGTCAGGAATCAGCAGGGGAATAGGCTTCCGCGACACCAACCAGGACCTACTCGGATATATCCACATGCTTCCGGCGCGAGCCCGCGAACGCATCCTCGACCTGGCAGCGACGCAGCTGCCCAGCGGCGGAGCCTACCACCAGTACGACCCGTTAAGTAAGCGGGGGAACGAGGACGTCGGCGGCGGCTTCAACGACGACCCCCAGTGGCTGGTGCTTTCGGTCGCAGCCTACCTCAAGGAAACGGGGGACTACGCGATTCTGGACGAAGCCGTGGCTTATGACAACAAGCCGGGCTCGGAGCAGCCCATCTACGACCACCTGAAGCGCGCCCTTCAGTACACCCTGGACAGGCTTGGACCGCACATGCTGCCGCTGATTGGGCACGCGGACTGGAATGACTGCCTGAACCTGAACTGCTTCTCCGCGACGCCTGGTGAGTCCTTCCAGACACACATGGACACGACCGCTGGGACCACGGCTGAGTCGGTCTTTATCGGCGGTCTCTTTACATTGGCTGCGAAGGAAATGGTAGCCATCGCCGAATGCAGCGGACACAAGGACGACGCGGCGTTTTTCCTCGACCAAGCGGAGATGATGGAACAGAAGGTTAAGGAGCACGGATGGGACGGCGAGTGGTTCCTGCGGGCTTACGACCACTTTGGCGCCAAGGTGGGCTCCAAGGAGTGCGAGGAGGGCCGCATCTTCATCGAACCCCAAGGCATCTGCGTGATGGCGGGCATCGGCTTGGACGACGGTCGTGCAGTCAAGGCGCTTGACTCGGTGAAGAAGCACTTGGCGACCGAACACGGCATCGTCCTCCACAAACCCGCGTACACGCGCTACTACCTGAACTTGGGCGAAATCTCGAGCTACCCGCCGGGCTACAAGGAGAACGCCAGCGTCTTCTGCCACACGAACCCGTGGATAATGATCGCCGAAACCATGCTCGGGCGCGGCGACCAGGCCTTCGACTACTACATGCGCATCTGCCCGTCGGCGCGGGAACCCATCAGCAACGTCCACAAGTGCGAACCATACATATACGCCCAGACCATCGCCGGAATAGAGGCGCCCACGTTTGGCGAAGCAAAGAACTCGTGGCTGACTGGAACAGCTGCTTGGAACATGGTCGCCATCTCCAACTGGATCCTGGGAGTACGAGCTGACCACAACGGCTTAGTCGTTGACCCCTGCATACCCAAGGAGTGGAAAGGATTCAAAGTCACGAGGCGGTTCCGCGGCGCAACCTACGATATTGAGGTTAAGAATCCGAGTCATGTCTGCAAGGGCGTGAAGCAGGCGACGGTGGACGGTAAGAAGGTTGAGGGTAACCTGTTGCCGATTTTCGGGGACAATAAAACGCATAAAGTTAGTGTGACATTAGGAATTAAGGCGAAATAAGATGGTGTATGCGGTTTGAAGGTAACGGACGTAGAAATTTTCGCGACGAAAATCGACCTAGGAAAACTGGGCTGGCACCCCGTCTTAATACGGGTCAACACGGACGCCGGAATCAGCGGCGCAGGGGAACTCGGGCTTGCCTATGGCATAGGGGCGTCGGCGGGCGTGGGGATGCTGCGCGACCTCGCGGATACCTTCCTGATAGGAGCCGACCCTTCCCGCATCGAGCACCTGTGGAACGAGATGTACATGAAGACCTTCTGGGCGCAGGGCGGCGGACCCGTCGTCTTCGGCGGCATGAGCGCCATAGACGAAGCCCTGTGGGACATCAAGGGCAAGGCGCTGGGGGTCCCCGTCCACGAGATGCTTGGTGGGCGATGCTGGGACAAGCTGCGGCTCTACGCGAACGGCTGGTACGGAGGATTCGACACGCCGGACGAGTTCGCTGAAAAAGCCAAACAGGTTGTGGCTGACGGCTACGATGCCCTGAAGTTCGACCCGTTCGGAGCTATCGTTGAAGGCGGCTGGAGCTTCCCGAAACGTGCGCTAGAACGCGAACGTGCAGACATGGCTTTTAAGCGTGTGAAGGCGGTCAGGGATGCGGTGGGTCCGAACGTCGACATCCTGGTGGAAGTACACGGAAATTTAGGCGCTACCTCAGCTATTCGGGTCGGAAGGCGGCTTGAGGAGCTCGACTGCTTCTTCTACGAAGAGCCTGTCGACGCCTTGAACTTTGAGGCCATGAAGAAGGTGGCGCGGAACGTCGACATCCCCATCGCCGCTGGGGAACGGCTGTACACGCGGTACGGGTTTCGGCCCTACATCGAGGAGCAGATAATCGACATAATCCAGCCCGACATGGGGCTAGCGGGGGGAATCACGGAGGTCAAGAAAATAGCCAACTACGCCGAAACCTACGGCATCCACGTGCAGCCCCACAACTGCGGCTCGCCCGTCGCCACTGCTGCGGCGATCCAGCTCGACGCGTGCATACCCAACTTCATAATTCAGGAGTGGTTCCCGTACATGCCCGAGGCGCACTACGACCTCGTGGAGGAGGACCTTGAACACCAAGCCGTTAACAGCTACCTAGAGGTGCCGAAGAAGCCGGGGCTCGGAATCGAACTCAACGACGAAGCATTATCCCAATACCAATGTACCCGAGTCGGCTAGAAAAAAATATTTACATGCTTTGGAATAGATAGTACTTTGGCTGTTCTTCCTTTCTGGCTTCTGTTACTGTAAGATTGAGAGATTTGAAGAAATCCCAAGATCCTGTTTCAAGAAGGACCTCCTCTTTTATGATTTGCCATACCTGATTTAGCACCATTAATGTCAAAGTTTGCACAGTTTTTTCTTCATCAATACCAAGTTTCTCGATTTCTTCGCCTTGAACAACATCTTTAAGGCGTTTTGTCGTGTGAATAAAGTTACTTGTTGTTCTGACCTCGATTTCGTTGCCGTGCAAAGCAACCTCTACGAGAACGTAGTCTTGGAGGCGTTGATTCACTAGGACTGACCTGTCATAATCGGACCGGACAATCTCGTAGCCTCTCTTAATCAGTTTAAGGTTACAACCATCTTTAATTTTTGGGTTGTTCATTAATTCGGGAGGATTTACTTTTGCCTTTACAACAAACTGTAAAGTTTCTTCATACGAAACAGCAGCAACAACCTTGTTTGTAGTTTCCGCAATTTCTGCAATTGTAAAGCGAGCTATGGGCGTAAGTCTATACCTACCCTTAATTGCATCGTCCAACTCAAGCCAACCTGCTTCTAATAAAGACTTCAATCTTTCGTCATAAGCTCTCGTCTTTGAAGGCTCGATTTCCAATCGTTCATAAAGGGTATCTCTCGTTACATACTTTTTCGTCTCTTCCTTGAAACTATGAATGCCCATTAACAGTAATAGCGACTTGTTGTCGTAGATTTTTCCAAAAAATTTGTCCCTTTTTTGCTTAAGCAATTCTGACCCTTTATTTATTCCTATTCCTTTAAC
>CAZOKM010000009.1:0-30605 GCA_964580405.1 uncultured Candidatus Bathyarchaeia archaeon | reverse complement strand
ACGAACCCCGAGGTGAAGAGGGAGCTCCGCGACTACATGGAAGAAGTCAAACAGAGGAAAGACACATTCGTCAACGGGCTCAACAAGCTCGGGTTCGAATGTAGCCCCCCGAAGGCGACGCCGTACCTGTTCCCGAGAATCCCCGAGGCGTTCGGAGACGGCGACGAACAGTTCGCTCTCGAGACTCTGCTCGGGAAGGCGCACGTCGCGACGATGCCGGGCTCCTACTTTGGCGAAAGCGGCAAGGGCCACATACGGGTCACGCTGTTCCAGCCAAAGCCCGTGATTGAGGAAGCCCTCAGAAGGATAGGCGAAATCCGGGACTGGTAAAGTCCGTATCTTAAGGCAGAATCAAGGCAACATCTTCATTCCGTTTCGGAAAAAAGAGGAATCGTGGATGGCTCAGTCGGCGTTCAACGCGCACCTCGAATGGGTCAGGAACGCTGAGAAGGCAGACCGAGAGGGCGACCACGGGTCCGCAGCCCGGCTCTACCTCCACGTCAGCGCGTACTACGGCATCGCCAAAGACGAACCCAACAGGAAGAAATACGCCGTCAAGTCGGGGGAGTCGCTCCTCAAAGCGGGCGAGGCGTGCCTAGCCCAGAACGACGTCCCGAAGGCGATTGCGCTGTTCATTAGGGCCATCTGTTCCTTCCGCGACGGCGGCGACGATGAGTTGGCTGAGCTGCACAAAGGCAGAATCAGCGATTGCTACGCACAACTAAGAATTGGTGACTCGCTGAAGTCTCAGGGTGACCTGAGGGAAATGAAGGCGGTCGGCGACTACTTTGCGGGGAGGAACGAGCTCGAAACCGCCGTCGAAGTGTTCCAGCTGCTAGCGGAAAGAGCACGCGAGGAGGATAAGCACGTTCTCGCTGCTGGGCTGTACAGGGACGTTGGGGACTGCCGCCGAGTGTCAGGCAACCTTAAGGCTGCGGCGAGGAGCTACGGGGCGTCCGCCGACATGTTCCTCCTGTGCGACAACTTCTTCGAAGCAGCGCGGAACTACTGCGAGTCCAGCTTCACCTCCATTCTGGCTGGGGAGCTCCAGGAGGCTTCGGTTATGGCTGCGAAGGCGGGGTTCGCGTGCGACGCGGGGAAGATTGACGTCATCCTGAACAACCTCAGCGAAGTCTGTAGGCTGCTGAGCCAGGGGTTCCTCGAAGAGGCGGAGGACCGCTGGGCCAAGATTAGGCGGAAGTTCAAGAAAAGCTACGTTGACATGGTCGATTCCTGCATTAGAACGTTGTATGAACAGGAAACGCTGTGAAAAACTTGGATTAGGGTCACGCGTCACTTGATGAAGTCATCAAGGCTCCCCTGCTTTCTCGGCTCCTTATATTTTGACCTGATTTCCTTGACCTTGTTCACGAAGTAGCTCAGCTGCTCGAGCCTCAGGTCCCGGGGGTTCACGGTCTTGTCCTCCCTCAACCGCACCCTGTAGGGGCGCAGGGACGCAGCCCTGATTGTGCCTGCCTGAACGTACTTGTTGCCGTTGAACTGGTACACTGGCTTCTTCCTGTCGACGTAGAGCTGGTCGCCCTGATACGACACCTCGACGACGATGCTGGGCTTGACCCACAGGTATCCGCCGTCCTCGTAAAGCGGCTCGATTAAATCGAGTATGGGCGAAATCGGCGAGACCTGCGCCCCGTCCGTTATGTCCACGAATCCCCCGTCAGGCGTCATCAACGCAATCTTCGCCCCTAGGACAGGACCAGCTGATTGAATAGTTTTCCCGCCACAAACGGGGCACACGGCTACGCTTTGCGCTGAAGCCCACAGGTCGTTTTGGGCTTTGTCTTTGAGGAGGCGCCCCTTGGCATCGAACCAGTCTGACTTTATAATTTTTCCTTCTCTGGCGAGCTTTCTCAGCCACAGCACGTCGAACTTTGCGCCACAATTCTGGCACTCCGGTCTGCCTTTGCCTTTGAGCCTGAAGGCGACGATTGTGACGTCCAAGGAGTCCCTGAATTTGACCTTGTATTCCTCTCCACGTTCGGTGTGCAGCACCAGCCCCTCGAACCGCCGTTCGCCGTTGAACTTGTTCCAGAACTCCTGGATTCGGGGAAGCGACTCCTGGAAGCTGCCCTCGGTCTCCACGTAGTCTGGTAGGTGGACGGTGCCGCTGTCGCATCCTGTCGTGAAGCCGAACTCGTCGCGGAGCCTCCTGAACCGCTCTATGTAGCTCTGCTCGGGCTTCTCGAAGCCGCCGTCCTCTTTCCTCTTCACGTAGTCGAAGACCGCGAGCCTTATCCTGCCTACGTCCTCGGGCGACCGCGGGTTCTTGATGATGCTCATGGCGAGGTTGAAGTCAGTCATGAAGCACCTGTCGCCGATTCTGCGTACGACGTAGGTCTCCGCTAGGAAGGCAAGGTCCTCGAATTGGCGCAAATGCGTATTGAAGTATTCGGTTACGGGGTGCTTCCTGCCGTCATCCAGTGAATAGTAGCACCGCCCGCGGGGTCCCCAAGCGACGAAGCCACCCCTCCTCTCGTCCCACATCACCACCGAGAGCATGCCATTGTACTTGACTTGAACGATGCCACCCACGTCCGGCGGGAGAGGCGGCAGCTGGTCCTTCACGGCGAAGCTGTACTGCCACATGGAAGGCTTCAGGGCGCCCAGCCGCGTGCAGAACTCCCTTTCGGGAGTGCCGTTTTCGAAGTGCTCCTGCCCGAAGAACCTTTGGTTGCACCGCAAAGTTGCCACTGTTCTCTGATTATTTGCCACCGAACTATTTTACTTTAGCCAAAAATGAACGTTGACCAAACTGCACCTACAACGTGAGTAGAATAGGCGCAATGAGCAGCGCGGTCATGTTTGTCAGCTTCATGAAAATGTTCAACGACGGTCCAGCGACGTCCTTCAACGGGTCGCCGACAGTGTCGCCTATTACGGCAGCATCATGTGTGGGGGTGCCCTTCATCCAGAAGTCCCTTTCGATGAGCTTTTTGGCGTTGTCCCACATTCCGCCGCCGAACGTGAAGAAGGGCGACAGAAGCGCGGAAGACGTCAGTCCTCCGAGAAGCATGGCGCCCAAAGCGTATTTCCCAAGAAGCAGCCCAACGACAATTGGGGAAGCGACGGCAAGTAGCGCAGGCGCCGTCATCTGTTTGAGGGCGTTTCTTGTGCCTATGTCGACGCATCGGGCGTAGTCGGGCTTGGTTTTGCCTTCGATGATGCCGGGGTTCTCTTTGAACTGCTTCCGCACCTCGTCGACCATTTGTAACGCCGTTTTTCCCGTGGCTCCTATAGCGAGAGACGAGAAAATGAAGGGAAGAGTGGCGCCCAATAGCAGCCCAACTATCATGATGGGGCTCAAGAGCCCTAAGCTGACATTGTAGAGCTTCACGAGTTCCCCGTAAGCGGCAAAAATCACGACCGTGGAAACGGTGCCGGACGCCGTGGCAAAAGCTTTCGTGTAAGCCTTAGTCGTGTTGCCTAAAGCGTCCAGCTCCTCAAGCGCTCCGCCGTTGTGCGTTTTGGCTCCAACCATCTGTGCAATGCCCGCGGCGTTGTCGGTTATGGGTCCGAACGCGTCGCTTGACATTATGAAGCCTATCGCGAGGTCCGTGCCAATGTTCGCCGCGACTATCCCGTAGATTGAGCCGTTCGTAATGTAATAGGCGAACATTATGGACGACAGCACAAAAAGAATTGGCAAAAACGGGCTCTGGAAAGCGTACGACAAGCCCGTGATGATGGTGATGGCTGGTCCGCGCTTAGACGATTCCGATATGCCCTTCACGAATTTTCCGTCAATCCCCGTGTAGTACTGAACAACGATGCCGACTGCGAGGCTAGCCGCCAAGCCACCGACAACAGCAAAGAATATTGTCATGTCATTAAGAAGAACCCAAGACACAACAAAGGCGCCGAGGGCAGCAACAGCCGCGGTCGTCAAAAGACCCAGATTAAAGGTGTGAACTGGTTTGGTAATTTTCAGTTTCTTGATGACGAAGACGCCTACGATTGTCGCCACGACCCCGGCGACTCCCAGCATCAAGGGAAACAAAAGGGCGTTATTTCCTTGGGAACCCAGAAGTATGGTGCCTATGATCATGGCTGTAATGTAGTCGTCGCTTATAGACTCGAAAAGGTCGGAGCCTCTCCCCGCGCAGTCGCCCACGTTGTCGCCCACCTGATCAGCGATCACCGCTGGGTTGCGCGGGTCGTCCTCAGGAATGCTCTGCTCAATCTTGCCGACGATGTCTGCCCCGATGTCCGCTGCTTTTGTGAATATGCCGCCTCCCAGCTGGGCGAAAAGCGCTGCCAAGCTTGCACCGAAACCGTAACCGACAATCATAGCGGGTTCGATATGAAGCAAGTAAAGCAGGCTTACCCCGAAAAGACTCAGCCCCACAACGGACAACCCCATCACCGCGCCCCCGCTGAAAGCCATCGTGAAAGCCTCCGCGGAAGAAACAGTCGCCGCGTGGGTCGTCCTAACGTTGGTTTTAACCGCGACGCGTAAGCCGATGTAGGCTGCAAGCAAAGAAAAGATGGCGCCGAACAAAAACGAGACGACCATGGTCGCGTCTCTGAAAAAAAGTGCTAACGGAATGATCAATAAAACAACAATAATGGCAATGGTTCGGTACTGGCGCCTGATGAAGGCTCGGGTGCCATCCTCAATGTAGCCTGCGATCTCAACCATCTGAGGCGAGCCAGCGGGTGCCTTGCTGATGGACCAAGACAGATAGGCAACGACGAACATGGCAAAGGCTCCGACAGCCAACGCAAGCCAAGCAAGGTCCAAAACCCACTGTGCTCCTGCTCCTTTCGCGAATGTTAAGCAATTTTAGTGAAACTAAACTGAAAGAGGTGTAGACACCACCATATAAACATGCTCAATAACGAATTGTGATAAAGTGGCGGGTCCGCTGGGATTTGAACCCAGGGATCTCCGGCTCCGGAGGCTTACGCGCCTGTGCTGTGGCTCGGCGCCTTTATCCTGGCTGGGCCACGGACCCTTTGTGCCTGTTCTGTTTTTGTTCAGAGGTTACGTGATTGTACCCGTTAGTTCCTCGTTGAGCCACCACGCCTTCCTTTTGCCCGCTTTTTCTCCGCCGAAGTATTCGACGACGGGCTTTCCGAGCTCCTTCTTCGACCGCGCCATTATCCGCTTGAGCCTGTTGAGGATGAGCCAGCGGTTGATTTTGAGTGCTTCCGCGAGATCGGGGGTGGTTGCGCCGTTGTAGTGGATGAGGTGGTCCACGATGCTGTGGTCGATCTTGTCGACGCAGAACGCGTGGGGGTTGATTTTTCCCCTCTCGTAAGTCAAGACTTCTAGGTCGGCTAGGCTTTTCTTTATCGCGGAGACGTCTTCCTCGGTCTTTCGCAGCCTCTGCTCGAGCTCGAGTATTTTGTTCGGGCGTGGCGTCTTCTGGAGCTTCTCGACGATGGCGTCGCGGATGAGACTGCTTCTCTCGCCCTCTGGCCAACGCAGAGCCATCTCGTCGTAGACTTCTCGGGGTATCTTCGCCGAAATCGTAACCGTCTCTGACATGTTGCACTCTTCACTCTGGGCTTGTTCGAGTCAAACAATAGGTTTCGCTGTAGAACTATTAAACCTTAACAGCCGACATAAAAAAATGCCTACACAAAAAAGATTCGACTTTTTTTGGGTTTACCGCGACATCTTTATGAAGGTTTTTTTCGACGAAGCCGCGACGTCAATGTTCAGAGGCGCCAGAGAAAGCTTTGCGCCGCACTTGGGGCACGCTCCTTCGTTCGTCTGCAGGATTTCCTCGGGGGACTTCAACTCTTCGCCCTCGTACAGAACGTGACCACATTTGTGGCAGGTAACCTTCTGAGGCAACTTCCCAACCTCGCCAAGCGGAATGCACGAAATTAAGGGCAATTCTGCCATATAAGGACCACGGAAACGCATTTATCAGCCACAACCCATGTAACCACGGCTCAAGGAACCCACGGTTCACTCTGCGCGACAAGAAAAAGCCTTGAAAATCCACGTTTGAGAGAGGAAGACGCAGTTGGCTGAAAGAAACGTTCTGGTGCTGTGCGAGAAGCCGAGCTCCGCGGAACGCATCGCCAGAGCCTTGGACGAGAACGGCAAGCCCCAGAGGAGGGAGACCGACAGGGTTCCGCATTACGAGACGCTCCGTGGCGGAAAGAGGCTGATTGTCGTCGCCGCGCTGGGGCACCTCTACTCCGTCGTCCCGAAGGTAGCCGACCGCAACGTTTACCCAGTTTTCGAGTTCGAGTGGATCCCTAGGCACGTCGCCGAGAGGGACGCCGGAGACATGAAGAGGTGGATAGACATCATAGCTAACCTCTCCAAAGAAGCGCAGGAGTTCATCTTGGCGACGGACTACGACATCGAAGGGGCGACGCTGGGGTACACCATCCTCAAGTACGCGTGCGGAGAGAAGGACGGAGAAGCCAAGAGGATGAAGTTTTCGACGCTCACAACGGAGGAGCTGAGGAAATCGTACGGCGAGCTCTCCGCGCACATCGAGTTCCCGACGATTGAGGCGGGCCTCTGCCGCCACTTCCTCGACGCGATGTACGGCATCAACCTTTCCCGGGCGATGACCGTCGCCGCGAAGCAGCACAGCGGAAGATACCTCACGCTCAGCACGGGCAGGGTGCAGGGACCCACGCTCAAGTTCCTCGTGGACCGAGAGAAGCAAATCAACACCTTCGTCACGACCCCCTTCTGGTCGATAAAGGCGTCCATCGAAATAGGCGGGCAAGTCTACGAGGTCGAGTACGAGAAGCCCGAGCTGCAGACGCGGGAAGAAGCCGAAGCCGTCGTCAACGCCTGTAAAGGAAATAAAGCCAAGGTCGCGGAGATTGAGGAAAAGAGGTTCAAGCAGAACCCGCCCGTGCCCTTCGATCTCGGTGCCCTCCAGGCTGAGGCGTACAGCTTCTTCAAGTACACGCCCAAGCGGACCTCGGACATCGCTGAAAGGCTGTACCTCGAAGCGCTGATATCCTACCCAAGGACGTCGAGCCAGAAGATTCCGCCGATAATCAACAGCCGAACCATCCTCGAGTCGCTAGCCAAAGAACCAAAATACGCGAGCCTAACCCAACACCTCCTCGACAAAAAGAATCTTGCACCGAACGAGGGAAAAGGAGAGGACCCCGCGCACCCGTCGATCTACCCGACGGGCAACCTCCCAACCAAAGCCCTGAGCGACCAAGAGAGGAAGGTCTGGGACCTCGTCGTGAGGAGGTTCATGGCTGTCTTCGGCGAACCCGCCCTGAAGCAGAGCGTCAAGGTCACGCTGAAAGTAGACGGCTACTCCTTCTTTCTGCACAGTAAGCAGGTTCTGGAGGAGGGCTGGCTTGTCTTTTACGAGCCGTTCTTGCGAGCTGAAGATGTCATCCTTCCGCCCTTAGAGAAGGGTCAGGAGGTCACGTTCAGTAATGTCGCGGTTGAGGACAAGTTCACGAAGCCCCCTGCAAGGTTCAACCCGAGCAGCCTACTCAAGAGGATGGAGGACGAGGGCATCGGAACGAAGGCAACGCGGGCAGGCATAATCGACACGCTCTACACCCGAGGCTACGTGGTCAGCGAAAGGGCGTCCGTGTCGGAGCTGGGGCTCAACGTGACCAACGTCCTCGAAAGGTACTGCCCCGAAGTCGTCTCAACGGGCTTCACGAGGGAGCTGGAAACAAGCATGGAAGAAATCCAAAACGGAAAAGAGAACAAGGAAGCCGTCATCGAGAAAGCCAAAGTCCGCCTAAAGCCCGCTCTGACCGAGATGAAGAAGCACCAAGCAGCCATGGGGGAGGAGCTCAGCGAGGCGGCGAGGAAGGCCCAGATGCAGCAGCGGGTCGTCGGCAGCTGCCTCCAGTGCGGGACGGGGAAGCTAACAATTATTTACTCGCGGAGGACGGGCAAACGGTTCCTCGGCTGCACAGGCTACTTCAAAGGGCAATGCAAGGTCACATTTCCGCTTCCACAAACGGGCACAATCAAGCCCGTCGGCAAAACCTGCAGCGTCTGCGGCTGGCCGATGATACAGTACCAAGTGAAGGGCAAGCGGCCGTGGGTCTTCTGCGTGCGACTTGACTGCCCGTCAAAGGAGGCAAAGAGGTAAATGGTATGCGAGGTCTGCGGCAGAAAGTCTGAGGGCAGCTTCTGCGAGCTGCACAAGGCGGCCTACAACAACCTGCTGAAGGGCTACGAGGCGTGGAAGAGCTCCATAAGGGTCTCGTGGACCGAATACCTGACGCAAATAAAGAATAATGAGTATTCTGGGCTCTGGGTCAAAGAGGTCGCCCAGCACCTTTTAGCTTCGGACTCGATGAAGCCGCAGACACCCATGTAGCCTCATAGATAATAAGGTTTAAATTCGATTCCCATTTCTATATGACACATCTGATTAAGGGATAGGGCAAGCTTCACATAGGTTTGGCGAAGGACATGGGCAAGAAGTTCTCGTCTCGGAGGTACACTCTTCAGAAGCTCACGACCAAGCTCGCGACTTTCCGCCCGTCCCGCACTTTCATCGCTGTACTCGCTATGGCTGCGGCCATCTTCCTTCTGGGGGGCGGAATCTACGACATCCTCATGGAGCCAATCGCGGCGTACCCCTTAGGGTCGGGAAGGTTCCTCTCCTTCATCCCGTACCAGATCCACGAGCAACTTTTCTCAGGCAGCCTAGCGGTCATGCTCCTCTACGCGCTGGGGGGAACAGGGCTGCTGATGATTTACCGCGGCACGAGATACGTCCGTAACCCGCGGCAAGCCTCGCTCTACGCGAAGATCGGCGTCGTGCTCATAGTCGTGTCCTTCGTGGCCATCGAAATCGTGCTCTACTGGATCATGAACTACCCGACGTCCTAAGGATAGAGCCAGGCTTCTGAGCCGTCCTCGCGGGCAGCTTCTGGTTATAAACTATATTAACTTTGAGTCTTCAGTATCTTCCTGTTGACTGACGGTATGGGTCATGGAGTGGCTGAACCCTTGAGGACAATACAATGGAAGGACGGAGTCGTCGCAACGATTGACCAGACACTTCTACCCGCGAAGGAAGTCTGGGTCGAACTGAAAACGTGCCAACAGGTGGCTTCAGCCCTTAAAGAAATGAAGGTCAGGGGAGCACCCCTAATCGGCGTGGCAGCAGCCTACGGCGTGGCATTATCAGCTTATCACTCAAAAGCGCAGAACAAGAAAGACTTAGTGCGCGAACTCGAAGAAGCCGCGAAGATTATAACAAGCACGCGCCCGACTGCCGTGAACCTGTTCTGGGCTGCTGACAGGGTCCTTAAAGCGGCGAATGAAACAAACGGCGGCGTCGAGGACGTGAAAAGGGCAGTGGTCGCCGAGGCCCAGCGGATGGCTGACGAGGACGTGGCGGTCAACCGTAGAATCGGAGAGCACGGCGCAACGCTGATCGAGGACGGCGACACGGTTCTGACCCACTGCAACGCTGGGAGCCTAGCGACCGTGGACTATGGCACAGCCTTAGCCGTCGTCAGGGCCGCGTGCGAAGAGGGAAAACATATCAAGGTGTTCGCGGACGAGACCCGCCCGCTGCTTCAGGGCGCACGGCTCACCGCGTTCGAGCTCATGAGGGACGGCGTCCCCGTGACCTTGATAACGGACAGCATGGCAGGTTACCTCATGTCTAAAGGCATGATAAACAAGGCAGTCGTCGGTGCAGATAGAATCGTCCGAGACGCCGTGATAAACAAGATAGGCACCTACTCCGTTGCGGTCCTGGCCCACGAAAACGGCGTCCCCTTCTACGTCGCAGCGCCTACTTCCACGTTTGACCTTTCGAAGAGGGCGCGGGACGTGACGATAGAGGAAAGAAGCCCGTCCGAGGTCACGAACATCGGCTCAACGAGGATAGCGCCTGAGGGCGTAAAGGTTATGAATCCAGCCTTCGACGTTACGCCCATAAAGTACGTGGCAGCCGTAATCTGCGAAGAAGGGGTCCTGAACCGAAGGGAGTTCCGAGACCGCGCCAAGAAACACGTCCAAACAGAAATGGTTTAAGGAGAACGTTCATGTCGACGGACGCCGACAACGTGAAGGTTGAGGAAAAAGAGGAAAAGGTGCTACTGAAGGTCCTGCTGAAGGACGAGGGAGTCCTAGTTCCCTCCTCAGAGGACACCGAGGGCGTCACTTCCCGCGGCTACGGGACCCCCCAAGACGGCGGCGTCCTCCTGAACTACTGCGAGGCCCTCTACCTGATGGACAGGGGCATAATCGAGGTCAAGGACGAGGGGGGGTCGCTTGTTAGCTTTCAGCATCTCTTGTCCAGAGCCCGAACCGTTGACGACGACGCGTGGGTGCGGTATCTCCTCTACCGGGACCTGAGGAGCAGGGGCTACGTCGTCAGGGAGGGGTTCGGCTTGGGCATCGACTTCAGGGTCTACAAGAGGGGCGAGTACGGCACCTCAACCGCCGATTACCTGGTCCTCGGGATAAAGGAGGGACAGCCCGTCTCCATCGAGAACCTTGCCAGGATACTGTCGCGGGCGCAGGGGCTGAAGAAGACGCTGATTCTGTCGGTCCTCAACAGGAGAGGCGAAATCGTCTACTACACCCTTTCGCGCCTGTCTTTCAAGTGATTTTATTCTTCGTTTTCAAGTGGGGGTTCTTCGTTTGTAGCGCTTTTTGACCGCAAGGCATAAATACTAAGATTTTAGAAACTAAATACGCCAATAATAGGAGATTAGTTCTATGAGTGTAGAAGATAAAACCGTTAAGAAGTTCACGCAAAAAAGAGGCAGCGAGGACGACGCCGAATCTTCCGTTGACCAGATGGCGGGAGCCATGAAAGCCCTCGCATACCCACAACGCATCAAGATTCTTCAATCGCTGTCCCAGCAGGGCATGTACTTCTCTGAGCTGTCCAAGCTCACGGGGCTGAAGACCACGGCGCTGAACAATAATCTCAGCATCCTCGTCGACGCCGAGCTCGTGACTCAGGAGCACAAGAAGGGGCGCTACTTGGCGACCGACACGGGGAAACAGCTGCTCATGGCTTTGTCCAGCGTCCTCAGCGGCATGTCGCCCACGGCTTCGAGCTACATAAAGCAGTATCACCGCCTCTACAACCTGTCCCGCGTGCGAAAGCAGGTGCTAGATGGAGTACCGACACTCGGCTGGGGAAAGGACACTGAATGCACTTTCTTCGGCGCCTTGGACGCGACGCTGCGATACCTTAAGGAACCCGTTGATTATACGTACCTGATGGGGGTCTCAGCCGCCGCGTTCCGCCTCAGCTTCCACCAGCCCAACTGGTGCCCCAGCTCGCCGGACGCCGCGACAAACGAGACCTACGCGTGGCAAGCTCTGAAGGCGGTCGGCTACAAAGGGCAGTTTCTGAACGCTGAGATGACGAGTCAGAAAGAGATCAACCAGACTATCAGGGACGAAATCGACAAGGGAGTCCCCGTCGTCGCAATTGACGTGGTAAAAGTCGCTGACTGGGGAGTCGTCACGGGGTACCAGAACGGCAAGCTCATCTGCAGAAGCTACTGGGACAAGGGAGACGAGTACTCGGTCGCCGAAAAGGACCCTTGGATTATTCTGAAGGTAGAGAAGGCTGGACCAGCCCCACCCCGAACGAGGAGCGTCAGAGATTCGATTAAGCTGGCCGTGGAGCTTTCTAGTAAGAAGGAGATTGACCACTACGCGAATGGCCTAGCCGCCTATGACGCTTGGACGAGGGACCTGGAAAACGAGGACTCGTTTAAAAAGATGGACGAGGCGACCTTCAACCACTACTGGCTCGTGAACGGCTGGGTCTACGACAGCCTCTTCGACGCGCGCGTCGCTGCAACAAGATACCTCCAATCGGTCAAGGACGAGTTCTCGGGAAAGGAGAAGGCGGCAGTCGAGGACGCTGCCCAAAGGTTCGAGGACATCGTGAAGACCCTGTTCGACAATTGGACGCAGTTCACCCTACCGTCCTGGGTGAGGAAGGAAGAGAAGAAAACTTGGACGCCCAAAGGCATGATCGACACCGTCACTTGGACCGAAGACATGAGAAAAAACGGCGCCGACGCATTAAAAGCCATCAAACAAAAAGAGGAACAGGCATTCGAAGCGCTGTCAAGCATAGACTGAGCTCCCAGCATCCATTTTCTTTTTTTATTTTTTTCTTTGAGCCTAAGATGTAAAAAGGATGAAAAACCGCTTGGCATAGTGCAGTCCATTTTATAGAGGAAAGAGCTTTTTATTCTAATTCAATAGAATATGCACCGTAGACGATTGCATCGATTTCACAGTGCGGGTGTTGACTTTGGCTCCAGATTTCCGCCGAACGGTGCGCGGCATGAGAGACATCGTGGCTGACGAAGCCGAGAGGCTGAGGTTCATCGAGCAGAAGGCCAGAGAAGTTTCCAGGCTGTACGGATTCCGCGAGGTCGTCACCCCCCTCGTTGAGCACCACGAGCTTCTGGCCGCCAAGGTGGGCGAGGACAACAGGAAGCGCATGTACGTCTTCGACGACCTCGGCGGACGCAAGGTCGCCCTCAGGCCCGAGTTCACAGCCTCGATAGCGCGACTCGTCGCGACCAAGATGCAGAGCGCACCGAGACCGCTGAGGCTGTTTTCCGTGGGCAGCCTGTACCGCTACGACGAACCCCAGTTCGGGAGGTACCGCGAGTTCTGGCAAGCCGACTACGAGCTCTTCGGCTCCAACAAACCTGAGGCGGACGCGGAAATCCTAGCTCTGACGGACAGCCTGCTGCGGGACATCGGGCTTCGGGACTACCACTTCAAGGTCGGTCACGTCGGCATCCTGCGTAGCATCCTCAGCCGCGACGGAATCGTCGAGGATCAGCAGAACGGCGTAATGCAGCTCCTAGACAAAAAACAATTTGATGATGCGCTTGAATTAGCCAAGAAGGCTGGAAGCACAAAGAGCAGCTTGGAGACTTTGAAGTCGCTCTTCGGAATCAGAGGAGCCGACGCGGAGAAGGTCACCTTGGAAATTGGAAGGGCGGTTAAAGACTATCCAGAGGCTTCGGAGGCTACGAAGAACCTTAGCGAGATTTTATGCTTGCTGAAGGTTAGCGGAGTAGAGGTTAACTTGAACATCGAAGCCGGGTTCGCGAGGGGCTTGGATTACTACACGGGTATGGTCTTCGAAATCTTCGCGTCAGGCATGGACATCGCCGTCGGTGGAGGTGGACGCTACGACAAGCTTATCGAATTGTTCAACGGAGGACAGGTTCCCGCGGTGGGCGTTGCACCGGGAATCGACCGCCTGTCGCTGGCGCTGCAGAAGCAAGAGTCCTCCTCGTCCACGACCGAAAAGGCGTTGAGGCTTAACAACCGAATTCTGGTTGTAGCTGTCGACGGTTCGATGCTTGGGGAAGCCTTCAAGATTGCGTCGAAGCTCAGGAAAGAGGGCGGCGTCGCTGTTGAGCTCGAAACCATGGGACGCTCCATCTCGAAGGCGCTTTCTGACGCGGACAGGCGCGGAATCACCTACACGGTTATCGTGGCTCCGAGGGAAATCAGGGAAGGGAAGGTCATTCTGCGCGACATGAAGGAAAGGACCCAAGAAATTGTAGATCTCGAGCAGCTGTTGGCGAAGTTCAGGAAGCAAGGTTGACGAAATGAACCTGCGGTTAGTCGCCAGCCTCCTGCTTCTCGCCTCTCTGGCCTTGCCGTGGAAGGTTACTTGGGGGACCAACGAGTTCGGATTCTCGACGTCGTGGTTCGTTATACTTGAGTTTCCCTTCGCGGTGGAAACCGCTTTGTTCGCTGCTCAGCAGGAGACGTGGACGACGTGGGAGCTGTACAACTCGGTCCCAAAGTACGCTGGCACAGCGCTAGTCGTGTTGGGCGTAATCTTGAGTCTTCGGGGGTGCGCCAGACGGAAGCAGGGCAGCCTCGTCGAGTTTGGCGGCGTTTCAAGCCTAGTCGGGCTGGTGCTGTTCTCTGGCTCGGGATACGAGGAAGTCTACATACAATACCCGCTTTTTCAAACCTACGCCAGCCTCCCCGTCGGAATGTTCGTTCCCGTAGTCTTCTGGATACTCGTCTTCGTCCAGTCCCAAAAGACGAAACCGCGTAATTCAAGAGTCACATCAACGAAGTCGGCGTATTTTTGCGGCTCCTGCGGAAAGATAATTTCGTCTGAGTACGTTTTTTGCCCCTTCTGCGGAAAAGAGAACAGGAAGGTCGCGTGCGAGTCGTGCGGGACAAGCATTTCAGCTTGGAGCGTCTATTGCCCTCATTGCGGCACCAGAATCCAGAGGGAACCCGAGAAATCCCTGGTCCTCTAGTTCTTTTGGACATACATATTCTTTCTTAGGCTCGTCAGCTCTGTTTTTTCATACGTATTTTTTGCCCATACACTCGGTTCCTAGACGTTAAGTAGTTTTTGGAATTGTTCAGTATGTAAAAGCCGAAAAACACATCCGCAGGTCCACATCAGGGGTTGGCTTCGATCATAGAAACAGCGAAGCTTTACCAGCAAGTCTCAACGGAAAGTCAGAAAAAATTCGACGAGCTGCTACTGGAGACCATTGACGAGGTGCTCAAAACAGCTTTTGGCGAAAAAAGTACCCAAATGATTTACGACTACCTCAAGATGAGGTCATGCCCCTCGTATGAGGTTCCTCAGAAGCTCGGCATATTCTCCGCTGAGCTAAGGAACATCCTCTACGAAGATAATTCCCCTGCAAGATTCCTAGCCTCAGTCACCCCGATGGGAAGATGTGCAATCATCGAAAGAACCATTCTGAGAATATTGTGCAAAAAACTGGGATTCAGCCTTCAAGAGACTGGACCCATCAACTTTCCTTCTGCAGTATCGGAATTGAGGATTTTGCATAATTCGGAGAAGGAACGCCTTTTGCCACCGCCCAGCGGTAAAGAGGAGACGGAGAAAAATTGAGGGTCGTCCAACCTGAAGTTCAAGCGATGACTCGGACTATACGAAATAATGGTCAAAGGATGGATGTGCATGAGGTTAAGCTACAGGATGAAGGGTTCAAAAACGTTTTCAACAACACCAACGATTGCATGGCTTATCTCAACTTGGCAGGCAGAATACTCGACGTTAATAAAAAGGGTTTGGAGCTGATAGGCGATTCAAAAAAGAACATCGTTGGTAAACGCTTCGGCGAATTATGGAATACCAATACTAAGAGCAAACTAATGGTGATAAACCTATACAAAAGAACGCTTTTAGGGGAAAAACCAAGTTTCACGGCGTCTATTAAAAACAGGAAGGGAAAAAATATTGATATTGAGGTGTCTGCCTCTCTTGTAAGAACAAACGGTTTAGCCGTCGGCATCCTCGTCGTCGCAAAGAACGTCACCGAACAAAAAAGCATCGAAGCGAAGCTTGCCGAAAGCGAGGGGCAATATCGGATTCTTTTCGAGCGATCCCCCTTCGGCATCTGCATAGCGACTCTCAGCGGCAGCGTCATCAACGCGAACAAGGCTATGACCGCAATCACCCAATTTTCTCGAAAGGAGCTTCAAAGGCTCAGACTTTTCAGCTTGTGCGACGACTCTAGGGATTCTGACAAAATTCTTAAGGCTCTCGACAAACGGGGTACCGTCTTAAACTTCCGTACTAGAATGAAACGTAGGGACGGAAGTGTAGTCAATGTCCTTTTAAATGCGTCGAAGATTCGCGTTCAAGACGAAGAGCTTCTACAAATAAGGCTTCAAGACACATCAGAGTTGAAAAAGGCAGAAGAGAAAATCAAAGCCTCCGAGGGAAAATATAGGGGCTTGTTCGAGGAGGCGATGGACGCTATCTTTGTTGCCGACGCTGAGACGGGCATAATATTAGACTGCAACCGCGCAGCGACAAGAATGGTTGGAAGAAAAAAATCGGAGATAATAGGCAAGCGCCAGCGAATTCTCCATCCTCCGCATGAAGGTAAAGGAAAATTCAGCAAAACCTTCGTGAAGCACGTTAACGGGAATGGAGGACCAATCCTTGAAACGCAAGTCATCACAAAGGACGGAAAATGCATAGACGTCGCAATAAAAGCCAAGGTTTTCAGGCTTGGAGGCAGAAAAGTCATTCAGGGCATTTTCCGTGATATTTCGGAACGTAACAGGATAGAGAATGAGCTAACTTACGAAAGAGACCTTCTGCAGGCGCTCTTGGACAACATCCCCGACACAATCTACTACAAGGACGCAAACTCGAGGTTCACGCGGATTAACAAGGCGCAGGCTACGGTTCTAGGTCTCAACGATCCCCAAGAAGCCTTCGGAAGGTCCGATTTCGATTTCTTTACGCCTGAACATGCGAAAGACGCTTACTTGGACGAGCAAAGAATGGTCAAGACGGGCAAGCCCGTGATAAACAAGATCGAAAAGATCAGGAGGGCGGATGGCCAGTTCCGCTGGGTTTCAGCCACGAAGGTTCCACTCAAGGACCAGAAAGGGCGGGTCGTCGGATTGGTTGGCATGTCGAGGGACATCACTGAGAGCAAGCGGATCGAGGAAAAACTGGAGTACGAGCGTGACCTTTTCGATGCTTTGATGGACAACATGCCTGACGCCATCTACTTCAAGGACAGAGACTCCCATTTCATCAGAGTCAGCAGGATAAGCTGCCCAGGCATGGGAATCAGCAGCCCAGAGGAAGCCGCTGGAATGACGGATTACGACTTCAGCCCCCCCGAAATGGCGAAGCAGTTCATGGCTGACGACCAGACGGTAATGAGGTCCGGCAAGCCAATAATCGGCAAAGAAGAGGTCATGATGAGCAAAATTGGTAAAACGTGGTATTCGGCGACCAAGGTCCCCATCAGAAATAAAAGCGGCGAGGTGATTGGGCTCGTCGGCATCTCGAGGGACATCACCAAAATTAAACAGACTGAAGAGGAGCTCAGGCGCTACTCGACGCAGTTGGAGGAGATAGTGAAGGAGAGAACAAAGAAGCTTCAGGAGGTCCAGCGCCTAGCTGCCATAGGAGAGACGGCGGCGATGGTGGGGCACGACCTTCGGAACCCTCTGCAGACGGTCGCTGCGATTCCCTACATGGTTGAGCAAATAATCAAGACAATGCCTGCTTCAACTAAGAGGGATGCGGGAAAAAATAGCTTATTTGAGCTCATGGAGATGCTTCGCGACCAAACGGTCTACATGAACAAGATTGTCTCCGACCTTCAGGACTATGCGAGACCAGTGAACTTGGACCTTAATGAGACGAATCTTCACGTAATGATGAATGAGACCCTGTACGTGCTACACATCCCCGAAAACGTGGAGGTCAGCAACGAGATTAAGCCAGACTTTTCGGCTGCGCTCGATTCTTACCTTATGAAGAGGGTCATGACGAACTTGGTTCTGAACGCGGTTCAGGCCATGCCTGAAGGAGGTAAACTCACGATCAAGGCGTCGAGTGGCAAAGACGAGGTTTCCATAAGCGTGCAGGACACGGGGGTCGGCATAGCAGAGGAGAACATGCCCAAACTCTTCCAGCCCCTGTTCACGACGAAAGCTAAGGGACAGGGCCTAGGGCTGGCCGTGTGTAAGAGGATCATCGAAGCCCACGGCGGCAGACTCACCGTCACAAGCAAGGTTGGCTACGGGAGCACCTTCACTGTGCATTTACCTCTCAGGACGGAGGTGAAACATGTTGAGTGAAAATAAGAAGCAAATCTTGGTCGTGGACGATGAAGAGTCGATCCGCAAGGTCTTCCAGTGGATTCTCGAGGGGCAAGGATACGAGGTCGAAACCGCCGAGACGGGCGTGCAGGCCATAGCGAAGTTCGAGGAAAAGTTCTTCAACCTCGCCTTGATGGACATCAGGCTTCCCGACATGGAAGGAACGGAGCTGCTGACCATGCTGCACAAGCGTTCGCCGAAGACGATGAAGATCATGGTCACCGGATACCCCAGCCTCGACAACGCAATGAAGTCGCTGAACGTTGGCGCTGACGCCTACGTCGTCAAACCTGTTGAGCCGAGTGAGTTAGTCAAAATTGTTCAGGCCAAGCTCAAGGAGCAGGAGAACGCGGAAGGCATGAGCCAGGAGAAGATTGACGACTGGATTACGCTGCGGCTTCAGAAGCTCGAGCAGAAATACGACATAAAGTAAACGTCGTCCTCCCCGTTTCCGCTCAGCATGTTTCGAGGTAATCGAGAGTAAGCAGTGAAAAGACAGCGTCGGTTTCCTCAAACGCCGCCTCCCTCCTTTAAACTGGGTGAACACGACACGTGAAGTAGCTAAAAATGTGGCCTCCATCGTGGATAGCTACTTATTTAGGAACAGAGGACAAGATAGTGTGTTTACTACCCGGATAGGAGGCGCTGTTAATGGGTGAGGAGAAGCCGAAAGTCGAGGACTTGGTCAAACGAATCGACGACTTGATTAGGGTCCTTAAGTTCCTGTCAGAGGACCTCGCTGAAATCTCGAAGAACCTGAAGGCAGGCCAAGGCAGTTCTCCGCAGACTCAAGCAGCTGAGCCCTCGAAGCCTCTGCCGAAGCCCAGGTCCTCGCAGCAGACGATACCGTCAGCTGAGCCTTCAGCTGCCCCTGTCCTGGTTGGCGACGTGAAGTCGGCTGAGGACGTTCAGAGGGTTTTTCCGCAGGATTTGGTGGGCATGCTGGTTTTCGAGGAGACGGACGAGAGCGTACTCGTCAGGCCTAGGGGTTTCTTGGGGTCGGACAACTTCAGGCGCATCGCCAACGTCATCCGCGACCAGCTCGGCGGAGAATACGTGAGCGCGGGAAAGGACAGCCACTTCAGGATAGCGAAAAAGGTCTGAGACGAAGAATTAGATGTAGAATAAGTCGTCTGGACTTCTCCGGGCTTTTTCCTCAGCCTCTATCCTCGCCTTCTGGGCTGCCACGGTTTTTCCTTCTCCCTTCTTGGTTATTTCGATGTCGTATTTTATGAAGTCCTCTATGAAGCTCTTGAGCTTGTCGTTCATGGTTGCGAGCTCCTCGGCGTTGAACGACACCATGATGTCGGGGTTGTTCACCCAGTTTAGCCAGCCCAGTATGCTGCGGTGCAGCGCAAACAGCGAGAAACGCATCGACTGAACTACGTCCAAACGGTCCTTGTCTTTCTTTTCCGCCATCTTCCCGATTTGTTCGAGGATTCTGGCGCATGTTTCGGTCCATCCTTCACTCATAAACGTCACCCAAACTTTTCTGGCGCCCATTCCTGCAAAAGCGCATCAGCTAACAACCTTCCGTTGACTAATATTCCTTTTGGTGAACCCGAAGATTTTAATATTGAACCTGGAACCTGTCGAACTCTCCCGTCGGCTCTTCCCAGAGCACGTCAACGCCCCTGACCGATGCGCCGGGTGGACCGCGACGGCAAAAGGCAATCATGGCTTCCACGTCTTCTTTTTCCCCTTCGAACACGGCTTCGACTCTCCGGTCGCGCGTGTTTCTGACCCACCCCGTCACCTTGTGCTGGGTTGCCTTCGTCCGCGTCTCGTACCTGAAGAAGACGCCTTGAACGTTGCCGCTGACGAAGACGTGGGCTCTCGCTTTCAACCTGCTTCGTCCGTCCAGAACAATTTGGATTAAATCATAGGAATTGAGCAGGCTTCCTTTTTCCAGCTCGGATGAATGGAAGTTTATGTGACTTTCTGGAACTTGATGTTGCCGTCCGCCAGTTCAACGTCGAAGACTTGGTTCACGTCAAACCTTACGCCCAGCGCCTCGTACTCCTGCTCGGTCAGGAAGAGGATTATCTTCGGGGAGTTGAACTTGGCTTGCTGTCCGAGGATGGGCATCTGCTGCTGCATCGCCTTGAAGACGTCCTGCACTATTCGGGCTTCCTCCGTCGGCGGCCTGATGGCGTAGCTCGGCACCATCTCCTCTTCGATTAATTCCACCCGCTTGCCGAGGTTGCCAGCCGGGTCCTTGATGGATTCTATCCTGTGGACGATGACCCTCATTTCATTCACTCACAACGTCTCTTGTCGAGGCATGTTCTTAAAGATTAGCTCGTCACTCCATCTCTATCGTTGCTGGGGGCTTAGGCGTCACGTCGTAGTAGACGGCTGAAACGTTGGAGCATTCCTTGAGAATCTGGTCCGCGGCCTCTTTCAGAGTCGCCAGCGGAATTTCCGAGATTTCGGCTTTGAGGAAGTCCTTCGTCTCGACGCTTCTGACGGAGACCACGTACGGCTGTTTCACATCTCCCTCACCCACCATGTACAGCACCCGCGTGGTTGACTTCATTTGCGCCAATACTTTCTTGTGTAGCCCCAACAGTTTTTCCTTGGGAGGCTGGTAGAGCTCGCTGTTGTCTTTCCGGCACGTCACCGCCACGACTTCGCCGTACCGTCGCGCCTTCTGCTTCATGCCCGTGGCTTTGTCGGAGAACACCTTCGCCCAGACCTTCGTTGAGCTCAGGTTCATGTACTTAGCTGTCGCCTTCACGAGCTCCCTCAGGTTCGGGCGCGGGTAAATGTCGTCGTTGTCGATGATTGCGGCGAAGTACTGCCCGGGCTTGCGCTCGACAAGTTTACCTTCAACTATTGCGGTTGCCTTCTTGAGCGACGCCAGCTTGTCGGGCACGATTTCGCCCACGACCCTCACAGAGAGTCCGGGTCCAGGGAACGGCTGCCTCTCCGAGATTTCGGGTGGGATTTTCAGGTATCGTGCTACCTGTCTGACTTGGGGTTTCAGAAGGGTCACGAGGGGTTCGACGACTTTGAAGCCGTAGAGCTCCCGCGTGCTGATGCCCATCTGCTCGAGGACGTTGTGCTGGGTCTTGATTCCGCCCTTGGTCTCGATGATGTCGGCGAGGATTGTGCCTTGAACGAGGAACTGGCTTCCCTCGCGCTTCGCGATGTCGCCAAGGGTCTCATAGAAGGTTTTCCTGAACGCCTTCCGCTTCTCCTCGGCGTCCCTCAGCCCGTTGAGCGCATTCAAGAATCTTTCCTGGACGTTCTCGATTTTCATGGGCAGACTCAAGGGGGGTTGAGAAAGAAGCGCCGAGACCTTTTCGGGTTCGCCTTCCCTCATGAACGCGTCGTCGAGTATGACGCAGACGAGGTTTTCGCTGATGGCTTGGTGGACCAACACGGCGCAGGTTGAGCTGTCCACTCCGCCCGAGACCGCTATCACGGCCTTCTCGTTGCCTATGACCTTTCTTATCTCATTAATTTGGTTTTTTACAAAGTTTTTCGCGCTGAAACCCTTCATTTGATGGCACACTCTTTTTTAGTGACTTTTACTTTTGGTATGGACCACGCCTTTTCTCGTGGCAAATTCTTTTAAACAATAGTCTTATACATAGTATTAATATTAATGTATTCGCGCATGTTATGATGAGGCTTAACCCCTATGAAGCTTGTTACGGTCCTACTTCCCGAAGCCTACCTCGAGGGACTCGACGAACTCGTCAGGCAAAACATGTACCCCAGCCGAAGCGCAGCCATCCGAGCCGCGGTCCGCGACCTCCTAAGAAGAGAACTGTGGACCAGATAGACAAAGAATTTTCAAAAAATTTTTGTACGAATGATTATTCTTTAGCGGAATCTCTGATTTTCTTCGCAGCTTGTTTTGGGCTTTCAGCGAACGTTATCGCCCTGCCGACGATGAGGTATTGTGCTCCGGCTTCAGCAGCTGCTTTGACGTCTCCGCCCTGTGCGCCGCCGCCGGGTGAGTAGATGGGCACCTTGTCCTCGAGGATTGCGTGAACTTCCCTTATCTTTTCGGGGTACGTGGCTCCCACGATCACGCCGTCCGCCTTCCGCGACAGAGCCTTCTGCGCGAAAACCGCATACTGCAGCTGTTCTTCGCCTGTAGCTGGGTTCTTCACCGTCTGACCGTAGCCTTCCCACGCGGCTTTATGGCTCATATAGACGAGGAGGATTACGCCCCGGTTCATGCTTTTAGCGACTTCGAAGACAGGTTCCAGCCCGTCCTCCCAGCCCACGAACGGATTCGCGATGACGGCGTCGAAGCCCGCGCGGAAGTAGTTCTCGGCTATGACGCGGTTCGTGTACCCCACGTCGTTGATCTTGCAGTCCATGATGGCGGGAAGCCCGAGGCTGTGCGCCCTGTCCACGATTTTCTTTACGCCGTCGAAAAGCCCCAAGGGCAAGACGAGGTGGTGGTTCAGCTTCACCGCGCAAAGGAACGGACTCGTCTCCTCAAGGACCTCGATACTCCCCTTCAGGAGGTCGCCTGCGCCTTGTGGGAGCTGATCTAGAGCAAGCACGATGCGGGAGCCCCTCTTTTTTGCTGACTCTTCCATCCTCAGCCTGAACGACAACCACATTCCCCTTTTCCCAAGAATCATCCTCCGCGTTTTTAAGCCTTTACGGTTCCGCCACAAAACCTCGTCACGTACTCGGAGGTGACGTTTTGTGCGTCAACCAGTTTTTCTTCGCTTATGCCGGGGACTCCGCAGAATAACAGAACAACGTTTTTTGTGGCTTCCGCGACCTTCGTGCACTCGGCATCGCGGTAAGGGTAGACTGCGACCAGTTTTTCAGCGTCTTGAACGACGATTTCGCCCCCTTGGAGACGCAAAGGCTTGTCCATCCCGATCCCGAGAAACTCTTCGTCTTTCTCTGCGAAACGCATCGTCAAGTCTCCACGCAGACCATCCGAGTCAAATGCGGCGACGGCGACCTCAGTTTTGACTGAAGCAAGATTGTAGGCGTCAACTAGCGTGTTAATGCAGGGCAACGGCTTTCCGTTGACGATTCTTCGTATCAAGGCTTCAGCTGCGGGGCGTATTTTCGTGGGATCGACCTTAATTCGCCAAAAGAAGTCACGGTACGCCCTGAGGATGGGTCTATCCTTTAGCGTTTCAACGGTGTAGAACCGCTGGGTCTCCTCTGTAATTTGCTTCTTAGTCTCCTCCAACTTTGGATTAACCATCTCCACATTGATATTGCTGATCTGTCTGACCATGACCGTTAACTCGGGAAACGCAGCCTTCACGTCTGGACTCAACGTTAAGGACACGACCAAGCCTATGCCTCCAAGTATAGACAAATTTTTGGCCTATAAATTGTATCGCACCTCATCAATTGTGGGGATAGTCATCTTTTCCGACCAGCCTATATATAGCCCCCCTCTGGACAGAACGAGAATTGGTGCTCAAACGTAATTTTCTGTTGGTGCTCAAAACAGGATAAGTCTTTCCTATCGTTAATGTTGAATACGGGTTTAGCGCCAAATTTATAAGACGTTCCTGTGTTTAGGTTGAACCATGTCTACCACCATGACCGTCGCGATTCTGCGGGAAGAGCAGAAGAAGATTGAGGCGCTGCTCGCTGATCTTGAGGCCCAGAAGAAGGCGGTTGACGCGAAGTTCGCCACGGTCATGGATGAGGAGAACAAGCTCTACGACGAGCTCAGGAAGTGCCGCGACGTGCAGCTGTACAACAAGCTCCAAATCCAGTTGAACGCATCCTCGAGGCGCAGAAAGGAAGTCGAAGCCAAAAAGCAAGAGACCGACAGGAAAATCCGCGGCTACCAGGACGAGCTCGAAAAGGTCAAAGCCAAAATCGAGTACATGAAGCCCAAAGGCGAACTGGTGGAACACAAGGGAGAGCAACCGACGTAAAGGCTCTTTCTTACAAAATTTTTCCAGCCATCGCGCAACCATTCTTTTATAAAAAGGGCAACGTTCAATAGCATTATCTTTATTACGCCAGCGGAAGCTCGAGTTTATATCTGGCGGTTCAGGATAGAGTCACGGTGAAGCCTGTGGAGCGCGCTGGGGCACTGGATTTCGCTAAGGCGGCGCTCCGTAACGCTGGCTTCAACGTTTCTCGGACGTGCACTTCTAGGGAGAGCTGCTTCGACTTCGCCGCCCGAAAAGAGGAGACCCTCGTCTTCGTCAAGGTCACCCGCAACATACGGGATGTTTCGCGGAGCGACGCCGTCGAGCTCAAAACAGTCGCGGACTGCTTCAGCTGCTCCTCGCTCATAGTCTCGGACGTTAATGGCGAAGAGTCGCTCAGCAGTGACACCATCTACTCGCGGTACGGCACCCACGTCGTGACCTCGAAGACGCTTGAGGACATGGTCCACGGCACTCACCCGCTGATCGAGGCGACGCCGGGCGGGTACTACGTGAGGACCGACGGAAGCAAGATCAGGGAGCGAAGACACGAGCTCGAGCTGTCAATTGGCAAGCTGGCGTCAATGGTCGGAGTCTCAAGAAGAGCCCTCTACGGCTACGAAAAGGACATGACCCGAGTCTCAGTCACCGCCGCTTACCAGCTCGCAGAGACCCTCGGCGTTCCAATCGTCAAGTCGATTAACGTGCTCGAAAACAACATAGACAATAATGGCGCTCCCAAAATAAACGACCACCCGAATAACAAGAGCCACAACGTGGGAAACCACTTCCTCCGTCACGTTCTGGAGAAACTTGGCAAATTCGGCTGGGACGTTTACGCGACGAACCGTTCTCCCTTCGACTTCGCCGCCTTCCGACCACGCGCGAGGCTCAGGCTGATCGGTGGAGTCGTTGAAGAACGCGAAGAAGGCGCGACGGACCGTGTGGAAGAGATCGCGAGCCTAGGAAAGGTGATAAAGGCAAAACCCGTCTTACTCGGTAGAGAAGTCGCAGGCAACCGCGGCGTCACCTTCCTCAGCATCGACGACCTCGAAAAAATGCCGCACAGCCAGAAGCTCGAGACGCTACTCAAATGAGGCTCTTCTGGGAAGCGCTAAGGTTCGCCTTCACCTTTTTGGCGGGAGCCCAAGACCTCCTGACGAACTCGGGAAAAGACCCGTGGCTCCTCACCCACCTCTCGAGGAAAACTACTGTTTCAGGGTCGGAAGGGTAGCCTGAGCCCATGTTCCCGTGGATTCCTGCGAGCTCGGAGATGGCTTTGTCGCGTTCGACCTTGGCGATTATCGACGCGGCTGAAACCACGGGGTAGGTTCGGTCAGCCTTGTGCTCAGAAACCAGCTTAACCTTGAAGGGGACCTTCTCGGCGACGTGCTCAGCGTACCTGTCGGGCAGGACGTCCGACGCGTCGACGAAAGCGATGTCGGGCTTGAGGAACGTGATCACCTCGGCCATGGCGTGGGCTTCGAGCCTGTTCAGGCGGTGGAGCTTTGCGCCTGTTTCGACGACGACGTCGATTTCTGCAGGCGACAACCTCACGACGTAATGACTCAAGACAACTTTGACGATTTGGGGCGCCAGCTGGCTTCTTCGGCTTGGTGAAAGGAGCTTAGAGTCCTTGACTCCGAGGGCCTTGAGCTCATCTGCCCGTTTATCGTCGACCAGCACTCCAGCTATGACTAGGGGTCCGATGACTGAGCCCCGCCCCGCGTCGTCGACGCCGCACACGAGCATTTCTTTGACCAGTTGACGGTGCTTTTCGGGGTTAGAACTGCTGGAGGATGTCCTTCTCTTCCATGATGTTGTTGCAGTAGTGGCACCTGAGCCTCAGCGGGTCAGCCTCCTCCATGTAGAAGATCGACTTGACGGGCTCGTTCCCGCTGTTCGAGATGCACGACGGCTTGATGCACTTGACGAGGCCGTGGACGACCGACGGCAGCTTAACCGTCTGCTTCTCCGTGACCCTAAAGTTACGTATAATGTTAATTGTTGCGTGGGGGGCAAAGAGAGCAATCTTGTCAACCTCCTCCGAGCTGAGCTCGCGCCCCTCAATTTTCACGATGTCCTTGACGCCGAGTCTCCCGCTCTGAACGTTCATCGCGATCGTCACAACCCCGCCCGAGCGCCCGTTGATGCCCAGAATCCTAACAACGTCCAAGGCGCGCCCCTTCGTGATATGGTCGATGACGGTGCCGTTCTTAATCTTCGAAACCCTCAAAGTCCCGTGAGACATGCCAACCAACTGCCTGAAGCTATCTATTGAACCAACTGCATAAAAACCTAACCCACCAAATTTCCGTCAATCACAGGCAGCATGCGTTGACTTGAAAAAACGATGGAGAATCTGCTAGAAAAAATGTTCCAAGTGCTGCAGGGGAAACTGCTTGCTGCGTTGAAGTTCCGTTATTCTCTCTTATTTAGCCAAATGACTCTCCACTCGGAGACTCGGCCGTCGCGGATTTTTGCGGTCCACATGTTCGGACCGTCGAGTGGTTTGAAGGAGCAAACGGAATAACCGACCATGACGACAACGTCGCCGTGGACCGACATACTGGTGAAAACGTTTCGGTAGTCGGGATACTCCTTGAAGAAGCTCCTCCAACCCTCCTTCATGACTTCCTTTCCTCTGGTTACTCCTCCGTCGCTGTCAATAAAGGCGTGGTCGTCCGTCATCAGCTCAGCCAAACCGTCCGCGTCCTGCAAATTAATTTTCTCATTGAATTTTAGGGCAACTGACAATAACTTGAAGGAGTCCATGTCAGTCATGAAAATGACACTCATTAATTCTATGTCAATATTGACAAATCCGTATTTACCTTTTAAGCGTTAACGCCCCAATCGTTGCGACAAAAATTGTGCTGTCTTCACCATGCAATATTCCAAATTTTTCAGATGGCTCGGTTGAAAGACTTAAATTCCTTCGTTCAGTATTTGCTGTTCAGGTGAGTCTTCGCCATGAAAAGCGGGTTCAACTTCACGAACAGGGACATCGTCTCGATTAAGGGCTTCACGCGCGAGGAAATCGACTACATTCTGGAAGTCTCGAAGTCCATCGAGCCCATGGCAGAGAAGGGGTCAGACATGCTCCGCGGCAAGGTTCTGGCTGAACTCTTCTTCGAGCCGAGCACGAGGACCATGCTCAGCTTCCAGACGGCCATGTACAAGCTCGGAGGAAACGTCATCGGCTTCGCGGAGCCCGGAGTCTCGTCGGTGTGGAAGGGCGAGACGCTGGCTGACACGGTCAGGGTCGTCGAAAAGTACTCGGACATCATCGTGCTCCGCCACCCCCTCGAGGGCTCAGCACGGTTCGCCGCAGAATACGCCCAGGTCCCAGTCATCAACGCAGGCTCGGGAGCCGAGGAGCATCCGACTCAGGCGATGCTGGACCTCTACACGATTCTGCGAGCCAAGGGCAAGATTGACGGCTTGAACATCGCTCTGATGGGCGACCTGAGGTACGGGAGGACGGTTCACTCGCTGGCCTACGCCCTGTCGCTCTACGACGTCAAGCTCAACCTGGTCTCGCCCGACCTCCTGAAGATGCGGAGCGAGGTCCTGCAGGAAATCAGGAGCCGAATTGAGGTCTCCGAGTACAGGGAAATCGACGAAATCCTTCCAGAGCTCGACGTGCTATACGTGACGCGGATACAGAAGGAAAGGTTCCCCGACCTCGGCGAGTACGAGAAGGTCCGGGGCACGTTCGCGGTGGACCTGAAGATGCTGAGAAGCGCGAAGAACGAGCTCGCGGTCCTGCACCCGCTTCCGCGGATGGAGGAGATAGCGGTCGAGGTTGACGCAACCCCGTTCGCGAAATATTTCGAGCAAGCCCGAAACGGTGTCGTCGTCCGAATGGCGCTCCTTGGGCTCGTGTTGGGCGCGATTAAGAACCCGTAATATTATGTTTTAGTTTCTTCTCGGGTTCTTGTCGTCCCAGAACTGCCGCGTCTTCAGGAAGTGGATTTTTGCTTTCAGAAGGTCCATGTAGAAGTCGTCCTCGTTCACGTGCATCTTGCCGAGTATCCGCGACCCAGTCTCGGGCCCGACGCCCTTGACCTGCAGGGCAATTATCGCCTGTTTCCCGTAGCTCAACGTTAAATCGGCTGCCCGCCGGGCGGTGCTCAGCTCCTTCAGCTCCTCGTCGGCGAGCTGCTCCCCCTTGGCGCGCCTGACGAAAAGGTCCTTCAGCCTTTCGACGTCGTTCAGCCGTCTGAGGCTTGTCAGGAGTCCAGAGCCGCATTTTCCGCAGACGGGCTTTTCTGGGATGTCGCGGACCCTCGTTTCTGTGGTCCAGTCTCTGCACGAAAGGCACAGCAGAGCAGTTTTACGCGACTCCACCGACTTCTTCATCCGCTCGATGTTGCTCAAGAGAACCTGCCGGGGAGCCATCAGCTCGGGGACGTCCGCGTACGTAGCCAAGATGTGGTAGGCGATGGGCGACGGAGTCTCTCGGGAGAGGAGGGTTTGGACTTGGATGCCGCCTGACTTGACCTGAGCCATAATCTTCTTCACGGACGGCAGGTCGACCTTCTCAGCCATGACCTCCCTCATGGTCTCCTCATAAATGGGTGTATCCTTGAACCTCGCCATCAGCTGCGAAAGCATCTCAAGGTCCAGCATCCTTCCTCTGGGGAGGGCGCCGAACCTTTCGGCGACGTGCTTCACCTTTTCGGGGAACGGGAAGCGGGCTTCGAGGTATTCGCTGAACGCTTTTTCCACCGCGTCGTCGCTTAACCCGAAGAGCTCTGCTGGAAGTTTTTCGAGGTCTCGCGGCTCAACCTTCCGGGGCACCTCAATCAGGATGCGGAACGCGTCGTGCCACCAACCCGTTATCATGTCGCGGTCGGAGAGGACGGCGTCGAAGATGCACGCCAGCGTGGCGTTGACGGTTTCGCCGAAGCAGGAGTGCACGACAAGGTAATTGCCATAACCTTCCATTACGATGAGCTTGTCCGTCGGAACAGGCAACCCCCGCTTTATGTGCTCATTCAACTCGTCAACAATTTCCCGTAAAACTTGGGGCTTAACATGAAGTTTTCCTGCAACACTTTCCGTTGCCTTCTCGAGGTCCCCCAGCCTTTTGAGCTCGTCCGAAATTTCTCGCCTCAGCCTCCCAGATTCTTCGGCAATCTCGATGGGCAGAGCCATGAGCTCGCCGTCCCAGCCTGGGTCAACTGCGAACGGGTCCTCGGCGGGAATCACGTAGACTCTTCCCGTCTCGTCCTCGATTTGGACGATGCGTCAAACCTTCCCCGCGCAGAGGAAGTTCAGCCCGACCCGTGCTCTGAGCGACATGAACTCGTCGCCGACGATGCCAATTTTATTGTCTGAGACCACGTCGATGACGGGGTAGCGCCTCTCGTCGGGAATCATCGAAAGGTTGGCGTAGTAGTAGAGCCTCGTCCTCTCCGTCTTGCCCAAAACGTCGCCTTCCATCCACAGCTCCCTAAGCGACTGCAGATACTTAACAACTTCGAGAAACTTCGCCCTGGACAGGTCGCGGTAAGCGTAAGCCCTATGGACGATTTCGTAGGCTTCGTCAACCGTCGTCTTTCCCTTGTCCATCAATATCCCCGCGGTCTGATGAGCCAGAACGTCCAAGCAGTTCTCGTGGAACCGAATCGGCTCCGAAAGGTTCAGGTACGCCCTCCTCACCGAGGCGATAGCTTCGAGCGTATCATCAGGATAAGCCGTAACGATGACGCCCTGGGAGACCCTGTCTAGCCTATGCCCGCTCCTTCCGACCCGCTGGATAAGGCTCGACACGCGCCGGGGGGAGAGGTACTGGACCGCGAAGTCGACGTTGCCTATGTCGATGCCGAGCTCCAGCGTGTTGGTGCAGATGATTGCCTTCAGGGCTCCGTCCTTGAACCTGTCCTCCATGGCTGCCCTTTCCTCCCTCGACAGCGACCCGTGGTGGACAGCTATGTCCTTGGATAGTTGGAGGAGCTTGTGCCCAATCATCTCGGCGTTGGCTCTGCTGTTGACGAAGACCAGCGTCGAAACGTGGCCGTTCACGAGGTCTAGAATCCGCCTGATTCGTGCGGCAGCTTCGGGGGCGATGTTGAGGTCTCCGCCCAAGTCGTAGTCGGGCTGGTCGGGCGCTGGGCACTCGATAGTGTACACGTAGCTCTTCGGGGGAAACACTTCGACGACCCTCACTTGGCGGTCGGCTCCAGCGAAGAACGAAGCCATCTCCTTCGGGTTCCCGACCGTCGCGGACAGCCCAATCCTCTGGAACTCGCAGCCCGTCACCTCCCTCAGCCTCTCAAGCCCTAGGGTGAGCTGGACTCCGCGCCTGTCCTCGGCGAGCTCATGAACCTCGTCGACAATGACGAAGCGGACGCTGCTGAGGTTCTGCTTCATCAGCCCGCCTGGGAGCACAGCTTGAAGAGTTTCGGGGGTCGTCACAAGCATGTTCGGGGGCCTCAGAGCCTGCTTCCGCCTGACTTTGGTAGTGGTGTCTCCGTGCCTCACCTCAACTGTTAGGCCGAGTAGCTGCGCCCATCCCGAAACCCGTTTGAGCATGTCCCTGTTCAGGGCGCGGAGCGGGGTGATATATAGAATTGATATGCCCTCTCTGCTTGGCGCGTCGAGGAACCGTGAAAAAACTGGGAGCAGCGCGGCTTCCGTCTTCCCGCTTCCTGTGGGCGCCACCAGCAGAACGTTCTCGCCATTAAGAATTGGTGGAATAGCTTTTATCTGCGGTTCAGTCGGCTCGGACAGCCCCATCTGTGACAATGCGTCGCGGACTTTTTCGTTCAGAAGATGGAACACGCTGGATTCCAATAGGCTTTCCTGCGAACTGTCGGGCTGCACTCAAATGAGGAGGCTTTTCGTTTTTAGTCTTTGCGGTTTTCGTTCCCCATGTGCTTTAATAGTTCTCTGAAGGCGATTTTGAACCCGTCCGCGAACTTCTTTTCTCCCGTCCTGATGCTGCGTTTGATGTCTTCTGCGCTGTAGAAGCCTCCCTCGGTTACCTCTTCGGCGTTGAACCTAATTCGCCCATCGTAGCGGCAAAGGTACAGCATCGAAATTTCCCGCTCGTTCCGAGTGAAGCTCTTAACCTTACCGAGCCTCTGCAGCGGGGCGTTGATGCCGAGTTC